>DOCI01000328.1:20088-27149 GCA_003503535.1 Planctomycetaceae bacterium
TTTAATCATCTGAGTTTCATATGCCTGCTTCCGAGCAACTTCGTTCATCACATTTTGAAACGGACCGACAAATGGATTGTCCAGGAATTCCGTTGCCAGATTGATTCCTGATTCCAGTTGTTCTTTGCTGAACGTTTTTGTCGAGGCTCCAAATGTGACGTCTGCTCGAGAACTTTCCAGGCCTTTGACTTTCAAAATAAAGCGATTCATCCTTTCATCGAATTGAGTATAAGGCAGAATGCTGCTTGTGCCATTAGGATCGTTAGGGCTGCCGTAGAAGCAGAATGGATATCGAGTACTTTCGACTTCAACAGTCCCGTTTTTTGAACTGAGGACTTTATGACCAGTTGTCGCCTCGGCTTTGTCGGCTGTCATATCGAGTGTTACCGTCCCGATTTCTCCGTCCAATCCGAGTGCCTTCAAGAATGCGTAGGCCATCAGTAAATGACCGTTTGCTCCGGGATGGACTCCATCACCACCAGCAACCGGATACTCTTCTCCCAATTCAGCCTTGGCCGCTTTCATCGATTTCATCATCTCGCCAAACACGTCGGCATGAGGTGACTGACTTTCTTTGGCAAGTTCGTTAGCAATTTGGCCGAGGTGTTCGAGATTGTCGTTATAGACTTGATCAAATTCGGGATTGCCTCGTTGCCACGTGAAACTATCGACAACGCCGGGAGAGCCAACCACAATTGTCGCTCCGGCTTTTTGCATCCGTTCGATAATTCGACGCATTCCCTCTTCATAGGTTTTGCCGATCTGCTCAGTGTATTCGCGATACGAACCATCGTTCATGCCGTAGCAGGTGGTGACCACATCGGGGTTCCACGGGACGAGATCGTTTTCCATTCGAGCCGCAAAGCCCGGAGCCCGTTCTCCACCCCAGCCAAACTGAAAGGTCTGAATCTCCAGTTCGGGATAACAGGCCAGCAGATACGTTTCGATAAACTTACTGTAGAGTTTCTGTTCGGTAATCGAATCGCCGATGATCGCCAGTCGATCGCCTTTCTCCAGCACAGGAGTTTCTGCAGAAACAACTCCAGAAAGAGCTCCAGCAACAAGGGCCAATCCAGCAAGAATATGTTTCATGGTTGGGGCTTTGGCAATCAAGGAGAGGGGAAACATGTTTAAAATGCAAACTGTGTCAATGAGAACGAAATTCAATAGACCCGCCAGGACATCAGGTTCAAAAAGAAATGGCCTTAGTCTGGAAAGTTAAAATCTGTTCATGGATCATCATATTCTCCACGAAGCCACAAAGAAATAGAAAAGGATGGAATCGCTGAAAGAGAATGCCTGTTCAAACATGGCGGAAGGTCATTTCAGTTTTGAATCTTTCAAGCATTTTCATTTCCTGTACAGACGAGTTCACAGGATCCCTCTATCCACTTGAAAAGTGAGCGAATATCTTTCATTCTTGATACACTACAACAATCAACAAATTCAATCAGAAATTCACAGGAGCAGAAAATGATTCTTCGCCTCGCCATCATTGCGACCGTTTTGCTGGCAACAATTTCTCAAGTCCATGCTCAGTACGATGACGTGAAAAAACAGGGTGGCCGAGTTTTGCCACTTTCGCAAGCCGATGATCGTGTCGAGATTTCCTACCATCTTTCGAGTGATGAGATCACCGATGCCAATCTCCAGCCGCTCGCCGGTCTCGAAAAAGTCTATGCGATCAACCTCCGCGGCACCAAAGTCACGAATGCGGGTTTGGCTTCCATCTCAAAGCTGGAGTCCCTGACACGTCTGCATCTTGAAAAAACAGACATCGGCGATGAAGGCCTAACCCATCTCTCCGGCTTGAAAAATCTGGAATATCTCAATCTGTATGCCACCAAAGTGACCGATGCCGGACTCGCCTCACTCGAAAGCCTGACGAAGTTGAAGAAGCTTTATCTCTGGGAGTCGGGAGTGACAAAAGCGGGAGTTGAAAAACTGCAGGCTGCCTTGCCCGAACTGGAAATCATTGCAGGTTTTGAAGAACCAAAACCAGCAGTCGAAGAGCCGAAACCAGAAGAAAAGCCAGCCGAAGAAAAGAAGCCCGAAGAAAAGAAACCAGCCGAGGTGAAGCCAGCAGAAGAGAAGAAAGCAGAAGAGAAGCCAGCAGAAGAGAAGAAAGCAGAAGAGAAGAAAGAGTAAATTGAAGTTTACCAGCACAAAGCACATGCGAGTGTGTTGAAATGAGCGAAGAACACACTCGCTTACGCTTCGTGCTGGTATTTGATTTGTAAAATGTGAGGGCGGCTCCTTGAGCAAGCCCCCTTATAATATTCTGAACTACTCCGGCAGGCGTTTCACTTTGATATCACGGAAATAGACTTTGCTGCCGGGGTCGTGAGCCTGCAAAGCAAAAGTTCCTGAAGATAGCACACGGTCGAAGCCTTCCCCCGGTTGAGCTCCCGGTGGTTCGTAGTAATCGACGCAGACTTTATCGTTAATGAGGGTTTGCACGTGATTTCCCTTGACGATGATTTTGTAATCGAACCATTCGTTATCGACAGCCGGGGAATCGTACAGGATGTTGGAAACGGCATAAATTGAGGCGGTTTTCTTCGGGTCTTTTTCGTAGGTGTTATTCACCTGACATTCAAATCCTCCTTTGGGCCAGCCTTCATCCTGATATTTGGTGTGGAAGTAAATCCCGCCATTGCTGTTTGGCAGAGTTTTCACCTGGCACTGGAATTCAAAGTTCTTAAACGGTTTGTCATCTCCCACATAGAACAGGTGGCTGCGTTCTCCCTGACACACAAAGGCCCCCTCTTCAATTTTCCAGCTGTCGGGATGTTCGTTGATCTTCCAGCCGTCGAATGTCTTTCCGTCCATTAAAGAAACCCACCCGTCCTCACCAGCCTGCAAGGTTGATGCCATCGATAACAGAGATACAGTCGCTACGAGGATGAGAGAGATTTGTCGCATGGGCGTTCTCCTTGGTGGGAATTGTTTGTGTTTTGGGGTAAATTGAAGCGGTCTCAAGTCAAAAATGGTTTGAGTAACGATCTTCGCTCTACAATTCTTATACCCACAACTGTTGATGGATGCCATCGTCGAAACTGAAAACTGATCCTGAAAATTGGCTTTCCGGGGCATCGATACCAAGAAACTGTGATACCTATGGCTGAACACGTTGCTTCCCACGCTCCCAAAGCTGCTCGTAATTCGCAACGGGGACTCGTTATCTGGCACGGCATGCGAATGGGAGATTTCGCGAAACTGATCCGAGTCGGAGCGGAACTGCACTGGACACAACTCCATCGCATCCTGCCAACCCTGTTTATGACGGTCCACAATTCGGTCTGGGCTCCCATCGAAAAAATGCGGTTTCGCAAACAGATTGAGCAGACCGAAGTTCAGCCTCCCGTCTTTGTCCTCGGCCACTGGCGTTCCGGCACCACCTACCTACACAACCTGATGACCCTCGACGATCGATTCACCTACCCGAATCTCTACGAGTGCATCTTCGCCCATCACTTTCTCACCACCGAGAAAACAATGGCGGGCCTGACGAATTTCATCGTCCCAAAAAAGCGGCCGATGGACAATATGCAGACCGGCTGGAAGTTGCCGCAGGAAGACGAAATGGCCCTGCTGCTCACCACCACGTATTCCCCCTATCGCAACCTGGCTTTTCAGGGACATCGCGAACGCTACGAAGATTACTTCGATTTCAAAAACGCGGATCCCAAAGAGCGGGAAGAGTGGAAGCAGGCGTTGATGACGTTCGCCAAAAAGCTGACCATCCGCAACAACAAGCCGATCGTTTTCAAATCTCCCGGACACACGTACCGCATCGAAATTCTGCGGGAGTTGTTTCCGGATGCCAAGTTCGTCTACATCCACCGACATCCCTACGATGTCATTCGCTCAACGATCTATCTGCGGGGCGTGATGTTCCAGACCAACGCCCTCGGCCGGTTGAATCTCGAACGGAACGAAGAACTGATCTACGAAGCCTACGAGCAGTGCATCCGCACGTACGAGCAGGACAAACAGCAAATCCCCGAAGGCCACCTGACCGAAATCAAATACGAAGATCTCGAACAGAACCCGATCGAGCACATGCGAAAAGTCTACGAAGACCTGAGCCTGCCGGCTTTCGATCACGTCCAACCGGAAATTGAGAAGTATGTCGCCGGACAGAAAGAATACAAAAAGAACGAATTCGCCACCGATCCCGTGCTGGCTGAGGTGATCAACACGCGAATGAAATTCGCGCTGGAAAAGTATGGGTATGATCCGGTGACTTGAGCAAGTAGGGTACGCTCGGCTTACCCTACATCCGAAGTAATCATGAGTGATAATAAAACGAGGGCAAAGAGAGGATTCGAACCTCCGATAGAAGAGTTGCCTCTTCCGGTTCAGATCAACTCTGAACTCCTGCGAATCAATCGCATGGCTGGCCATCGCCTTCTCTGCCCTCAATTTTAAAGTTTACAGGTAAGTAAACGAAACATCAAATTTACTTATTGAAACTTCAACCTGCTCCAAAGACTTGACTTTCTCAAGCATAGCTGTTTCCATGTTCAGGAAACATTTCTTATCGATCCTATCAAATGAAAGCCCGTCAATGAACATGGAGAATATGACCAACGAGGACGAAGAGTTGGGAAGCCTCGCTCAGGAGGTGCGTAAAAAATCATTAGGTCAAGCCAAAGGGATCATGATCTTCATAGGCGTTATTACGCTAGGGGCAAATGTTTTTGTCGGAGCAATGTCAGAGTCTCTGGTTCGCACTGAAATTGATAAAGAAGTCAAAATAATTCAGAACTCAGGACAGGAAGTCGACATGGAATATGTCGAAGAAATTGTGTCTGCATCGACACGACAATTACAGCTAATCTCTGCGTTGTTCACCGCATTAGGAGTTGCCTTCATCGTAATGGGCTTCGCGATTTACAAAGCCCCGGTTGGAATCACAATTGCTGCATTGATTCTATATTTAGGTGGTCAGGCAATTACAGCCTTTCTCGATCCAACGATGATCATCAGAGGGGTTCTGATTAAAATCATCATTGTTGTATTATTAGTAAAATCGGTCTCTGCGGCCATTGCATACCAAAACGAGGCTCAAGTAAAGTCAATCGTGTGAGTGAATTCGATCAGGGGCTGTCGCAGAATGATTCCGATCTGAACAATGAAGATCACAACTTCACTGAACTGCAAATTGTCGAATTGCATGTTCCCTGCTGGAGATGTGGCCATCATTGGGTTGCAGGTACAGAATGGTGTCGTCATTGCCAGGCGAAGTTAACTAAACAATCATCACAAAGAAACGAAGAGCAATTCATTTTGCTGAATGGTCGTATGCATCCTCTGTTTGTCGGATTAGCATTTTCAGCTGCGATGTTCACCATTTCAATGTTTATGCGACTGCTCTCAGAGACTCCTTACTTCCAGAACGGTGATGAAGTTGCCGGCATGGTTTTCATGGGGATTTGGGAGGTGATGGACTTTCTGCTGGTCTTAGCATCAGTTCTGTATATTGGAGCAGATAAGACATGCAGTTTGATGAAATTTTCGAAGACTACTTGTTTCGGATGGGCTGCTCTTTTACTTCTCCCGCTGATCATGTTGATCAATTATGCCTATCATGGAATCGTCGCAGAGTGGATTGGCTGGGACGTCCTGGATTTTGGCTATGTCGACTATCACAATTACTTTTGGATAATTCTGATACTTTATTGCGTTCAGCCTGCGATCGTGGAAGAAGTTTTCTTCAGAGGTGTGATGGGGTATTGCTTTGAAACCGTCACCAGCCCTCGCGTGTCCATTGTTTTGATGGCCATCCTGTTCAGTTTGGCTCATGTTGCCGACCCGATCAGTATGCCCTATTTCTTTTTCATCGGCTTGTATTTAGGGCTACTCAGATATTTGAGTGGTGGATTGATGGTACCAATACTTGCTCATTTTCTGCATAACGGAGCTGTGACGTGGATCGAGATTCTGCAACAATAATAACTCCAATTTTAATACCCGCACGCAAGTCCTTGACCCTATTGCCGTGGAGCCTGGTTGGGGTTTCACTGCTGATTGTTGCTTTTTCAATCATCAGCCCCAGCGTGCATTTATATATTATTTCCATCTGCTTCTTCTGGCCGGGAGTAATACTCCTGATGACCTCCCCGAACGAGAGTTCTGTGATGACTGTTACTGGCGAGCAGATTGAAGACGAAGATCATCAGTCATTACTGCATTTTTCAGAGGTCGAAGGAATTCGATTCGCAAATCGGACGGCTCTTGAGGAGACCTATCAAGGCCATAAGAAAAGCACGCTGGAACTCATTCATTCTGGTGGATATTTCACGATTCCAAATCTATCTCCCAAAGTTGCACAAGAGATTCAAAATCGAATTGAATCCGTTTTGATTTCTCAACTGAGTCAAAGAAATACAGTCAATGAATTGAAGGGTTTCTGGAACAAGCAGGTTGAGCTCTTTGATGAATCCAGAATTTATGCATTCAAATCTCGTGAGAATAATTATCTGTACGTCGATAAAAGCCTCAAAAAAGTATTAGGGGCCATTTGCCTGGTCGGATTCAGTGCTGTGCTAGTTGGGGCAATCGGAGAGAGTTTTGAATGGACTTCTGTAGGAATAATGGTAGGAATTATATCGAGCATTATTTTAATCATCATTTCAATATCGAGAGAGGCTCGAAATCGCAGTGCTCAGAATTTATTGAGCAATTCTGGCATAGTCATCAGCCCCGGAGGACTTGCTCTACGACAGCAAGATATGAAAGGCGTATTGCGCTGGGATGAAATCCAGGATATCGTCATTCCCAAAAATAAGAACTGGAGTCAGGCACTCGAACTAAAAATTGCAGGTGGGAAAATTATCCTGTCTGATGTTTATGAGGTGCCGATGTCAATCATTCGGGAGTTACTGACAAGTTACTGGCAGCCTCCAGAGTGATTGCACTTTACATCAATTAGGCCGAGCGTAGAGACCGTCGGTCCATCCCATTCGAGTGTCGATATTTCTGGGGGCTGCGCTTCGACCCCAGCCACCCATGTTTTTTGGTGTGAGCTTGTTATACGCTTTCTAATTTGAAAT
>DOCI01000325.1:0-2004 GCA_003503535.1 Planctomycetaceae bacterium
AGCGTTTTGCAAAACTCCAGTTATTAATAGAAGTTTTTACTTCTGAAGCTGTTCACGATAATACTGCAAGCCTGCTTCGAGAGCCTTCGAGATTCCAGCTGGATCCTTGCCGCCCGCTTCTGCCAGATCAGGTCGTCCCCCTCCGCCACCCTGCACCAGTTTGGCAGCTGCTTTCACACAGTTCGAGGCGTTGATTCCCTGCTTCGTCAATTCGGAAGTCACGCCAGCCAGCAAGGCGACTCGCCCATCGATTTCGGTAGCGAGAATGACGACCGCTTTCGTTTTCTTTCGCAGACGATCGGCATAATCACGCAGCACATCCTTATCGACATTGTCGAGTTGATGAGCGATCAGTGAAACATCGCCAATCTTTTCTGCATTCGCGAGCAGATCGTTCACGTCGTCGCCGATTGACTGCCGCATCTGATCGGAGAGTTTTCGCTTGGCGTCTTTGAGATCATTCTGCAGCTGTTGAATTTTCCGGACGACTTCATCCGTCGAACCAACTTTCAATTCGGACATCACTTCTTTCAACACGGCTTCCTTGGCACGCACTTCGGAAATTGCTTTTTCGCCGGTATAGGCCACGAGACGCCGTACTCCCTTTGCAACCGGTTCTTCGGCAATCACTTTGAACATCCCCACCTGGCCGGTGTTGGTCAAATGGATTCCGCCGCAAAGTTCTTTACTGAAATCGCCCATGGAAACCACGCGAACGAAGTCTGGGTACTTCTCGCCGAATAACGCCATCGCTCCGGCTTCGCGAGCTTCGGCGATTGGCAGCATTTTTGTGGAGACGTCTGCCCCCTCGGAAATGTGTGTGTTGACGATGTCTTCAATGACAGTCAATTCTTCGGCAGTGAGTGGTCGCTTGTGAGCAAAGTCGAAGCGGAGTTCATCCTGTTGAACTTTCGATCCCCGCTGCGTCGCTCCTTCACCTAATGTCGATCGCAATGCATGGTGCATGATGTGCGTGGCCGAGTGTGCCCGACTGATACCATCCCGACGTTCCGTATCAACAGTAGCTGTCAATTCCTGATCGATACCAATCTTGCCTTTTTTCAGATGGCCAATGTGCAGCCAGAGTTCGCCATCTTTCTGCGTATCCTGGACATCGAACTCGATGCCGTCAGACGTCAGCGAACCAACATCTCCTACCTGTCCACCGGACTCGGCATAGAAAGGCGTGCGGTCGAGCACGATGGCGACGAGATCTTTGTGTCCGACTTCGTTCAACTCTTCAACCAACTGTTTTTCAGCGATGATGCCGACCACTTTTGCAGTCGCTTCGGTCGAATCGTATCCCAGGAATTCTGTGTTGCCGGAAGTTTTACGAATGGCATCGAGCGGGCCTTCTGCCATGACGGATTTCTGCTTACCGGCATTCGAGATGATGCCGTGTTCTTCCATCAGGGTTTCAAAACCGGAACGATCAACTTTGAGGTTATGCTTGGCAGCCAGGGCTTCGGTCAATTCGTACAGGAAGCCATCGGTCGTATGCAAATGAAACGCTTCTTCTCCCGGAATGACACCCGAGGACTTGGCATTATCGAGACATTTATTGAAGCGGTTCAAGCCACGTTCAATCGTATCGAGGAAGGCAGACTCTTCTTCGCGTATTGCTTCCTGAACCGATTGTGTTGTCTCTTTCAACTCGGGATACGGCTTGCTGAGCAGTTCGACCACTTTCGGAACAAGTGAATGCAGCACCGGTTCCTGTTTACCGATCAGGTAAGACTCCAGCACGGCTCGTCGCAACAACTGCCGCACGACATAGCCCTGCTCTTTGTTGTCGGGCAGAACATTTTCATGGACACACATCGTGACGGCTCGCACATGATCGGCTATTCGTCGCATCGCACGCCCATGTTCGCCAGCGTAACTGTATTTGGCACCAAGCACTTCGCCGACAGTTTCACAGAGTGGTTTAAGCGTATCGATTTCGAAATTGCTTTCGACACCCTGCAAGGTCGAAGCGGTCCGTTCGAGCCCCATGCCGGTGTC
>DOCI01000325.1:2063-2423 GCA_003503535.1 Planctomycetaceae bacterium
CATGCCGGTGTCGATGTTTTTCATCGGCAAAGGACGCAGGTTATCTGGCGGAGAGCCGACGCGGTTAAATTGGGTGAAAACAAGATTCCAGATTTCCACACATTTTCCGCCGCCCGGCGGGTGATAATAAATTTCGCTGCACGGCCCGCAGACACCATCCGGCCCATCCGTCGGAGCCCCGGCTGGCCAGAAGTTTTCGTATTCGTCTTCGCGGGAAATCCGTTTCGGATCGAGTCCAATTTCCTTTTCCCAGATATTGAAAGCTTCATCGTCATCGAGATAAACGGTGACCGTCAGCCGATCCGGATCAAGCCCTAGCCATTTTTTGGTCGTGAGAAATTCCCAGGCCCAGTGAATCGG
>DOCI01000325.1:2556-5155 GCA_003503535.1 Planctomycetaceae bacterium
AGTGAATCGCTTCCTTTTTGAAGTAATCCCCGAAGGAGAAGTTTCCCAGCATTTCGAAGAAGGTGTGATGATAAGCCGTTACGCCGACATTGCTGATATCGCCCGTACGCAGACATTTCTGGCAAGTCGTCGCTTTGTTGAATTCCAGCTGGCCGATACCCAGAAACTGGTTTTTGAACTGATTCATGCCCGCTGGCGTGAATAGAACGGTCGGGTCATTCGGCACGAGAACATCACTCGGGCGGCGAACACAGCCTTTTTCGGTAAAGAAATCGAGATAGGCATCGCGTAAGTCGTCAGTCTTCATAGTTTACTTTGCTGTCGAACCGGATAGCCGGCGCACTGGGTTGGCGGAATCTATTTACAGTTATTAGCGTTTATCAGGATTCAGCCAAGATTATGATGATCCACGTTCAGAGGTTCAAGCGCTGCGGAGTTATTGCCTCATAACTGATCATTTACTCAAGAAGGTTCAGATCCTGATATCAATCGCTGGTTGTCACATTCAGGTTTTGTTATCTTACAAATATTGATCCGTTCATTTTCGCCTTTGATTTTCGGGAGTTCAGCATGCTTCGTTTTTCAGTACTTGCAGTGTGCTCGTTAATTCTGGCACTGACATCCCTCTCAAGTGCTTCTGCTGAAAACTGGCCTCGATTTCGCGGTAACAATGGTCAGGGGATCTCTCAGGAAACAGGATTTCCCGTCACCTGGACCGAAAACGATTATGCCTGGGTGATCGATCTGCCCGGCTTGTCCCACTCTTCACCGGTTGTCTGGGAGGATTCGCTATATGTGACAACGGGTGTTAACGATGGTTCCGTTCGCCGACTGCTTTGTTTGGATGCTGTAACCGGAAAAGAAAAATGGCAACAGGATTTGACGCTTAATGATGTGCATCTCCACAACAAAAACAGCTTTGCCTCAGGCTCTCCAGCCACAAATGGTTCACATGTTGTGGCTGCCTTTGCCGATGAAGGCCAGTTTATCATCGCCTGCTGGACGAAGGATGGACAGGAACTCTGGCGGAACGATCTGGGCGAATTCATCAGCGAACATGGCCCTTCCTGCTCACCGATCATCCACAAAAATCTGGTCATTGTTCCCAAAGACATGAAAGGTCCGAGTAGCGTCACGGCTTACGATTTGACGACTGGCAAGCAGGTCTGGCAGGCTGAACGGGAATTCAACCGAACTTCGTATGCAACGCCCTTTGTTCGGACTCGCAAAGATGGCGTCGAAGAAGTGATCTGCGTGAGTGGTATGATGGGAATTTCCGCCATGAATGTGAATACGGGAGAACTGCTCTGGAGAACCGAACGCTTTCCGGAACGAACTGTCGGATCACCATTCTTGACAGACAATCTAGTCATTTCTGTGAGCGGAGGTGGTGGAAAAGGGAAAAATCTGTATGCGGTTGAATTGGATCAGACTGGTCAGGTCACACCCAAATTCACATTAACCCGAACCATTCCCTATGTGCCGACTCCTGTCTATAAAGATGGGCTGATTTATATGATTCTCGATGTCGGTGTCGCATCCTGCCTGGATGCCACCACTGGAGAAGAAATCTGGACGGAGCGAATTGGCGGAAACTTCAGCGGTTCACCAATCTGGCTGGAAAATAAGCTGTATGTCATCGACGAAGCAGGCACTGTTGTCGTTCTGGCCGCTGGCCGTGAGTTTCAGGAACTTGGCCGCGTTCCTTTAAATGACCTTTCTTATGCAACACCGGTTGTCGCCAACGGGCGCATGTATCTGAAAACCGCCACAAAGTTGTACTGTCTTCCCAAAAAATAGTTTCGAATTGCTGGATGTCTTGATAAACTGTACACCCAGAATTCACGAATTATTCGTCGAAGACTCTCTTGACATAAATTCTTTAAGATTGGGCGTGGAATCTACCAACTCAATTGATATGCAGCTTCATCGCAAAATTTATTCTTTTCATTCTGCTTTTAATGCAGTTGGCGTGAACCTGTGTCGATTACTGGTATCCTATTTGCTCGATAATTTTTCTACTGATATTTTCTGCTAATATTTTACAAGGAACTGATGCCATGCCAGCTTGGCCAGGTGGAGCTTGTCCGGACTGTGGGGATCACATGCCCGCAAATTTAATCACATGCCAGACGTGCCGTGCTCTTTTGAATTCGGAATTGAAAGTCACTTTTGTCGATATTCCTGAATTTATTCCCTTGCAGGAAGTCACCATAGACGAAAAAAAAAAGTAGTTCTTCCTCCATCGAACAAGCCCCAGCCAACAACTCCAGCAAAATCTTCCTGATTCGTGCCAAGGGGATTTACCTGAGTTGTCCGAAATGTCAGCAGGAACTGAAGATCCCGGTGAATTTTTTGAATTCCAGCGTGAAGTGCAATCGCTGTGATGCGGGTTTTATCTGCAGGATTGAGGAATCAATGAGCAACCTGCAGGGCGTGTATGTCGACTGCCCACATTGCACAAAAAGAATTCGCGCTAATCGCGAAATGGCAAATCAGAATGTATTATGCAACCATTGCTCGGGCGGGTTGCATATCACGCTGGAAACCTGATTTGATCGATAACTGAAGCCTGCACAAGCACGAAGCGCAATCGAGT
>DOCI01000325.1:5316-8704 GCA_003503535.1 Planctomycetaceae bacterium
TTGTATTTTGGGACTTAATCTTAAAACTGTGAGAGAAATCGCAGGTCGTTCTCATAAAGCAGGCGAATATCTTTCACGCCATAACGCTTCATGCAGAGGCGTTCGATGCCCAGTCCGAAGGCAAAACCGCTCACTTCTTCGGGATCGTAGCCGACCGCTTTCAGCACATTCGGGTCAACCATCCCTGCTCCGCCGACTTCCATCCAACTGTCTCCCCACTGAATGTCGACTTCGACGGAAGGTTCGGTAAATGGGAAGAACGAAGGCCGGAAACGGATCGCGATGTCGTCACCCAGATATTGAGTCGCGATCATTTTGAGCGTTGTTTTGAGGTTACTCATCGTGACATGCTTGTCGATATACAAGCCTTCCATCTGATGAAACATGCAGGAGTGCGTTGCATCGATGGTATCGGGGCGGTAAACCCGGCCCGTGGAAACGATGCGGACTGGTGGTGGAACCTGCTCCATGACGCGAATCTGCACGGTGGAAGTCTGACTTCGCAGCAGCCAGGGACCACCTGCCCCTTCCTGAGCAACCGAAAGATAGAAATTATCCAGCGGATCGCGTG
The DNA here is from genome assembly GCA_003503535.1 of Planctomycetaceae bacterium. GTDB lineage: Bacteria > Planctomycetota > Planctomycetia > Planctomycetales > Planctomycetaceae > Rubinisphaera. The sequence continues at coordinate 5,888 of DOCI01000325.1, forward strand.
CGGGATGGTCATCCGGGATGTTGAGAGCGACAAAGTTGTGATAATCGTCTTCAACTTCTGGGCCATCAGCGACATCGAAACCGAGGCGACCCGCGATTTCCTTGAACTCGCTGATCGTTTTCGAAATCGGATGCCGCTTCCCGAGTGGGGATGCAATGCCGGGGAGAGTCACGTCCAATCCAGCGGCTTGCTTGACGGGCTTAGCCAGTTCGTCTTTGCGGGAATTCAAAGAAGCTTCAACCGCATTTTTGGCCGCATTGAAGCGTTTCCCAAGTTCAGGGCGTTCTTCCGGCTTAGCTGTCGATAGTTGAGTCTGAATCTCTTTCAGACGTCCTTTTTTCTTGCCGAGAAAGCGAATTCGTGCCTCTTCGATGTCCGACAATTCGCCACACTGACTGATGACCTGCAAAGCTTCGTTTTGATAATCATCCAGGACTTGGAGCAAATTCATCGAATGGGATCTTCGCTATAAGGCTTGTGGTTTGGACTGATCTTATAGTTCTTCATTGATTTTTGTGTTTAACAGTATTTTTCAGGTTAGCCCCGAATGATTCTTTCGGGGCGGCATAGCTGCAAGAAGCCTTTGGGAAATTTCCATTATCAAACTGAAAACCTCTTGTGAACTTCGTCCACTCAGATAGCAGGGCTATCTGGGCTCCCCTTACCCGCTGGATAATACCCATAAAAATCCTGAAGAGTCGTAGAAAATTCTACGAAAAAAGGCGGCTGAGAATCTCATCCGCCTCTTATTCTGATCTCAGGGCCGCTGAAACACGAACTCATGCGTATTTCAAATTTCGCCTGATTACAGGCTGGCCTTTACAACATTGAATACTTCCGCGAATACCGCTGGCTCGTGGAATGCCAATTCGCTCAGCGATTTACGATTCAAAGTCAGGCCAGATTTAGTCAATCCGTTAATAAATTCGGAATATCGCAGGCCGTGTTCACGACAAGCCGCATTCAGGCGGATAATCCATAAACGACGCATTTCGCGTTTACGCACACGGCGATCGCGGTAGGCGTAAGCACGAGACCGCAAGATTGTTTCACGGATAGTACGATTGAGGTTCTTACGTCCACCAAAATTGCCTTTGGCTTCACGCAACAACCGTCTTTTTGATCTCAAACGAGCTTTGCCACTTCTGACTTTCATTTTGACTCTCTGCCGCTTTGTTCAAATTCTGTAAATGTTCAAATTCTGAGGATTTCCGCAAGTATTCCAATCTAATCAACCCGTAGGACAGGCTTCCCGCCTGTCTCAATAATCAGATCAGATGCGTTCAACTCAGAGACCTGGACGCAAGGCGTCCGCAATTTTCTTGGCAACTGTCCCTGTGATCACACCATCGCCCCGCAAGGCTTGTTTACGATCGGCAGACTTCTTGCTCATGATGTGACCGCGATTCGCTTTGCGATGCTTCGCTTTACCAGTTGCGGTAATTTTGAACCGCTTCTGCATTCCCTTGTGTGTTTTTTGCTTTGGCACAGTATCACCAGTTAGAATTGTGTGTGACCCGCGAACGGGATAATTAAACAGACATAACGTCAACAGGCTTAACCACTTGTGGAACCTACCTGCACAATCATCGCACTCGAATTGAGAACAAGTCGAGCATTATAACGATCCTCAAGACTGTTCGGTAGTCAAACCGACCAGCGTTAAAAAACTTTTCTTCCAGAGATCTCAGACTGGTGTTCCCACACAGCCCAAAATAACAATGAAATTTATCTTGGAGTCAGAATTGCAGTCATGCTTCGTCCACCGTCCATACCGGGCATTTTTTCCAGTTTGGCGATGTCATCAAGTGACTTGGCAATACTTTCCAGAATATCCCGTCCCCGTTCATGGTGAGCATTTTCACGCCCTTTGAACATGACGGTCAATTTGACTTTATCGTGATGAAGCAGGAAATCTCGAGCCTTCTTCATCTTGAAATCGATATCGTGCTCCCCAATTTTGGGTCGCAATCGAATTTCCTTGAGTTGAGTCTGATGCTGCTTGGTGTTTTTGCTCAACTTTTTCTTTTGTTCATACTTGAATTTGCCGTAATCCATGATACGGCAAACGGGTGGCTTTTCGTTTGGAGCCACTTCCACAAGATCCAGACCATTTTCAGTTGCAACAGTCTGAGCCTCGCTCGTTTCAATAACACCCAGCATTTCGCCATCAAAATTCACAACTCGAATTGGTGTGATCCTGATTTGATCATTCACCCGATGCGTCGTCTCGATTTTCTGCTCCTTATATCGCAGGAATTTTCCACGGGTTTTGAGTGCCAAGCCGAAAATTCAACTTACATTCACACTCATTCCCAGGCAGGGTCTTCATGGTGGTGCATCATTACGGCAACGCACTCCATTGTCGTGCTTTACCAAACACTCCACCTGATAATTAAACATTAACGAACTATTCGTTAATGTTTACTCTATCGTGTTACATCGACAGAGCACCCCCAATTATTATTGACAATAACAAGTTTTTTTTAACGCGGACAGGTTTCTGAGTCAAGAAATTCTGTCAGAAATCAAATAATCCGTGTTCAATTCGTCAAAAAATTGCTCGCTGTTCTGGGGAATTGCTCACAACTCGAGCCGTCCTCTATTGGTAAAATGCGTAAAACGTGTTAAAAAAACGCTTGGCTGATTGTCAATTCGAACGGAAAATCGAATCAGTCTTTATATTGCGGAATTCAGACAAAATGCAACGATCAGCCCATGTTGATCGCATCAGAGGAGTGATTACGATGCGGATGCAAACTCAATTCTCTCAGCCACCCCAAAAATGTAAGACTGGAAAACCATACTTTCGGAAAC
>DOCI01000325.1:8836-12421 GCA_003503535.1 Planctomycetaceae bacterium
GCGGAATTTGTCTGACAATTGTCTTTGGGGGTTTCTCCTTTTCTCTCCCGGCATCGAGTTTTTCAGATGAACCGGCAGCAGAAACATCTGATCCAGGAGTTGATTCGACGCCGCCCGAAGCATTGCAACAACTCATCGAAATGCTGAGTCAACCTGGCGATGATGTTTACGAATACCGACTTCCTGAATCGGCGACCGATGAAGAAGTCAATAAACGACGAAAAGCAGCCGCTTATTACATGACGGGGCGGACCTTCGAGCACACCAATAAATTTGCTGAAGCCTACGAAGCGTATACCAAAGCGATTGAAATCGATAACAAATCGATCGCGTTATACAAGGCGATAATCCCTCTCGCATTTCGGCTCGACAAACTGACTGAAGCCATTCAATACGCTCAGAAAGCAGTAGAGTTAGATGCCAACAACTTTGAACTGCTTAGTCAATTAGGCATCTATGCACTCCGACAAAGCGACATTCCTGGCTCAATTCGTTACTTCGAAAAAGCAATCGAAAGTTCGACGGTCGATAAACAAGGTGGTCCCTACATTTCGATCATGAGTCAACTCGGACGACTCTACCTTTCGATCAACAAAACTGAAGAAGCGGCCAATGCGTACGCGATTGTATTCAAGGCGATCACCCATCCCGATGATTATTCGCTCGATTTCCGCACACAACGCGCCCTCGAAACCATGCAGGGAGATAAGTCTCAAACGTTCGAAACTTTTGGAGAACTGTTCCTGCTGACCGATCAACTCGACATCGCCGAGCAGGCCTTTGAGCTAGCCGCAGAAGCGACCCGAAAAGACCCCGAAGTTTTAAATTACCAGATGGCACGCGTCCTTTCCCGCAAAGAAAAGCCCGCAGAAGCCCTGGAAAAACTGAATACCTACTTTGCAGCTAAACTGCAAAGCAAAGGCAAAGGTCCCTATCTCCTCCTGACAGAACTCCTGATTGCCAACGATCAGGAATCAGAAATCATTCCGCAACTTGAGGAACTGCTCGAACAGGATCCGAAAAACGAAACTCTGCGGCTATTCCTTGGCGAACAGTACATTGCCAACAAACGTTATGACGATGCCGAGAAGATATTTGAAGCATTGAAAGATTCGAAAAATCAGGCTGATATTCAACTGGGCCTGTTGCAGATTTATCGTCAGCAGGAAGATGCTCAGAAAACATTGACCGCACTAGCTCAGGCAATGATGAATGGCGCCAAAGCTGATCGTCTCGAAGCGGAACTCGATTTGATCAAACAGAATGAAAAACTGGCCAACGCCATGGTCAATATTGGCATTCAGGAAAAACAACCCGAAGATGCTCGTGAAGCCTTCACACAAACCTATCTGCTGGCCAAGCTGGCGATGCAGCAGGAACAGGTCGACAAAGTGATTCTCTTCTACCGCAGGGCATTGGCTCTTCGAGACGAGCGTCAGGTGCAGGTTACACTGTATGCCGAGTTGATCGACTACCTGAATAATCTCGAAGAATATGATCCATTGACAGAAATCCTGCAGGAAGCGATTGACTCCCCAACATTATCCAATCAAAAGCAGGCCTTTCAACTGCAGTTGATTCAGGTTTACGTTGCGAATGAACAGAATGATAAGGCCCTCAAACTGATTGCTGATGTTCGAGAAACTGATCCCGATAATCTGCTGTGGACTTACCAGGAAGGTCGTGTTCATTACCTGAGCGAGAACTGGGAAGAAGCCGTCAAAATCTTCGTTCCTTTGCTCGAAAAAGCAGAGGAACAAAAACTGCCACAGATCGCGCGGGAAGCTCGGTACAACTCTTCTCGCTGCCTGGCATTTCTGGGACTTCCTGAAGAAGCGATCACATTAATCGACAAAGCGATCCAGGAAGAACCGAATGAATTACTGTGGCGATTCCAAAAGGGTTGGATCCATTATTACACCCACAACTGGGCCGCTGCGATTAAAGCATTCGAAGAATTGCTGGCCCTGGAATCAAAAAACCCGAACGATACCATCATCAGACAGGCGAAATTTTCTCTTTCTGCTGCTTATGCCCAAAACGATGAGTTCGACAAAGCCGAGGAAATCCTCGAAGTCTTTTATGAAAAGAACCCAGACGATACCTCCGTCTGCAACGACCTTGGATACCTGTACGCCGATCGCGGTAAGAAACTCGATCAGGCTTATGAGATGATTAAAAAGGCGATGGAAGCCGAGCCGGAAAATCATGCTTATCTCGACAGTATGGGCTGGATTCTGTATCGCATGAAAAAATATGATGAGGCAATCACCTATCTGGAAAAAGCCGTTGAAGGCTCCGAAGAAGGCGATACGGTTTTGTGGGATCACTTAGGCGATTGCTATCAGGCGATTGATAAAACCGAGAAAGCCAAAGAAGCCTGGAGTAATGCCCTCAAGCAGGAACAGGCCGCCAAATATCCTGATGAGGATATGATTACCAAGTTGAAAGAAAAACTTGGTATGGAGTAATTGAGTCGCTGAAAACTACCCGTGGTTCAGTCGAATCGATTTACAATATTTCTTCAAGGAAGAGTCAATGAAATATTCGATGATCGTGCTGGTGTTATTCGGAACCAGTGTTGCACAAGCCGAGGAAGGAATCGCCCTGATTTCTGTGGGAGGTGAATCATTCGAGAAATGTCTCGTGAATTCGGCCTTGTATCGAGATCAACTCACTTTGACCGAGGAGACAGTATTTCAGGAGCAATCCGTTCAAAAGACATTCTTTCAACTGGAAAGCTCTCCTCACATATACTTCAACCAGAGCCATCCCAGCTGGCCACTTTTGGAGAGTGTGCGATCCTCTGAAGTATCACCTACAAAGGAATCTGCGAAGGATCTGCCTAAGAAGTCAGTTCTCTTGACTCAGGAAATGGAACTTGGCTCGATTCAGCATTTCATTAAAAACGATCAACAAGCCAAACCTGTTTCTGAGCATGATCTCCGCAGAGCCGCGGAAGAGGGAGCGGTTTGGATTCACGGGCCCTGGGGAGCAGGTCGTTGGCAGATTGAGCGCTCATCCGAGAGGGATTTCAAACTTCCATGAGGAATGTTAGTTGAGATCATTCTCACGAATTGACCTCAACTTCCTGGTCAACTTCTGTTGATACTCGGCGACCACGTTTGCCATGTTGGGATCATTGGCAACATTTGTGTAATGATGAGGATCTTTCTGCACATCATACAGTTCGATCCCTTTTGAGCCGTCTTCATCATAAGAGAGGAACGCCCAGTTGTTGTCTCGGAGCAGGAACCCCTTACGCATCGGTGCAACACAGAAGGCCTCTTCTCGAACTTCAAGGCTGGGGTCATCTAACAGGGAAGAAATGTCTTTTCCCTGAATTCTTTTGGGAATATTAAAGCCGCATAGTTGAGCCGTGGTTGGGAACAGATCAATCAATTCTACCAGAGAGTTACAAACAGCAGGTTGTTTTCCGGGGACGCTGATAATCAACGGCACCTGCGACGATTCATCGTGCAAACTGACTTTGGCCCAGAAGTCGTGTTCTCCCAAATGATAACCGTGATCGCTTGTGAAGATCACGATTGTATTATTGGCCTGACCTGATTTGTCCAGAGCATC
>DOCI01000325.1:12572-18292 GCA_003503535.1 Planctomycetaceae bacterium
GCATCCAGAACCTTGCCGACCTGAGCATCCATGTAAGAGACGGCTGCATAATAGCCTCCCACGGCTTTCTTCTGCCGACGAAGATCCATCTTCATGTTCTTGCTGGTTTTGTAGTTGATGCCTGGCGCGGGAATGTCGTCCCAGTCGCCGGGAATTTTGGGAGGCAATTCATTTTTGTCGTACGGGAGAAAAGGTTCAAAGTAATTCTTCGGCGCGACAAAGGGGACATGCGGGCGAACAAATCCGACGGCCAGAAAGAACGGCTTGTCAGCATGTTGTTCAATCAAATCCACTGCCTTGGCAGCGGTCTTGCCATCAGAATGAACGAGGTCATCGCCTTCCGCTTCGACGACGACAAACGTATTTCCACCAACGACTGGCTTCTTGCCATCGGGATTTCCTTCGAGCGTTTCGCCCTTCCCTTCCGCCTTCCACTCTGGACCGGGGCTGTTGAATCGCTCTGTCCAGGAGGCTTCGTCGTCTGAGCCGTTGTAATCTTTGTATTTCCCGACATCCAATCCGTATTCGACACCGCCGGGAACTCCCATGTGATAAATTTTGCTGACACGTGCCGAGTAGTAGCCAGCATTCTTAAACATCTGTGGCCACGTTTCCCGATCGCCAATTGCAGGTCGCGGGCTGTTATAGCCGAGGACTCCTGTTGCGTGGGGATAGTAGCCCGTCAAAAATGAGGCTCGCGAAGGTCCGCAATAGGTTGCGTTGCAATACGCATTGGTAAAACGGGTGCCGCGGGCGGCGAGGCGATCAATGTTTGGTGTCTGGCAAGTTTGATTGCCATAGCAGGAGAGCGCGGTTGATGTGAGGTCATCGGAGATAATGAACACGACGTTCATCCGAGAATTCTCCGAGTTCCTGCGCGGCTCAGCCGATGTTGGACTGAGCAGAAATCCTAAGAGGAGAAACACAAAACTGCATATTCGAAAACTTAATTTCATGGCTTTTCCTTACGTAATGAAGTGAGGACTTCATTTAAATCAGACCAGCCAGACAATGCAAGGTGGGACGTAGGAATCAGGAATTCGTTGCCAGCATTTTTGCGACATACTTACCCAGAATATCCGTCTCAATATTCACAGCATCTCCCACATTTCGAATGCCCAATGTTGTGACAGAAAGCGTGTGCGGAATCAGTGCGACACTGAAACGATCAGCTTCGGCATCGACGACTGTCAGACTGATACCATCAACCGTCACCGAACCTTTTTCCACCATGCCACAGGCTAATTCAGACGAAACCTGAAACCACATTTTGATCCAATCGCCATCGCGATCAATCTCCGCGACCTGCCCTAGCCCATCGACATGCCCCTGCACAAAATGGCCACCGAGTCGACCATGCGCAGGCAATGCCCGTTCCAGGTTCACAGGTGAGCCGACTGAGAGTTGCCCGAGATTTGTCCGGCTGAGTGTTTCACTTCCCGCCTGAAACGACCAGCAATCACCGTCGATCTCCACAATCGTCAGGCAGCAACCGTTAATGGCCACACTGTCACCAATCTCTGCTGATCCGTATGTTGTTTCCTGCAGCATTTCCTGAGGAATTGTCACGACAACAAGCAACCCACTGGCTTCCTGCTCCAGTTGTTTGATAGTGCCAAGACCTTCGATTAAACCCGTAAACATCTTCAAATCCAGTTGAGCGCAAACGTCATTATAAATTTTACTTGTGAGCAGTCTTCTCGGAAACTTCATCAGCAGCCGCGTCTTCCGCTGGATCTTCCTCTTCAGCGTCAAATTCATCGACTGTAGATTCGATCGCGGAAGTGGTTGGCGTCATTTCTTCGATTGGTTCTTCGACCAGATCCTCTTCCACCAGTGTCTCTTCCCCGACAGCTTCTTCAACTGGAGTAGACTCATTCACCTTTTCAGAAACAGAAACTTTCTCAAGCTCCGGAGATTCCTCTGCGACCGTCTCTTCTGCTGAGGGATCCGTCACGACAACTTCTTCAGGCTCTTCCGTTTTTTCAGGAAGAAACAGAGAGGTCGCCATTTCGGGTTGCATCCACTGAATGAGTCTGGCGGCTATATTCGAGGAGACGGATTTGATTCTCAGCACAACCATTGAGTGAGCCGTCACGCGGTAGACCTGATTTTGTCGCATCAGGCCTGTCTTTCGGGAGATGTCGCTAGTATCGAGCATCGGCTTCCAGAACTCGTTCGCTTCATGCTGTGGCAAGGTGAAGTCGATGGAATGATCGTGGGCGTTGAGCAGCATCAGGAATGTATTGCCCGTGATATCGCGGCCCTTCTCATCGACCTGATGAATCTGATCGCCTTCAAAACGAACCGCAAGACATCGCACGTGTGGTTCATGCCAGTCTTTGTCAGTCATCGATTTACCACTCGGTGTTAGCCAGGTGATATCCTGAACGTTTTCGCCGCGAATGAGTCGCCCCTGAAAGAATTTTCGTCTCTGGAAGACAGGATTCTCTTTCCAGATCTTGACCACACTCTTCACATATTTGAAATACCGTGTTTTATCCTGAGTCATCTCCCAGTCGATCCAGCTCAGATCGGTATCCTGGCAATACGCGTTGTTATTGCCGCCCTGAGTCTTGCCGAGTTCATCCCCCGAGCAAATCATCGGCACGCCCTGCGAGAGGAGCAATGTGGTAATGATATTTCGTTTTTGCCGCTCGCGAAGTTTGCGGACATCGGGATCGGTCGTCGGGCCTTCCTCGCCGCAGTTCCAACTCAGATTGTGATTATCACCATCGCGGTTATCTTCCCCGTTGGCGCTGTTGTGTTTGTCGTTGTAGCTGACAAGATCCTGCAGTGTAAATCCGTCATGCGAGGTCACAAAATTGATACTCGCATAAGGGCGCCTCCCGTTGTGTTCGTAGAGGTCGCTGCTGCCAGTGATGCGGGTGGCGAACTCGTTCATCGTGCCGCCGTCGCCTCGCCAGAATTGACGAATGCAATCGCGATACTTGCCGTTCCATTCGGTCCAGAGGATCGGGAAATTGCCGACCTGATAACCCCCTTCGCCTAAATCCCAGGGCTCGGCGATCAGTTTAACCTGAGACAAAACGGGATCCTGATGAATGATATCGAAAAAGGCTCCGAGCCGATCAACTTCGTGCAGTTCCCGCGCGAGTGCACTGCAGAGATCGAAACGGAAACCATCAATGTGCATTTCCTGCACCCAATAGCGGAGGGAATCCATAATCAGCTGCAGCACATGCGGCGTGAGCATGTTGAGCGTATTGCCGCAGCCGGTGTAGTCCATATAGAACCGCTGCTGGCGATGTACGAGGCGATAATAGGAACTGTTATCAATCCCTCGCAGCATAATGGTCGGGCCGTAATGGTTTCCCTCGGCTGTGTGGTTGTAAACGACATCGAGAATGACTTCGAGCCCGGCTTGATGGAGTTTTTTCACCATCGTCTTGAACTCGTTCACACTGCCTTGCGGATCTTTCTTCGAACTGTAACTGAGTTCGGGAGCAAAGAAGCCGAGCGTGTTGTAGCCCCAATAGTTGGAGATGCCCTTATCGACGAGATGCCGATCGTGAATTTTCTCATGGACCGGCATCAGTTCGACAGCCGTCACCCCGAGATCGAGCAGGTGTTGAATTGAGGCATTGGAAGCGAGCCCGGCATAGGTTCCCCGCAGCGCTTTCGGCACGCCGGGATGCTTCATCGTGAACCCTTTGACATGCGTTTCGTAGATGAGCGTTTTGTGCCAGGGTGTTTTGAGTTGTGTATCGTTTCCCCAACGAAAACGGTTATCAACGACGACACTCAGCGGAGCCGAGCCGGCATTGTCGCGGGTATCGAAGGAAAGATCGCCCTGAGGATGTCCGACTGAGTAGCCGAACATGGCATCGGTCCAGCGAACTCCCCGTGCGATGGATTTCGCATAAGGATCGAGCAGAATCTTGTTTGCGTTGAAGCGATGTCCGTGATGGGGCTCATACGGACCATGCACACGGTAGGCGTACAATTGTCCCGGTTTGAGTTCGGGCAGAAAGCAGTGCCAGACGAAATCGGTCTTCTCCTGCAGCGGTATTTTGGCGACTTCTTTGATGTCATCGATCGAGTCGAACAGGCAGAGTTCAACTTTGGTTGCATTTGCAGAATAGATCGCAAAATTTACCCCGGAACCATTCCAAGTGGCCCCCAGCGGATACGGATTTCCCGGCCAGACTTTCATCTCAGTCGCCTCCAATCATCGACTTGAACACTCATCGCGAACTGCTGTCTTCATGTATCTTCCGTCAGATTTCACTGACAGTAAACAGGCAGTATTAATAGTGTGGAGTTTCGTCAGGATTGCGGATTGATGCAAGTTGAAGAAGGCCGAAATTACGAGCCTTCACCAGATTCCCAACACAGTATGATGCGTTGATGGGAAAATCTGCCTATCCCATGAGAAGAATGCAAAGTAGTACAGGCATCCTGCCTGTCTGAATCACAATAGGATCCCTGATCGATACTGGAAATAATGCCGCAAACAAGAAGAAAGACAGGCTGAAAGACTGTCCTACCCAACAAATCCTCAATTCAAAGGAACGACGCCCGGGTACTGCTGTTGAGGATAAGAGGCCTGCGGTGCAAATTGGGGATGCACCGTTCCCGGAACGACTGGAGCCGTATAAGCTCCTGATTCCTGGCTACTTCTCGTAATATTGGGCGATTGTTCATACCCCCGAGGCCGGGACATTGTCGAAGGTCCCAATTCGGTCGAAGCGAAGGGATCAAAGCGTTCAATTCGCTGTTGCTCATAATAAGGAGACCCCGATTGAACCATCGGCAGTTCGGTATTCCAGGGACGTACACAACCGCAGCTCATTGCGAGACAAAGACTTATGCCTAATTGAATACCACGATGTGACAACACGTTCTTCCCCGAGATGATGGCTGCAAAATTTATCATGGCAATTCTTATCAGAATTTCGGGAATTGGTCGAGAGGAGAATCTTTTACAATCACGAATCGCAAACGCATCTGTTACTATGCGGGAAAACTCACTGCCTTGTGATTCGTTCCCGAAACATTATCAATTCGGGTGGCAACGCGATAACAGCAGTGGCTAAGACACAGGTCTATGCTCTTGGCAATACTCAGCGACAGCCATCCGCCAAGTCCACTTCAGACTTAAAGTTGTATATGTCCTCAAATCCCCCAAATCTCGATTGCACCGAAGAGACTTCCAATCGCATCCGTATTGGTAATCGACTTCTTGATAGCCGCTATTTTCTGGCACCTCTGGCTGGTTACACACACCTTCCATTGCGTACCGCTCTTCGCGAGTTAGGCGGAGTCGGACTGGCGACGACCGATCTGGTTCTGGTTCCCCAATTAATCGCCAACAGTAAAAAATCGAAGGCTCTCATTCGCACGAATGACTTCGACCAACCTCTTTCGGTGCAGATTTTTGGAGGCAATACCGACGAACTGATTCAAGCCTCCCAAAAACTGGAAACGGAAGGATATGGCGGAATCGATATCAACATGGGCTGCCCAATGGGAAAAATCAACAGTAGTGGAGGTGGTGCCCGGTTGATGCGCGACTGCGAAAATGCCACGCGGATTGTCTCCTGTGTTGTGAACGCGGTCTCCATTCCCGTCACTGTAAAAATGAGACTCGGCTGGGATGCCGATCACATTTCAGCTCCCATGCTGGCCGCTCAGTTTGAGCAGTTGGGTGTCGCCGCGATCACCATTCATGGTCGTACCCGACAACAGGGATTTCA
>DOCI01000095.1:0-4574 GCA_003503535.1 Planctomycetaceae bacterium
TTTGACTGCTCCCCGATATTGAATTTACACGACATTTTGCGGTAGTTGGAGTAGTAGTAGGGTGCGTCTTGACGCACCCTACTATTCTGCTGGGCAAGCCAGCAGTGGCACACTTCTTGCGCGAATTCAAAGCACGAAAGCAGTAGAGACTGCCGTATTCCATGAAAAAACCCATTTATCTCGATCATGCCGCCACCAGTGCCCCCAAGCCGGAACGGGTTGCAAGGCGTGTACACGATTATCTGCTGTATGAGGGCATCAGTGCTGGTCGTGGTGGCTATGAGCGTGCAATGCAGGTCGGTCGTGAAATCGAAAATGGTCGGGCCCGGCTGGCGAATTTACTCAATGCCGAATCCGCAAGTCGAATCGTTTTTACCGGTGGTGGAACAGAAGCATTAAATCTCGCTTTGCTTGGATTCCTGGGGGAGGGAGATCATGTCGTCGTTTCTACACTCGAACATAATTCCGTGCTTCGACCTCTCAATATGCTGGAAACGAAACGAGGTGTGCGTCTCTCTTATGTGCATCCTGATGAGCAGGGAATTGTTGCCGCTGAAAAACTGATGGCAGCCTGTCGACCGGAGACGAAATTAATCTGTTGCCTGCATGCGTCCAATGTGACGGGGATCATTCAACCAATTGAAGAACTCTGTCGGCTGGCTCGAAGGCATAATGTTTCCACTTTAATTGATGCGGCTCAAACGGTGGGACATCTTCCAATCGACTTGCAGAAAATCGATTGCGATTTTTTGGCAGCTCCCTGCCATAAAGGTTTGCAGACTCCTTTGGGAACCGGATTTCTTTACCTGCGGCCAGGAATGGAACAGCACGTTCTGCCTCTACAGTTTGGAGGGACGGGAACGCAGAGTGAACTGGCAACACAGCCGGTTGAATTGCCAGTCCGATATGAATCCGGAAGTCTCGCAGTACCAGCCCTGCTCGGTTTGTCGGCAGCGTTGAGTGAAATTTCCAATGAAACGATTCGAGAAGAGTTCGAGAAGCGAAAACGATTAAGCATTAAGTGTCTGCAGGAGCTTGCAGAGATTGAGTCGGTAATTATCTATCCGCAGTCTTATTCGGAGGATAACCGGATCGATGTCATCAGCTTCAATCTTCGAAACCAGGATCCCAGAATTGTGGGAACGATTCTGGATCAGCATTTTCAAATTGAAGTCCGCACCGGATTCCATTGTGCTCCGCTCGTCCATGAAGATCTGGGAACGACGGAGTTGGGAGGCACGATTCGTGTCAGTCCTGGATCCACAACGACCGAAGAAGAAATCGAAACTTTTCTGGGTGCGATTCGCCAGATCGCAGGCGTGTGAAGCTGGACCTACCGCGCGTTCAAAGAGGCTCCTTCAATCCTAAAGGAGCCTCTCGAGTTCGACTGGAGTGAACAGCCTGAGTGTTATCGTCGCCAGCGAATCAGCATCATGGCCAGGAAGGCAATTCCGCAGCAGGTCATTGTGATGTGAGTCGCTGAAAATCTTGAATTTGATTTTGGCTTCAGACTCAATTCCGATTCATCGATGAGCAGTGGTGATTCATCGATTTGAGGTCCGCCAGTTTCTGTGACATCAGCAAAGGCTGAGGCAAATTCGTCAAATTCTTCGTCCTCAGCGGAATCTGCTGTTCCCAGGCCTGGAGCCATGAGGATTGGAGCTGAGGAATACTGTTCAAAGGGAGCGGCATCACTTTCAGGAGAAAGGGTGACCATCATTGGTGCCGACTGAGCCTCAAATGCGGGATCGCTCTGCTCCTCTTCTTTTGTTCCGGCAACCATCTGATGTGATTCTTCTTCCAAAACAGGAACTGTTCCCAGTTGAACCACATCATTTTGATACGGAGCAGGTGCCGGTTGAGTTTTTACTGGAACAGGTTTCTGTTTCACGGGAGTTTCGGTTGCCTGATTGAGCTTCGTGCTGCGTCCGGGAGTGATCACGGGCAGTTGAGCCGGTTGATTGGCAACGACCGTTGACTCGGCAAACTGAGTGATCGAATCGACATTTCGCTTTGATTTTTGCGGGGCATTAATCCATTCCCGGCTCAAATCAATCACGACCGGAGCAGGTTCGTTTGAACTGGCATAATTTGTCACATTCGCCTGGTTTTTCTGATTTGGCGTAATGACGGGATTCTGTTGAGCGGTATTTTTCTGAATGGGGCTCTGTCGTATTTCCTGACGAGCTTTCATATCTGCGAGAATCTCTTCGGCGGTGACCTGTTCGGGTGTGAAAACCGATTGTGTTTTTTCAATGACGGTTCGAGCAGTGCTCGTCACTGCCTGTGAACTGATGCGTCCGCCTTCCTGAGTCAGCGTTGTTGCCTTATTCAGGATCCCTTTGACACGGTTCACAACGGGAGCCGCAGTATTGGCCGCTGTGTTTGCCCAGGGGAAATCTTCTCCTGTCGTGGCAGGCTGCTCTGCAGTCGACTCGAAGGCCAAATCTACCGATTCATTTATCACCGGTTGGACTGTGGATTCCTGAGCAAGATTGACATCAACATCTGCGATTTCAGAGTCTTCGCTCAGTTCAGCAGTTTCATTCAGTTCCTGCAAACTGCGTCGTAACGCATCCAGATTCGATGCACCACCATCGACAGTTGTGATGAGTCCTTCGTAATTGCGGATTTCCTCGGTGGAAGCATTGGCAGACTTTTGATTGAGCTTTTCCTGAATCAGGAATGCGGCATCGATCTCAGAACCCGATTGTTTTTCATTCACCGAATTGGAAATGTTCACCAGTTCCTGCTGACGTTCTTCCTCGCCCAGAAATGAAATTTTAGCCAGCCCGGCGTTGCTGCTTTCCCCAAGATTAACGTCATGACTGGCAATGTGTGCCAGCTCTTCCTTTTCCAAGGCAGGCTGCTCGAGGGGGAGCTTAGCTTCCGTTTCGATCGCATCGACTTTGGTGGACTGCTTGGAGCTGAATCCTGGGATGCTGTAACCATTTCCCATGCAACCGAGCATTGACGTCGACAGTGCCAATGCCACGGTAATTTTCACAGGATGTGTCTTCGCAACCAATTTTGAAATTCGAGTCATTTCGCGATCCTCTTGATCTGCGCTTGTGTCAGCCTGTCCAGGCTTTCAGGTGATACACACTTGCCAGAAAATGGCGCGCAAAGCAAATGCGAACACAGGGCGATAAACGGTCTAAATTTCCGAAGCAGGGCATTTCTTACGCTCAAAACGAATAAATCCCACTCCTGAAGTGGAGTATCGACCGTAGCAGTTGAACCGTCTGAAGGATTTAATTCTGATTTGTCATCTCGGCGTATTGCCCCCAGATTAACATTCAGGCCAGTTGTATTCTTTATGCGAGTAATCGCATCAAATGGAGCAGAGTGGATGCGTGGCACGTCCCATAACGAAGTGATGGGCGTGGGAATGCGCGCTCGACCACGCCCTTCGCTTTACTCAGTGTCGTGCCACCCACGAAGCAAAGTCTTTCGCAAAGACTCACGAATTTCAACTTGTTCCCAAGGTCCTCCTTGGAAACGAGGTAATTCCCGACAGAAGAATTTTCCATTCATTGCTACGAAGAAATGAGCCGGGTATTGTATTACACCAACCGATGCACAAAATATATTTTTCAACGGGCTCATTGCGATGATAAGGGTAGTCAAATGAAATTGGATGATGTCCGTGAAAGCGGGAATGTGCAGGACCGTCGTGCGATGGGCCCGAAGAAAGTGGCGACTGGTGGAGTCGTTGGCCTGCTGTTAATGGTGGGGTTGATCTTCCTCTCCGGCGGTAACTTGGGAGATGTTCTCAAATTTGTCGTGCAGAATCAGGCAAATGTCGCTCCCGCACCGGCGCCACTCGATCCTCAGGAACAAGCCGAGCAGGATCGACAGGTCGTGTTCGTCCGTAAAATTCTCGCTCTCACCGAAGATGTCTGGAGCGATCTTTTCATCGAATACGGCAAGCCTTATGTGGCTCCGAATCTGGAAATCTTCAGGGGCTCTACCCAAACCGCCTGCGGACATGGAGCAGCCGCAATGGGACCGTTTTATTGCCCGGCTGACGAAAAGGTCTATATTGACCTCGGGTTTTACGATCAACTCCAGCAGGAACTCAATGCCCCCGGCGACTTTGCTCAGGCTTATGTGATTGCCCATGAAGTTGGTCATCATATTCAGAACCAGCTTGGATATTCCGATATCGTCCATCGCGCCCGGCAAGGAGGATCCGAGGAAGACTCCAATCGTATGTCCGTCCGCCTCGAACTTCAGGCTGACTATTTAGCGGGTGTCTGGGCCAATCACGCTCAGCAGGAATTCAATGTGCTCGAACAGGGTGATATCGATGAGGGCTTAAATGCCGCCAAGCAAATTGGTGATGACATGCTGCAGAAGAAATCGCGAGGCATCGTCGTTCCCGAACAATTCACCCACGGGACCTCCTCTCAACGTGTCCGCTGGTTCCGCCAGGGCTTCCAGTCCGGCGACGCCACCAAAGCGACTCTCGATCAGTTTTTCGAGATGCCCTATTCGTCGCTGTAAGTACATCGAATAATACCTTATGAAGACATAACAATCTGGGGTGGCGGGGCGCTCCGCTTAAGCGG
>DOCI01000095.1:4767-6565 GCA_003503535.1 Planctomycetaceae bacterium
AAGTTCAACGATTCGGGGGCTTCTCTTCGAGAGCGCCCCCGCCACCCGGGTATCCATGACTTTTGCAATCAATTCAACACCAGATATTATCAGGTGCTCTAAAAACAGAACCGAAAGTCATTAATGAACTCCTCAGGTCTTATTCTCCTCTATTCAGGACTGGCGATTCTTGCCGTTGGACAAATCTGGTTTGCCATTACGATTTCTCAGCAAAGCAAGTTCGCGGCGATCATGTCCTTTACTGCTCCCCTGGCAGTGATCATGATTACATGTCGAAACTGGTCATTGATGAAGAAGCCGTTCAGTGTCTGTTTTCTGGGTTACCTCTGCATATTCTCGGGAGCCCTGATCGCCAATAGTTTTGTGTGATTGATTGCAGAAGACTAATAGTACGTTGGGTTAGCAGAACGCGTAACCCAACGTCTGGGTATTCAATACTTGACAGTGATTATCCGCTAAATGTTGGGTTACGCTTCACTAACCCAATCTGCTTAATAAAGTTCACGTTGACTGGTTTCAGCAAACCAACTCCGCGAATTGGCAGTGAACAAAAATGTCAATCCCGCCAGCAATTCCCCGCAAAACCGACAGAACCGGAATAATCCGCAAATTTTGCCCATCTTGTTGAAGAAACAGAATCCGCATAACCGATAAAAAGCTCAGTGCGAAATGTGCTCAGCGATTTAAGAATACCGGTTAATTCATTTCGGGCGACTCCAGGACTGGAGAGCCACGATTTGTTACGAAGCTATCAAGCATTATCGTTAAGGAGAATGAAATGCGGAGCGGTCTGCTAACTCGACTTTCGGAATTTGCGTGCCGCACGCAATCGACGAACTGGATTCTCGCTGCGGCTATCTCAGGAACCACCCTCGCACCCGTTGGTGCACAGGAAATTCAGCCCGCTGGAACTCCCGAAAAATTCGAGAGCGAAGACCAGCGATTCCTGGCCATTGAACGTTATCAACGGACCAGCCAGCCGGCTCCTATCAAAAATTACTATCAGGAGCTGTTCGGCAATCAAACCGAAGCTTCCGCGGCCACTGCACCCAATAAATTGCAGTCAGCAGCCTTATTGCGACCCATTGAAACCGAGCCAGTCGAGCCGACAGAACCGAAAAATCCTGTCGTGCTGACTGCTCAATATGAATACGCTCCAACTTCCGGACAGGTCTTCACTGTCACACCGGTTTCTGCGACTCAAGAAGCAGATTCGTATGACGATCTTCCAGCCTGGGCAAAAACAGCCAAAGCGAGTTTGAAACCTCAGGAGAAATCGACTTCTCCAGCAGTGACTCCCGTCAAAGCGATGAATGTGTCGATGCCGACCGCGACTCTCAAAATTGAAACACCAGTGCGGATCGATACCCCAGTCGTCACTCCCGGAGCTAATTCCACTGCTCCAGAAGTTGCTGGAAAATCAGCGATCGAAATTGCAGCCGGACCTCAGAATCCGAATGTGAAAGTCGAATGGACCTCGAAAGAGGGAATCAACGTTGGTCAGGAAAGTTCCTGCGAACTGATTGTCTCCAACAGCGGCAGCAGCACAGCTTACAATGTCGAAGTCGATGCCCGCTTCCCGGCTGATGTTCAACTGATTTCCACCAACCCCGCTCAGGAAGAACTTGTTCCTGATTTGACATGGTCACTCGGAAATATTCCTGCCGGCGAAACGCGATCCATTCAGGTTGTTCTGGTTCCAACTCACCGTGGAGCTTTGAACGCGACTGCCGAAGTTCACTTCACAGCGGCTGCTCAATCGGGCTTTGTGGTTCGCGAACCACTTCTCGGCCTGTCA
>DOCI01000095.1:6604-7589 GCA_003503535.1 Planctomycetaceae bacterium
CTGAGCAGGTCATGGTGGGCGATCCTGCTTCTCAAAGCGTAACGATCACCAACCCCGGAAACGGTATTGCCAAGAATGTCCGTCTGGATGCGTTGATTCCTGAAGGACTCGAACACACTCGCGGCGAACGACTCATTATGGACGTCGGTTCTTTGAATCCTGGTGAATCCCGTACGATTCGTCTGGCATTGTCGGCAATGACTGGTGGAGACAAAGTCATTCAGGTAAGTGCCTCTGCTGAAGGCGGATTACTTGAAACGTCTTCTTCAACGATGAAAGTCATCGCTCCCAGCCTGACCGCTGCGATTGATGGACCGGGCCTGCGATACAAAGGTCGTACTGCGACTTACAAACTCAAAGTCGTCAACGATGGTACCATCGGCACAAGCAACGTCCGCATGATGCACAAGATTCCGGAAGGCTTCGAATACATCGGTTCCAGCCGCGGAGCCACTTACGATGCACCAACCCGCATCCTCAGCTGGTTCGTCGGCAAACTGGAAGCTGGTAAAGCCGCCGAGATGGAAGTCGAATTGAACGCCAGCCAGATTGGCGAGTTCACTCACTATGTTCGAGCCACTTCCGAGCATGGGTCCACTACCGATACTCAGGTTGTCACCCGAGTTGAGGGAGCCTCTGCACTGGTGATGGACATCGTTGACCTTGATGATCCTGTGGAAGTCGGCAACGAAACTGCTTACGAAATCAAAGTTCGAAACGAAGGTTCTGCAGCTGCGGAAGACATCGGCATCTCCTGCGAATTGCCGGAAGGTGTTCAACTGGTCAAAGCGAGTGGCCCAGCCGAGTTTGTGACTGAAGGGAATCTGATCCTCTTCAAGCCACTCCCAACGATTGCCGCTGGCGAGTCGGCCACATACCGAGTGTTTGTTGTCGGTCATGTCGATGGCAACCTGGTCTTCCGAGCCCGAGTCACCTCAGCCGCTTCTCCGGAAGCCCTGACCTTCGAAGAACTGACTCGCTTCTA
>DOCI01000095.1:7678-14622 GCA_003503535.1 Planctomycetaceae bacterium
TTCGAAGAACTGACTCGCTTCTACGGTGATGTCCGTTAAACATCTTAACCCGAAGCGTCAGCGAGGGACGGCAGCCAGCAATCATTTCGGCTAACCTCCGAGATACGAGCCTTCCGCCTTCTCTAAGCCAAAACGAATTCAAGCGATCCCCTGAAAAAGATACGATGCGTCAACGATTGTGGGGATCGAGAGCAGCCGAGTCGTCCGCGACTCGGCTGCTCTAATTTTATAAATTGGCGAAAAGAACCGATTGCACCAGTCCTCCCTGCAGATGTTCAACACTGGCCAACCAGCGCGGGGCTCAGGTACAATCAAATTGTCAGTAACAATGCGTCTGGCTTTTTGGCCTCCCTGGTTCTTCAGTACTTTTGGAGCATTCAGGGGACGATTATCCAATCAGATCACAACGAGAAAGCTCTCCGTGCAGTCACTTCAGGATGTTGGAAAAACAATTTCGCAGTTGCAGCAACGTGTGGATGCGTTGGCAAAAGAAGCTGCGCAGTTGGATCTTCCGGCTGTTTCAACGACGGAGTGGTATCAACTGATCACGCAAAAGCTGCTTCCCCAACTTACCGATAGCACTTTTCTGGTTGTAGCCGTTGTCGGCGGAACAAATATCGGCAAGAGTGTCATCTTTAATCATCTGTGTGGCTCGAAAGTTTCTGCCACGAGCCCTCTTGCGTCTGGAACGAAACATCCGACCTGCCTGGCCCCTCCACGGTTCGCAAATGAAGCAGCTCTCGAAGCCATTTTCAGCGAATTTGATCTCCGGCATTCTGACGATGCCGACGATGCTCTGCAGGCCACTGATGACGATGTCCTGTTCTGGCGGGAATCGAAAACGGCTCCCGAAAATCTGCTGCTGCTCGATACTCCCGATATCGATAGTGACGCTCAGATTAACTGGAGCAGAGCTGACAAAGTCCGTCGTTCGGCTGATGTGCTAATCGCCGTGCTCACTCAGCAGAAGTATAACGATGCAGCCGTCAAGAAATTCTTCCGCTGTGCGGCTGAGGAAGACAAATCGATTCTGGTCGTATTTAATCAACTCCTCATCCCCGATGACGATGATTACTGGCCGATCTGGTTGAAAACATTCTGTGAGGAAACCGGGATTTCACCTGAATACGTCTATGTTGCCCCGCATGATCGCAAAGCGGCTGAGCAGAACGAATTGCCTTTTTATCATCGGCAGTGGCCCGTCACTGAAGAGACAGTCCACGAGCAGACGGCTCGCGACTTGATGGTCGATTTGTCGGAATTGCGATTTGAGGAAATCAAACTGAAATCGTTAGCCGGAGCAGTGTCAGCTCTGTCAGATTCTGAGTCGGGAATTCCCGCCTATCTGACAGAAATCCGCAAACGCTCCGGCATCTATGGAGATGCCTGGAAACGTCTAACAGAACGTTTGCAGGAAATCTCCGTCACCTGGCCAGCGGTGCCGAATCCGATTGTGATTCAGGAAGTCCGCAGCTGGTGGAAGGAACATCGCACAGGTTGGGAAGCCTCGGTTCATGGTTTCTACGATGCCCTGGGTCGGGGAATTATGTGGCCGATTCGTCAATTTCAACATCACGATCCCGAAGCCGAGCCACAGTGGATCACGAATTACCGGCAACAGGAATGGAGAACCATTCAGCAGCAACTGGTCGCGATTTATGATCGACTCGAATCGCTTGCTCAGCATGGACACCCTGTTCTGGCGACCCGGCTCAATCAGTTGATGGCTGGTCAAACGCGTGAGAAGACTTTGAATGCCATCAAGGAGGAACATCAGCACGCGTGTTTTGAAGAAGAGTTGGAAGCTTTGGTTCGCTTGCAAATGCAGTCCTTTCGAGATGAACGGAAAGACTGGTTCAAAATCCTGCAGCGACTCGACACCGCAGCCGCAGCTGCTCGACCAGCAGTCACGGTTGCTTTATTTGCTACCGGATTTGGGCCCGTTGGCAATGCGATGATGCCCATGATGACTGACACGGCATTACAAGCGGCGTTGCATGTGGCTGGCGATGTCACTGCTGGCACAGTCACCGCAGCAGTCGGCGAAACGGCGATCAGTTCGAGTACATCCACCGGAATGCGATATCTGGAAGCCTGGTTTCATCAGTTTCATCAGAGTTTTGTAAAAGTCCGCCAGATCTGGCTGATTCAGCAATTGCAGAAACACCTGTGGGGTTCGTTCCTGGACGATCTGCAAAATGCGGCTTATGTTCCGAAAACGGAACAATTCAAAGCTGTCGAACGTGAGCTGATTGCGTTGAGAGATCTGTCATTGCAGGCCAGTTAAGTTTTTCCAGACTCAAAGATTCCGAAAGGAAAAGCAGGTGAATCGATAGGTCGTTCACCTGCTTTACTCATTTGACACTCTGTTCAAGACGAAGATGGTTCAATCTTTCGTCCACGTAAATGTGTACCGGTTGCCGCCAGTCATTTTTTGCGGGGCATCTTCAATGAAGTACATGTTGGTGTGAACGCCGAAGGCTTTGGCTTTGCTGAGTACAAAATGGCGGCTGGAAAAGACGTCACAGGAGACACGAGCCGTTTTGGATTTGGTATCATCCTGAAGTTCGACAAGACTTAAATAATCGTTGTTCTTGTCTTTCTTGAAAAGAATTGCTCCCTTCCACCAGGTGATATCCGAACCGAGCTTCAATTCGATTTCAATCTCATCGCCTGAACATACATTTTTCGTTTCCACAACGCTGATGTTATCACCATCCTTCATATCGTTGCCGACATCGGCATATTTGATGGTGTGCACCGCATGGTCTGCGGCTTGGGTCAGCTGTCCAAGTGACAGAATCATCGCTGCACTGATTGTGCTGAAAACAGCGGAGCGAAGCAGGGTTTTGAATTTGAGGTTCGTGGTCATCGTGTTCTCCAACATAAAGAATTGAATTTGAAGTTTACTGAGTTACAGGCATACAACTCCGGGGGAAATCAAACATCTGATTTCGCTGTTCACAAAGCTTTACGGAACAGTGAAAGCGATCTGCGCTTCGATTTATAATTTCTTCAAAATATTGGAAAACTGAGTGATCGATTGACGCATGGACAATTTCAATTTTTTACACAAAGCAGGGCAATCGACTTGGTTCGAATTTCTTATGTTGGTTAAAATAAAATTTATTCCAACACTCACAACGCTCAACTGAGGATCCAGTTTGATGTCTCAAGTCAATAACTATCAATTGATACTAGAATCCAAAATCTCACTTTGTTTTCTTGCCACGGTGTTGCTTTGCACGGGGTGCTCAAAATCAGAAATGCCAACGCCTGTTCCGGCCCAAAAAACTACAACTGACTCCGATATGAATGACAGTTCCAATGCTGCCCAGGACGAGGCCCCGACAGAACAATCAGAGAACCCTCCCAGTGAATTGCCGGTCATTACTTTCGGGAATGACACCTCCAGTTCTCCTGCTGCCAACGGGGAGATGAAATCTGGCGAAAAGCAGAACGAAACACTGGAAGCCGACAAGCGAGCCGATGTGGTGATTGCGGCACTGAAAGATCTGCAGATCCTGCTCGGCACATGGAGAGGAATTACCCAGAAGAATTTCGATGGCTCGAAAGCGCTCGATGAAACGAACTGGGTTTGGGATTTCAAAACCAATCCCAAGCAACCCGCTCTGGTCATGTCTTCTCAGGCCAGCCCGTACTATCGAAACGCGAGCATGACTTTCATTCCGGAATCGGAACAGTATCAACTACAGTTGACAGATGATGAAGGACAGACTTCAACTCTTATCGGCGAATTCACCAGTGAGATTAAAGATGAGCCCGGTGATGATGATAAGCCACAGCGTTCTTATAAACTTGAATTCACGGAGAAAGAACCCGAGGATAAAACCAAGCGGCTGGTGTTTAACCAGCAGAATAACAATCGCTATCTGCTCGAAGTGTATGAGCAACGGGGCGGGAACGATCGCTTTTTCCGTGTCGACACAGTGTCCACGCAACGAGAGGGAACTTCGATGGCCTTAATTGATGAAGGCTATGGCGAGCGAACCTGTATCATCTCGGGTGGTTTGGGAACGATTACGGTCAGTTACCAGGGAAAATCGTATTACGTCTGCTGCACGGGTTGCAAAGCGGCGTTTGAAGAAGAGCCTGAACGTTGGATCGCCCGGTTTGAAGAACAGTCCAAATCGATGAATTAAGGGTCTTGCCTTTTGTGATGGTCCGTTTATAAATAAAACATGGTTTCGTCGTCTGGCGATGCCTGCGACACCTTATAAAACAACTGCTCAAATTATCGACATCAGGAGAAATCATGACAGAGTTCAAACGGCAGATTTTGCCAGAAGATAAAAATACTGAAGTTGCAGAGACGCTCCAGGATCGATTGGTCGATCTGATCGATCTGGCATTACAGCTCAAACAGGCTCACTGGTGCGTGGTCGGAAACAACTTCCGTGCGGTCCATTTGCAGTTGGATGAAATCATCAATGATGTCCGACTGGCATCTGATGAAGTCGCAGAGCGAATGTCGACTCTTGGAGTTGCGCCGGATGGTCGCGCCATACAGGTTGCCGAAGGAACGTCATTGACGCTGATTGAGAAAGAGTTTACCTCTGCTGCTGCAACTGTTTCCCTCGTCGCAGACCGCTTGCAGACGACTGTCCGAGGGCTTCGGGAATCCATTGAATCACTCGGCGATCTGGACCCAATCAGCGAAGACATGTTGATTGGCATTACCGGCGGGCTCGAAAAACATCTGTGGATGGTGCAGTCACAGGAAGTGTGATTGCCTTCGAAAACCAATCACAGAGCAAAAAAAAACGACTCTTTCCTATAATCATTTTGGGAAGAGTCGTTTTTAATTGATTGAAAAACATTACCAGTATTTCTCGAAGTGGATATTACCCGGATTCTTTGGCTGATCGAGGGTAAAGCCCTGCGAGACGAGTAATTCGACCATGCCTGGGTTTGGTGGATATTCCAGTTCGCCATTTTCCCCTTTACCGGGAATTCCAATCATGTCGGGATTACCGCAGAGAAAGACATGCGTATTCTGTGGATCGGCCTGCCAGCCGAATTCCCGCTCGAAATTCTCTGGGCGGATCGCATCCTGCAGATACTGTTTACCAACAAAGTCAGGGTGTGACTCATCCAAGTTTTCAGCTTCACGGGTCGTGTAAAGTTGATAGCAATAGTTCTCGTAACGTTCATTCAGAATTGCCTGCTCGCTCAGATAGCCGGCATCCTGACGATAACGGACACAGGTCATCGAGGCGATTTTGCCCCGGTGCCCGCGCTTTAAAAGCTCGGCTGCCATCGCATTATGCGGGGCTTCCCCGGTTCCGGTGCCCGCGAAAATCACGTTATCGTCTGGACCTACGGGATCGAGTGTGTAACTTCCGACCACGTGATGACTCATCGTGAGGCGATCACCTTGTTTCAGTGCGAACAGACGTGGCGTAAGTGGCGGCCGTTTGGGGCTCTCATGATCTGGCCGAGGAACGAGCGTGATGTAAAACTCGAGATCGGCATAATCCTGGCAGGTGACTAACTCATGCTGTTCATTGAGCAGTGGGCAGGAAATTGAGTAAGCCCGTTTGATCAATTTGGTAAGAGTCGCCTCATCTTCAATTTCGGTGGGATGATCAAAGCGATCTTCCCAGGCTCCCAATGCGAGCACCGTATATTGACCAGGCTGATACTCGAACCGACCTTCATCGGAATGGATACGGATGCGCATCAGCATTTCATGAATGCGATTCACACTGACAACAGTGGCGTTGTAATGCTGTTCACGCAGTTTGTCGAAACTGCTCGATGAGATCTGATGGGTTGTTGTGGTTGCCATAGGAATTCCCGAAAAATCGGCACCTGAATCAATGTCTATTTTTAAATATTATAGATCACAGAAAATCGAATGGAAGCATAACATCAAAGTTTGGTTATGCGAACCCCAAAATTTCTGTAGACATTTCGCTTATTGAGGATCGTGCATGTTGAGCAAACAGGGCACCCTTTCCATTTTCGATGTTCGTCTTACAATTTGAAGAGCGATCTCCATTAAATGGAACATAACAGTTCAAATGCTCAGATATCTTTGAACCTCACGAAATCGGAGACGATCGATCAGTACGAATTCACCGCCAACACCGTCTCACCATCCTACTGCCAGAAAAATATTTCTTCGCGGGCTCGCTATCATTCTGCCCACAGTGCTCACCCTGGTGATCCTCATCTGGCTGGGCAGTCTGCTCTATAATTACATTGTTAAGCCGACGAATACCTTCGTGAAATTTGCAGCGGCTCAGTTTGTCGACCATTCGGTCCTCCTAACCGGGCTGGTCGAATTGCCGAATGGACCCTCACTCCCATTTTGCCGGGAAGATTATCGTGTCCGTCCTGAAATTCGGGACCAGTATCTGTCCAGGCTGATCGAAATGCGGGATGTGGATGCTCAGCCGTTAACCGAAGAGCAACGGCACAGTGCATTGAGTCTGGATGATGTGTATGTCCCTGTCGGACAGGTCGCATTTGTGTATCAAGACTATCTGCTTGTCGCTCGAAAAATTCCATTGGGAGACATGCCTCAATCCCGTGTTCCATTCAACATGGAATTGATCTCGGTGAAGCATTTTCCAGGCATGTTTCCATTGAGTCTCATCGCGGTATTACTGCTGGTGTTGCTCATTTATATTCTTGGAAGAATGGTCACCGTTCGCATTGGACACTGGATTGTCCATAAATTCGAATCGCTGATTATCAGCCGCTTGCCTGTCGTCCGGACCGTTTACGGCTCTGTTAAACAGGTGACCGATTTTCTGTTTTCCGAAAATCAGATCGAAGTTCGCAAAGTCGTCGCTTTTGAATACCCTCGTAAAGGGATCTGGACACTTGGCTTTGTGACCGGAGAAAGCATGATCGATATTGCCGTTGTCGCTGGCGAACCCTGCGTCTCAATTCTGGTTCCGACCTCACCAATG
>DOCI01000095.1:14798-15052 GCA_003503535.1 Planctomycetaceae bacterium
CGATGACAGGCTACACAATGTCGGTCCCGAAAAGCGAAATTGTTGATCTGGATCTGACGGTCGATCAGGCATTTCAGTACATCGTCTCGTGCGGCGTACTCGTCCCGCCGCAGCAACGCTCGACCATTGAAAAGCTTCAGGCACGCTTGAAGCCCGAACAGGACAGCGATTCCCTCGAAGAGATTCCATCGTCCTGAATGACGATTGCTCTCTTGGACTGGGTGGCAGGCTCTGAGCAATGCGAAGGGCGTGGT
>DOCI01000095.1:15152-18144 GCA_003503535.1 Planctomycetaceae bacterium
TGAGCAATGCGAAGGGCGTGGTCTTGTGGAATCACCACGCCCATCACTTCGTTCTGAGCGTGCCACCCAACTCCTCTTGAATTGTGATCGCAAATTGATGATTATCGAATCACAGTAATCTGTCCGCCGATTGGTATTTTCGGCCAGAGAGCACCGGTCTGCTCGATACGCATCGGAATGGCAGGGCCGTTTTGGCTTTGAAATTCGTCGTCTTTACTGGCGGAAATCGCCATGTGAGTGACAACTCCAGTACGGGTTTCCCCATTCGGGAATCGACAGCGGACTGGCATTTCGACTTGGAAATTGTGAGAGTGTGATGTTGGGACATCTGCGACCGCATACGCTTCATCGAGCAAAAACAGTTCTGCCAACACTTCACCCGCTTTGACATATTCGCCGGGGCGTCGACGAATATTGGCAATAGTTCCGACACTGGCGGCACGAACTTTCTGCAGCGAAAGTTGCAATTCCAGATTTTCGAGTTCTGCCTTGGACTGCTCGTATTGCAGTTCGATTTCGGAGAGTCCGACTGCGAGTTGGACCCGTTCCCGCATTTCCTCTTTTTGTTTCTGCAGTTTCTCCAGGCGAGTCGAGCAGATTTCGAGTTGAGCCTCAGCCGCTTCAATGGAATTGAGAGCAGACTCTTCTTTGAGCATACAGTTGATCAACTTGTCATCCAGTTCATCCACGGATTGATTTTTGGAAGTCTTAGAGGACTTGTTCTGTTCGTAACTCTCCCGTTGATCTCGCCAGGCCATGCGTTCCAGTTCGAAATAGTACTTTTTCTGCAGCAGATCTGCCGATTGCAGTTCTGCCTGATAGATGTCGCTTTCGACCGTACTTAAATGTTCGTTCAGTTTGACATCGACTTCCGCTTTCAATGTGGCCAGACGCGCACAGAGTCGCTCGACATCCTGCTGTTGAATCTGCAATTGCCGATTCAAATTCTGCCCACCAATATTGCACAACAGTGCCTGTGGATCGACAACCTGTCCCTCTGTCACTTCCCAATTCTGCAGAATACCGTCGACGGGAGCGCGAATAGTCATCGAGTCGACTTCGATTCGGCCGACGTAATTCTGATTCGCAGTCGCGTACAAATAACGGTTCGTTGCCGCACCAGCTCCGATGGCCAGGATGGCAATCATCAGGAGTCGCATGGGCGGACAGGCCGCTTCAGGAAGATTGCGAAATTGAGCGTTTGATTGGGGTGCTGCCATGAGAATCTGCCAAAGTCTAATGCTTAATCGGCCCGGATAGTCGTAGAATTCTCCACCAGATCTTCTTTCCGAAAGTGTGATTTTCCGGCGCGCAAGGACGCAAAAGATTGACGGTTATTCAAATTATCGGCGTTATGACGGGAGGGATTGACTCGAATCTTATGGAGCTGCAATGGTTTCAAAGACTGAGAGATGCCAACTGCAAAACAGTGAACATATTTATATTGACTTGCGATATGCAGTTATGTACACTTTTCTGATGCCGATTGAAGCCAGTGGCACCCCAAAATTTAATTGGAACAGGGCACACGATGTAATAAATAACTGCTTGCAAAACCTTATTTATTGATAATTCTGCTGGGTGGCGGGGGCGCTCCGCATTAGCGGAAGCCCCCGGAATTTCTACGATTCGGAGGGCTCTGCGTGAGCGCTCCCGCCACCCTGGAGTGACTAATAGACCGAGAAAATGAGCAAGCAACGTCGTCCCCTCGCTGATGCGTCGGGTTATGAAATGAGTAATCTCGTTATGAAAGGGTCGAAATGTGGGGATTGAGTGAGTGGATGTCCGCTGCGGATGTTGTTTCCAGGCAGATCCTGGACCGGGCGGAATACGCCGGCGAGGCAGTCGACGCTGCTGTTTTGACCCGTCGACTGGGATTTGACATTGTCTATGATCGGCAACAGGCTTCGCGGGGACGACTCAAGCAGTTCGGACGACGGCGATCGATCTTCATCAAACCGGACCAGCGATCCGAGCGGATCCACTGGGCGATTTGTCACGAACTGGGGGAATGTTTTGCCCATCATGTCTTTCAGTATGTTGGTGCCCAGCCGGATGAGAGTAGCCCCGGAATGCGGGAACAGGTCGCCAATTTCCTGGCGGCTCGTCTCTTGCTTCCTGGTCAGACTTTCTTTGAAAAGGCCCATGACTGTCGGGAATCATTGCCCGTGTTGAAGACTTGTTTTCATACCGCCAGTCATGAATTGATTGCCTTGCGTCTGCTCGATCAGGAAGCTTCACGCTGCCTCACAATTGTCGATCAGGGGAGAATTACGAAGCGGCGGGCCAATCATTTTGCTTGCGAACGATCATTCTTGCCAATCGAACAGATATGCTGGCAGACCTCGCACGAGCAATGCCGGGATCTGGAACGAACCGATGAGGACCTGCGGATTCATTGCTGGGCAATCCACGAACCGCACTGGAAACGGGAAATCGTCATGACGATGCCAGTGAATGAGTATCAGTCTGACCGAAAGGCAGAGATTCATTCACTGGAGAGTTCCACATAATCTCAGGCATCCCACGTCTGTTTAGACTCGACAGGCTTTGTTCCAGTCAATCTTTGCCCTTGATCTTGCGGATATCTTCCGCAGTGGGCGGACGTTGTGGTTCCGACTGTTCGATATCTTTGAGGCGTTTGAGTTTCATGCGGACTTTGGGCTGCTCTTTCTGAAGTGTCAGCGCGTATAACTCAGCAAAGATTTCTGTTGTCTGACGGCGCAGGAGGCTGAGGACAATCGTCAACACAAAGATCATGCCAGCGATGATCAGCAGAGGAGTGGTCATGTCATCGGCGAATGGCGTGGCGATGGCGAGACAAGTCAACATGCCGCCGATCAGCACAAGGGATGTTGCCATCAAAGGTGCTCGCGACTTCTCAACTCGGAATGATCGCCGTGCCATAATGCTGTCCTGCGTGATTCACACGAACAATTAAAATCGATAGTGTGTGGGTGGTTGATAGATTCTATACCGCGTTCCCAATGAA
>DOCI01000307.1:0-195 GCA_003503535.1 Planctomycetaceae bacterium
TTCGTCTGGTTGCCGGGCGGACCTCCCCACATGGAGATGTACGATCTTAAGCCGGAAGCTCCCTCCGATTATCGTGGAGAATATTGGCCGATCAATACCAATGTGCCTGGCCTGGATGTATGCGAACACATGCCAATGCACGCCCAGTGTGCGGATCGTTATACGATTATCCGCTCCATCTCACACGAATTTGCT
>DOCI01000307.1:376-1102 GCA_003503535.1 Planctomycetaceae bacterium
CATCTCACACGAATTTGCTGACCACGGGGGCGGTCAAAAACGATTTCTGACAGGCCGCAAACCGAAAACGCCGACTGGCTTTGTGAATGATGCTCCGATGGTTGGGTCGATTGTTGCCAAAGCGTTCGAGCATCGAAATGTGGGGTTGCCGAATTATGTTTCTGGAACCAATGCCGGGCGAGCGGGAGTCGATACATATAGCTTCGGGGCTGCTTATCTCGGTTCTACTTATGTCCCGTTTAATGTGCCGGGAGATCCGAGTGAGGAAAAATTTGAGATTAAAAATCTCTCGCTCGATAAGCGAATTGCGGATCGACTTGATGATCGGAACATGCTGCTCAACGATATCGACGCGATTCGACGTGAAGTCGATAACAGCGGCATGATGACTTCGATGGACCGGTTTAATGAGCAGGCCGTTAATATGCTGACCAGCCCCAAGGCTCGTGATGCGTTTGATCTGTCCCGTGAAGATGATGCCACTCGTGATCGTTATGGACGTCATGCCTGGGGGCAACGGGCATTGATGGCTCGGCGTCTTGTCGAAGCCGGCTGCACTTTTGTGACGATGGTGATGGAAAACCCCTATCAATCCGGTGTGGAATGGCTAAATAATGGGACATACAACTGGGATTCTCATGCGGTCAATTGCCATCTGTTTGATGATACGAAATTACGATTGCCAATATACGATCGAGCCGTGACTGCTCTGGTCGAAGATTTGTC
>DOCI01000307.1:1178-6834 GCA_003503535.1 Planctomycetaceae bacterium
CACTGCCAGGGGGCTGGATCAGCGTGTGCTTCTGGTGGTGACTGGCGAATTCGGTCGGACGCCACGAATATCTCATCAGAAAGGGACAAAAACCGGAGTCGAGCAACCCGGTCGCGATCACTGGCCAGGTGCGATGTCGATGCTGGTTTCCGGCGGAGGCCTGAAAATGGGTCAGGTGATTGGCTCGACGAATTCCAAAGGGGAGCACCCCCAGGACCGTCCGCTTTCGCCGAATGATTTGTGGGCAACTGTCTACCGGCATTTGGGAATCGATTATAATGCTTCCATCATCGACTATACGGGCCGCCCAATGCCGATTTTGCCAGATGGCCAGCCAATTTCTGAATTGCTGTAAAACTAATTTTTATTGATCCACCATACAAGCATGAAGCGCAAGCGAGTCTGTCAAATAGCGGCATAGGAGACTCGCTTGCGTTTCGTGTTTCTGTGTGATTTCAAAACACACATGAGGTGCTGAATATCTAAGCAATGACGTAGCGAATGTGTGCACATCTTTTATGCACTGCTAAACTTGAATTAAAATTTTAAAAATCAAGCAATTTTTCAAAGTCATAAATAATAGTATGGAACTCCACACTCAGGCGTGAAGAGTAACAACTGCTCCGATGTAAACCTATCCATGGGAATGAAATGTGCTGTTACGATCTGGAAGGGACATTTCGTAAATTTCAAGAGAGAGGAATTCGTTGCCAGGGAGCCGTCCGCTCCGTAGATTGACAATTTATTCAAGAGAATCTTCCAAGGAGATCACACGATGTATAGCGCTCATACATTGCACCGCTTTGGCTTAGCTGGGGTGGTACTATTACTTGCTTTGGGGGTTGTTACCCCTGTTTTAACAATTGCAGATGAACCTGCACCCGAATCGACTTCGACACCGCTCGAGGCTGGGGCTGCTGAAGCAGAGATCGCCGATGAAGCTCAGGCGGTTGAATTCAACCAGGCCGATATCGCCTGGATGCTCACTTCTTCAGCACTGGTTCTGATGATGACCGGTCCCGGTCTGGCACTGTTTTACGGTGGACTGGTCCGCAAAAAGAATATTCTCAGCGTAATGATGCAGTGTATTGCCATGATGGGAATCATGTCTGTCCTGTGGGTTGTGGTTGGTTATTCGCTGGCATTCGCTCCTGATATGCTGGGTGGATTTGTCGGCGGTTTTGATCATGTGATGCTCAAAGGCGTTCTGCCGGAGTGGAATGAATCCGCAGGAGAGATTATCACTCCTGCTTTTGGTGGTATTCCAACGGTCCTGTTTGCTGTTTTTCAGATGATGTTCTTCATCATTACACCGGCTTTGATTGTTGGGGCTTTTGCCGAGCGAATGAAGTTTTCGGCAATGGCTTTGTATTCAATCCTGTGGGGACTTTTGGTCTATTGCCCAATTGCCCACTGGGTCTGGTCCGATGGCGGCTGGTTGTGTGAGTGGAATGAAGCGGCTGCGTTCCCGGCTCTGGATTTTGCTGGTGGAACTGTCGTGCATATCAGTTCGGGGATCTCTGCTCTGGTCTGTTGTTTGATGATCGGTAAACGACTGAACTTCCAGAAAGAGCCGATGCCACCGCATAACCTGACTTACACCTTCATCGGTGCCTGCCTGTTGTGGGTAGGCTGGTTCGGATTCAATGCCGGGAGTGCCGCTTCTTCGAATACAGCTGCGGTGAATGCTTTCGCTGCAACTCATATGGCGGCTTCGACCGGATTAATTGCCTGGGCGTTGATGGAATGGTTAACACTCGGACGACCCACAATTCTGGGAGCTTGCTCAGGGGCAGTTGCCGGGTTGGTTTGCATCACGCCGGCAAGTGGATCGGTCGCGGTTCCCGGTGCGATGGTCATTGGATTGTGCGGCGGAGTCGCCAGCTTTCTCGCTTGTACGAAATTGAAAAACGCGATCAACTATGACGACTCTCTCGATGTTTTTGGTGTGCATGGCATTTCTGGAATTGTCGGGGCCTTGCTGACCGGAGTTTTCGCATCAAAAAGTATTACTGGTGCCCGAGTTGGTTTGATTGAGGGTAATCCTGGTCAAATGGTCAATCAGGCGGTAAGTATTGCCGCGGCTGCCGGTCTGGCAATTGTCGGTAGCATCGTGCTGCTCAAACTGATCGACTTGACGATCGGATTACGGGTTTCCGAAGAAAGCGAAGTTCGTGGACTCGATTTAACAGAGCACGGCGAAGAAGGATACATCTTCCTGTAACCGAATCAGCGGTCTTATTGAGGATCCGGAAGTGTTCCTCTGGTATTCTGGTATTAGTGACAATATTGGGCGAAATTGAGCCCGGAATCTGATTTCGGGCTCAATTCACCCTTTTCAAATTGTCACGAACACCGAACAATAGATTAACATGCGTCAGATATAATAGATTCGCGAATTACAACAGAAACTGCTGGTCTCGAAGTTTCTGTCACCACTTGCAGGAAAGTCTCATGAAAAAAATTGAAGCTGTCATTCGTCACTTCAAGCTCGAGGAAGTCAAAGATGCCCTGACTCAGGCAGGAGTTCAGGGGATGACGGTCTCTGAAGTTCGCGGATTTGGTCGACAAAAGGGGCACAAGGAACAGTACCGTGGAGCTGAATATACGGTCGACTTTATGCCTAAGGTCAAAATGGAAGTCGTGGTCGACGATCAGACTGCCAAAACGGTCATTGATACGATCATCCGAACGGCACGAACAGGACAAATCGGAGACGGAAAAATCTTCGTCACCAGTCTGGATGAAACCATTCGAATTCGTACTGGTGAGACTGGTGAAGAATCCATCTAACTGAAGATGCTTAAAGGTACGACAATTAATCAATGAGCCGCTCGTTGCTCGCGAGTGGCTTTTTTCGTGAGATCTTAGAACTGTGTCGGAATTTTTAACATTCAAAGCACGCTGGCAGGAGAGCTTGTCTGAGGTCGTAATGGCCTACCAGAAGCAGCACATCGAAGTCGATTTGGCGCTTGATCAAACCACGCGAAAGATGGACGAATTCATTGAATTGCTGATTGACGAATCTCTCAAAGCGATTCCGGAAACCTCTGTCAAATCTTTGCGTGAAGACATTGCGATTTTAGCCGTGGGAGGATATGGCCGTCGGCAAATGTTTCCGTATTCCGACGTCGATCTGCTGATCACCTACGATACCCACGGCGGCGCATTTGTTGAAAAGTTCAGCTCGGAATTTGTACGACAATGCTGGGATTCCGGTTTGAAGCTGGGGCAGGCGATTCGCTCGATTAACGATACCGTTTCGCTGGCTCGCGATGAATCCCAGGTCGCAACGGCTTTGATTGAAACTCGATTACTGTGGGGAAATGCCGCATTGCATACCCGACTCAGAGCGCGCTTTGAAAGCTGGCTGCAGAAATCTCGTCGATCATTTCTGGATCATTGCGAGGCATCCCGGAAGAAGGAGATCGAAGAAACAGCACTGGCCGTGTACTCTCTTGAGCCGGATGTCAAACGGTCACCGGGAACACTCAGGGATCTCCAGTTGATTCTCTGGGCCGGATTTGCCCGCTATGAAGTGACCGGATTTCAGGCACTGGCCGATTGCGGGGGATTAAAGCCGGAGGTGGCTGAATTTCTGATCGAAACGCAAAAATACCTTTCGACCATTCGCATGAATTTGCATGTGCACGCAGGTCGCAGTCAGGATGTACTGACTCGACAGGAACAACTCTGGTTGACTGATCAGGAAGGGATCTCTGATTATCAGGGGCAGCGGGCCGTCGAGCGGTATATGCAGCAATATTTTCAGAAAGCCGACTTTGTCGCGAGAACTTCCCGTCGTTTTATAGAACTGTGCAAACCAACCACATTTCAGGAACGGGTTTCTGCACGAGTTTATCGCCGTATCATTGATGAGACTTACATTGTTTTGAACGGACGATTAAATGTTGTCAGTCACAATGTCAAAGAAGTGATTTCATCATTGGAAAGTATTTTGCATGCGTTTACCATCGCTGCAGAGCATAAAGTGCGAATCTCTTCGAGACTGATTGAATCGATTCGAAATCATGTTTCCGACTTACCCAGAGATATCAGCGAGGAAGCTTCCTCGCAATTCATTTCACTCCTGAATCGCGTCGGCAGCGTTGGAACGATTGTACGCGATCTTTACGAATGCGGCATTCTGGAAATTTTGATCCCTCAATTCACACACGCCCGCGGATTGCTCCAGTTCAATAATTATCATGCCTATACGGTCGATGAGCATACCTTTCGGGTACTCGAGGGATTGGATCAATTATCCCGGGAAAGTCCGACGAAAGAGATTGTTGCAAAACTGCGAAAGCCGTGGGTTTTGAGTCTGGCGATGCTGATACATGATCTGGGGAAAGGTTACGAGCAGGACCACAGTCAACTGGGGGCACAAATTGCGATCAAAACCGCTGCTCGACTGGGGCTCCAGGAAAGCGATGCCAGTACGATCGAGATGCTGGTGCTCGAACATCTCAGTATGTCGCTGCTGGCATTTCGACGTGACACCTCCGATCCTCTCGTTGTCGCTGAATTTGCTCGAACGGTGCAGGAAGCCTCCAAGCTGAGGAAACTTTATCTGCTCACGATCTGTGATATTAAAGCCGTCGGCCCGGGAATCTGGAACGATTGGAAAGCGCAATTGCTGGCAGAATTGTACGAGCGGACAACCCTCTCGCTGAGTGGAAAGTTTGATAAACCTGAACTGGAACAACAACTCAAGGCCACAAAAGAAAAAGCCATTCAGCTGTACGCGAAATCCAATCCCAGTGTGGAGGATCAGAAACGACTGACCAGTGAATTGAATGAGATGCCGGATCATTATTTGATGTCAGCCTCGGCTGCGAATATCGTCCAGGATATGCAAATCGCGATGCGACTTACCGATCATCAACTGGAAATTATTGATCGTTATGATGAAGAGACCAATACACTCGAGTTGATCATCCTGACGCGACAGCATGGAACCGAACGTTGTTTTCATCGGATGACAGGAGTGCTGACGGCTGCTCAAATGTCGATTCTAACTGCGGACATCTACACGAGTGGTTCGGGATTCATCTGCGATCGATTCCTGGTACAGGATAACGATTCCCCTAGCAGGCCGCTCCCTGGTCGATTGGACAAAGTCCGTGAGGATTTAACGAAAGCGGTGGAACGCCCAATTTCTTTCGAGCAGCTATTTCAAAAGCAGCGTCGTTATCAGCCCCGTGGTGATCAGCAGCCGATTTCAAATCAACGTCCACATGTCTCGATAGACAACGATACCTCCCGACACGCGACCATTATCGATGTCTTTGCTCATGATCGGCCCGGCTTATTATTCACATTATCGAAAGCCATTTACGATCTCGATTTGTCCATC
The DNA here is from genome assembly GCA_003503535.1 of Planctomycetaceae bacterium. Classification (GTDB taxonomy): domain Bacteria; phylum Planctomycetota; class Planctomycetia; order Planctomycetales; family Planctomycetaceae; genus Rubinisphaera. The sequence continues at coordinate 6,538 of DOCI01000307.1, forward strand.
ACTCTGGCGAGAATTACGACGCACGTAGATCTGGTCGTGGACGTATTTTATGTGACAGACCTCAACAACAAAAAAATTAAAGAGGACTATGTTCTCAATGCAATCGCTAGTCGTCTGGAACATGTCATCGATGAATTTGATCGTCATGGATACCGGTTGTTTATTCGTTAGGATTGAAGGGACATCGACTTCTCAGGGAGAAGACTGGGAACGAGACGTAACTTGCTTTTAAACCCTGTTCCAATTGGAAACCGGATCTCCTTTGACATTTTGAAAAGGTCTTCCGGGGTGGCGGGG
>DOCI01000203.1:0-12369 GCA_003503535.1 Planctomycetaceae bacterium
AGGAAATCCGGTTTCCAATTGGAACAGGGCTTAATTATTCATCTGACTCATCATGATTGTCGTAAAAACGAGGGATGCTGCGACGGCTGCCTGGCAGGCGGCTATCGCTTTTTGAGTCGCAGAGCCTGCGAGTTCTCCTTTGGCGATTGCTTCGATACGAGCTTTATGCTTTGCCCGTTCGTGAAAACTGATAGCTGCAGTGATGTAATCGGTATGATGAGCCAGTGAGATTAACGCACATGTGCGGGGATCGAGTTGGGCTTGTTCGTTGAAAATACCATCGCGGATACGTGAGACAATCTCCTGTTTGGGAGCCGGGTCGAGAGTGGGGTAGACCTTTCTGGAGAAGATATAAAGGATAGTCTCCTCGACATCATCAACGATTCCTCGTTGGCAGAGTTGTTCTGTGGCGAGATATCTGAGGCTGGTGAGGTTCGCTAATTCCGACAACAGTTCTTCCAGATTCATTGGCTTCTGCCAGAGATTGATCAGACGATAGGCTTTGCGGAATAGGGGATCATCGGGTTCCTTTTCCATTTGCAGCTTGATCGTGCCATTCGCCTGATCATCGATAATGATCTGTTCTTCCAGTAACAGTTCTGCCAGGACCGCTCCGGCCAGCGCATGCTCGATATACCCGCTGTTCAAGGTTCCCTTTTCATCATGCAAGGCCAGCAGCAGCAATTCTTCATACAGGTGCAGTGGTTTTGATTCTGTCATACTGTCCTTTGTTACTGAGACGCGCGAAGTGTTTTGTTCAGTCTAACAACATGCAGAGGGGGGACCAAAAGTTTTGTGGCATTAGGCCGTCCAGTTTTTTGGAATGAATCGTCTCGGTAACCATTCGGCTTTGTGAGCACTGATCAACATCGCAAACAATAACATGCCCAGGCTCCAGGAAAAGGTGAGCAGGGCGGTGGAACCGAATTGTGAGCTGGCCTGTTGATAGCCGATTAAAACGGCTCCATAAAGCAGCAGCAGGAAGTTGCCTGAGAAAGCAAACAGATACCAGCGATTCTTCATCACGAATGCCAGCAGTAAACAGAATCCCGTTAATACAACGAGAATGAGCAATCGATAACCGATGTTTAACTCCAATGGCATTGTACGAGTCAGTATCTGATAACCGATGAGGATCGCTTGAGTGCTGGCGACAAAGCGTAAGAAGCAGCCGAGGTCGTCGCGGTGGCAGGCTCCGAGAATCAAAGCGGTCAGCCAGACAAGGATAAACGTGGCTTCGGTTGTCCATTGAGCGTAGCTGGATTGCTGGATCAATATTGCAACGCTGCTGATGAGCATAGCCGAGGCTGTCGTCTGGTAGAATGAGGAATGTTCTTTGAAGCCTTTCATCAGCAGGCCAAAGCCAACCAGAGCAATCGGCCATGCCCGTTGCGGAATGAGAGCGGGCCATTGTTCGGTGCTGGGATCGATCCAGGCGAGCAGCAGGAAGAAGCTGACAAACCCATAAAATGCTCCAGAGACTTTTCGCAGAGTCGCCCATCCATAAAAGAGAATGACGAGCAGGGTCGCAATCCAGATGGGTGAGCCGACCGTCGTAAGCATGCGGTCCCAGAAGGTGGTAAAGACACTCGATGATCCAAACGGAAAGGCGAGCAGGATTAATGCCGGGGCGAGAATAAGACTCCACTTCCGTTGAGTCGTACTATGCGCGACAATTCCCCCTTCCAGTAGAAGTAGCAGAATTGCCCAGAGAATCGGAACCAGAAACCAGGTTCCCCAGATCGTGGAGAAGACAATGCCGACTCCTCCGCCAGAAAGTTTGTGCCAGATTGGTCCGGTCGGGCCAAATGTGAGGCACAAGGCGTACGAACGAATAATTGTCGCGACGATCAGCATAAAGAACATTGACCACGGAAACAGAGGCCATTTCCAGGGAGTACCGTTGTTGCGAACATATTTGGGGCCACCCCAAACCGCCGGTAATAACAAGAGAAGAATACCAGCAGCCACGACTGGAAAGAGCAGGAGTAACCATTCCGTCTCAGAGGAAGAACGGGGATTCAATTCCGGCGACATCCACCACGGCGTGAAAAAGAACAACACCAGGAACAGATAGTATGGGATGCGATAACGGGCTCGCAGTTGAATTTTCGTCAGAACGAGAACCAATTCGGTGATCACGTATGAAAATGCGACACCGGCCAAAGCCAGCCAGGCTCCTTCCTGTGGAGATTCCAGCTTCACGAATAGATCGTCCATGCTGACCGAGATGCCAAGAAACAGGAGTAGTAACAACAGAAGTATCGAACGAGCATCTTCCCAGATTTTTCCAAAGCGGATGATACAGATGCCAATCAGTGCCAGCAGAGTGGTGTAACCGGCAAGCACACCCATCACGACCCAGCAGTTGATTTCGCCAATCGGCATTTCTCCGTAGGCGGCTCGAACGGAGATCAGCATGAGCACCGTGCTGATGACATAAAAGGGATTGTGATTATAGAGTTTCAGCCACCACGGCGTAGATTTTACGGGGGCAGCAAGAGAGGGCGAAGCTTCTGTAGACATGGCAGACTCCTGACGTATTGCGAACGCAACACCTGAAAGTGACGCGAACGGTCGAGATGAGATCAGGTCGGCTGACTGCACGGTTCGAATGAGCCGCGAAGTAAGTCATAGTAGTCACACAATCCGGATTCTGTACCCGTGTTACGAATTTGTGATGGTGTCTGTTGGGGAATTATCAAATTAATCAAAAATATTTTGCACGAAATTGATATCGATCGTTCCTGGTGCATTCGATATACCAGTTAACGTCATCATCATTTGCATTCCATGTCAGTTGGCCCGTTAATGTCCAGGTACAAAATTGCTGTTCTCATGGAGTTCCCTTCCGCATTGGGAGGAGAGCGATCCTTTTTGAGTATTGCCCAGGAATTACGGGATCAGTTTGCGTTTACATTTTTCGCGCCCCGTCATGGCGAACTGGAAAAGTTACTGACCTCGCTGAACTTTCCACAAATCGAATTTTCACTCCGAGATGCGTCTGACTTACGGCGTGAAGATGCAGACATCATTTTAGAGTTAACGCAACTGATTTCAGAGCATCAATTCAATCTCTTACACGCGAACAGCCTGACGCTTTCCCGATTTCTGGGCCGAAATTTCACACACATTTCGCTGCCGGTTGTCGGGCACATTCGCGACATGATGAAGCTTTCCAAAGGCTCGATTTCAGATCTCGGCCAGCTGAATCGATTGATTTGTGTCTCTGAGGCCACGCGAAACTATTACGAAGCGATGGGAGTTAATTCTGATCGTTTGCTGACCATTCATAATGGAATCGATGTTGAGCAGTATCCTGAGAAGTCAGCAAAGAATCTGCATGTCGAACTGGGATGTCCATCGGAAACAAAGTTCACAGCGACGATCGGGCAAATTGGATTACGGAAAGGTCACAGTTCCTTGATTGCTGCGATTCCTGAAATGGCCAGGAGTTGCCCGGACTGGCATTTTCTAATCATCGGGGAGTGCTATTCCGGGAAGCAGGAGAGCAGAGAATATCTGGAAGATTTGCAGAACTCGGTTGCTCAAAATGGATTATCGAATCGCGTCCACTGGCTCGGTTATCGGAATGATATCCCCTTGCTTCTGCCTCAAATAGATTTGCTCATCCATCCTGCGAGACAGGAACCATTTGGCCGCGTGCTTCTCGAAGCGGCTGCTTGTGGAGTGGCTATTGTCGCGACCGATGTCGGTGGAACTTCCGAAATGCTGGTTGATCAGGAATCGGTCCTGTTGATTCCTGTTGATGATCCACAGAAGTTGACTCAGACAAGCATCTCACTGATGCAGAATTCTACTCCACGCAAACAATTGGGCCATCAGGCTCGCCAGCGGATCCTCAGTCATTTTACTCTTGATTCCTCTGCGGGATCTCATGCTCAGGTCTGGAATGATTTACTGAATAAGAATCAATAATTCCTTTCTTTGGGCCTCACTGGAATGTGAAGTCTGATGCGAGTATTGTGAAGACTTCATTAAACATGAACAGACTCAGATGCCTTCAGTGAATTACACGCTGGCAAGTCGCTTTCAATAAGGAATCTACCGTGGCCATTCGATCATTTTGCCTGCTTGGAATCACACTTTTATTAGCCTCCTGTAATGGGAATTCAGATGGAAATAATTCCACATCCGGAACTTCCAGTAATGACAAAACCATTCGTATAGCCGTCATCCCGAAAGGAACAACGCACGAATTCTGGAAGTCGGTGCATGCAGGTGCGAAAAAAGCCGCTGAAGAAGCGGGTGATGTCGAGATTCTGTGGAAGGGGCCATTGCTGGAGAATGATCGAGCTGGACAGATTAGCGTTGTCGAAGATTTTATCGTCAAACAGGTTGATGGAATCGTCCTGGCTCCACTCGATTCTCAAGCTCTGATCGATAGCGTTCTGCATGCCGATGAAGAAGAAATTCCCGTCGTCATTTTCGACAGTGCGCTGGGGGATGAATCTGCGATTGTCAGTTATGTCGCCACCGATAATTTTCGCGGCGGAGAACTGGCTGCCGAAAAACTGGCGGAAATCCTGGACGGCAAAGGGGAAGTCGTCATGCTGCGATACAACGCCGGCAGCGAGAGTACCGAACAGCGAGAAGAAGGATTCCTCTCGAAACTGAAAGCCGACTATCCGGAAATCACTGTCATCTCTTCTGATCAATACGCCGGGACAACACAGGAATCGTCTCTGGAAAAAGCGACTGAAGTGATCGACAAATATCGTGATCAGATCGATGGCATCTTCGCTGTCTGCGAACCGAATGCCACGGGCACTCTCGGAGCATTACGGGAACTGAATCTGACCGGCAAAGTCAAATTTATCGCCTTCGACCCCAATCCCGATTTGATCGATGGCATGGAACAGGGACACGTCCAGGGCATCGTTCTGCAGGATCCCGTAGCCATGGGATATCAGGCAGTGAAAACACTTCTCGCCCATCTCAAGGGAGAAGATGTTGAGTCGCGAATCAAAACGGGAGAGTACGTCGCCACACCAGACAATATGAAAGAAGAACAGTTCGAAAAACTCCTACATCCTATTCAAGTGGATTGAATCACCCAATATCATAAGTCCCCTCTCCCTGAGGAAGAGGGCAATGGTAAGAGGGAAACGGCGAGAATTAAACTGAGAACGTCGGAGAGATTCCCTCATCCGGCCTTCGGCCACCTTCTCCCCAAGGAGGAGGAAAATCATAATTCCTCTACCAGCATTACAATTTGAAATCCTAGTCATATGACACCAAATCGAGTTGCCATTGTCACAGGAGCAGCCAGCGGAATTGGTCTGGCAACCGCTCAACAGCTTGCCAACGAAGGCTGGCTGGTTGTGAGTTGCGATTTGCAAAAGGCTCATGAATCAATCCATGAAATTGACAACTGGAAAGAACACCTACTCGTTGATGTCCGTTCTGTCGAGCATCTCGAAAAGCTGATCGAAACCGCGGCTACTAACGGTCCCATCGAGGCTTTGATCAATAATGCCGGCGTGAATCATGTGGCTGATATCACCGAGGTTTCCGAAGAAGACTGGGACCGAGTTCTCGATACCAACCTCAAAGCCGCTTTTTTTGCATCCAGATACGTAGTTCCCTATTTCCGAAAACAGGGCAAAGGGAACATTGTCAATATTGCCAGCAACGCCGGCTTATTGCCACGAGCCCACGATCCCGTCTATTCGATCAGCAAGATGAGTTTGGTTGGATTAACAAAATCACTCGCGCTCTGCCTGTCGCGAGATAATATTCGGGTCAATTGCATATGCCCGGGGCCAGTCAGTGAAACGGGCATTATCAATGCCGACCTGGCAGCCTCGGCCGATCCGGATGCGACCGCTCAATCCTTCATTAACGCCAGCCCACTGGCCGCTGCCCAAGGCCGCATGATCCATCCCAAAGAAGTCGCGGCCAATGTTTCCTTTCTTCTTTCCGATGCAGCCTCCATGGTGACCGGGACTTCAATCGCAATCGACGGAGGAAAATCCCTTGGTGTTCCCCCCAAATAATTAAATTCAAAATCCTGCACAAAAAGCGATTCCACAAACTCGATTGACGATCCCCCCAACCCGGCTAAAATACAACATCCGATACAAAACGGGCAATTGGCACAGCTGGCTAGCGCGCTACCTTCACACGGTAGAGGTCACAGGTTCGAGTCCTGTATTGCCCACTTTACACAATCGCAGGTTCTTGCGTTCCGTCGCAATACCCTGTAATTCTAGGGTTTTAGAACGAACTCGGATTGCTTCATTCGACTCATTGCCGTGGTTTGCGTGCAACTGCTGCGTCGGATTCTGCAGCGCTTTTGAGAAGTGGTCGTCATTAATCTGTAGATAGTGTTCCTGTGCTACTCGTTCTGAGTTTCCAATCCAGGCACAAACAACATGGCTTGGGAATCGCTCTGACAATTCCGTTTGAGCTGAGGCTCTGAGATTATGAAACAGCTTGGGCCATGCTTTGAGCCCTGCATTGTTAATAATACGCTGGAATTGTGTCCGAAGATTACTTGAAGCCTCTCGATAGGCAGTAATTACGAAAGTGTCTCCTTCATTTGCCTGTTCGAAACATTCTTCGATATACGGCTTCACTTCTGGAAAAATTGGAATCTGTCTCGACTCTTTCCCTTCATGGTGTTCCGTCTTGGGGCTCGTGATCATCATCCTTTGCTTTTTCCAGTCAATATCACTCCATTTGAGTTGTAGAGTCTCAGAAGGACAACGAAGGCCTGCATAGCGACTCAGTGCCAAAATCAATCGCCATTGGGCATTAGGACAAGCATCAATCAACTGATCAATCATTTCTCTGGTAATGAAGAAACTTCGTGAGGAATTGCCGCCCGTACTTGTAGGTACTTCGCGATGGCTAAACGGATTCTTGCGTAACAGATCTCGGTCAATCGCGTCTTGAAAGAATTGTTTAACGACTCCACAGGTTCTTCGAACAGTGTTCTCTGCAAGCCCTTTTTTCTGCAAGTAAAGCCTGAAATCCTTAGCATTGCCTGCAGTAACACTTCGAATTGATACTTTCGAATCAAAGAAACTCTTGAGATGGTTGAGAGCTCGATTCCATACTGTTCGAGTCGATTCCTTGACGTCTGACCTGCGGGATATGTACTCCTCCGCAAACTGCAAAAGAGGAAAATCCTTTGACTCACGTATTTCTATTAGTTTAGCCCTTGCGAGCTTATCAGATAATTCTGGTTCCAGGAGCTGTAGCCAGCGTGCAGTTTCATTATCAATGGCATGACCACTGATTTTAGAAGCGATTATGTTTTCAACTTTTAACTTGATCGCTTCAGCTTGCCTTTGAGACAGTTTCCCAAGACGAATAGTGCGCCTTATTCGATCCCCGTCTACGAACTGGAGAACTCGTCGGCCATTTGCAGATCTTGATATGCTTGCCATTACATCTCTCCTGAATTCTTGTCTTTGTGAACAATCGATAGATCTAAGATTTCTGCCAAGCGATCAATACTGTCAATTGAAAGTCCACGCTTTCCATGAACAAATTTTGCCAATGATGACTCATCAATTGCGGTCTGTTTCGCAATTTCATAACGGGTCATTCCTGACTCACTGATTGCCAATCTCAACTGATCTGAGAATCGAAGTTTATCCTTGTTAGCCATAGCAGCTAATTATTAGCAATACTGGGCGATATGTCCAGTATTTTTTCATTAACTGTTGGGACAATACCGAATTGGCTGAACTCTCTGCGAATACACCCATGAACCAATTCTGACTTATCTGCTGTTGTCAGAATTCCATCATGAATCGTAATCAGGATAGTTTCGGGACTAGTCCGGAAGACTCGGGAGCATACGCCGTCGATCATGATTTTCGACTCAAATCGTTGACAATCCCATGCTAATTTCTGGTATTGGTGCTCTTTGATTTCTTGGATAGCCTTGGCGATTACGGGCCATAGCTTTCGTACATATTGAAATATGGGCATTTTCCGCATGGTATCGTTTTCAGCGAACATCATAATCAAAAACTGATTTTTTACGTCTTTGCGATTCACTGGTCGATGTCTGTATCGCTCCTGATAAGGTGATCCAGTCAATAAATCACGATAAGACATAGTGCGACGTATTTCTTCAAGCAGTGTCTCATAGACCTGGCCTTTTGAGCACAGTTCAATGAAATTCTCGCTGCGCATGTCCCAACATATGGTAGATGTACTTTGGACATTTTGTTTGACTATCACTCCTGCTAGTAATGGTTGACAATTTACCACATCTATTTCTATCAGATGTTGATTGTCAATCGTCTGAAGCCTTGTTCTGCTTTCTCTTTTAAGCCCTGTAAATGATGTATGCAGCCGACCGTATTTACATCGAACAGCGTAATAGTCGGCTCTCTGGATTTGTCGACCATTAAATCCGTCCCAACCTTGAGCCACTTCAGGTAGATAAAACTGATTGAATTTTTGGACGAGAAGATTTCCAATTTCGTCATCCTGTTCAATTCGAATTCGTAGTTTCCGATTCCCCTTTCTCAACGTATATTCCTCTGTAAATGGCAGGCGCCATCGATCTTTAAGACGGTAGCTTTTTGGAAATCGCCCAGCGGAATACTTATTGTTTACCTCGACTAGACCTCTTCGACTTAGTTCACAAATCGCCTTTTTGTAATTCCATCCAAATAACTCAATACAGAGTTGGCTATGAATAGGAATGTAAAACCCAAAGCGTCGGTCTCGGGATGTGGAAGTCATATCCAGCAACCCTGAGAGCACTAACGCTTCGGTATCGTTGGTAGGAGCTGAACCTTGAGGAATGTCAATCTTCATTTGCTAAACCTTTCTGTTGAAGAAATTCACATAAGGTCTTTTTCAATCCAACTAACTCTGCAGCGTCCTGTTTCTCCAGTTTGATCTCTTTGTTCAAAGCCTGAATATCAATTGTGGATTCGATTACCTGTGTTAGTTCGGTCATCAGTGTTTCAGGAGGGACAGCCTCCAACTCGTACACATTCCGGCCATATTTATTGACAAATTTCTTATAGTTTGAAGAGGTTTTCTTCGCCTTCATTCCGTTTGGAGGTAGCTTCAATCGCTCGATTTGCTCTTCGGTCAACAATGCCCGAATATATAAGACATCATCAATCCCGAAGTCGTCTCGCAGACTTCTGGCAAAGCTTTCTGCAATCTCCAAACCATCTGGATCGAAATCACTTACCAAAATCAAAACCAGTCTGTTTTTTCCACTACGACTAAAACGATCAGCAATTCGCTTTCTAGGATCCAGGGAGCAGTAGCCTCTCCCTGTTGTTGTGGGTATGCAGTATTTTCTTGATACTTGTTGTACCAATGACTGAACGGTCATCTTTTCAACGATGATTTCAAAATGATCTGCCTGGCTTTGAAGAAGATCGCGATGGTAGTTGCGAAACAAATTAAAAATAGAATGTTTGATAAAGTTTGACCGATCGACACAGTAATTGAGATTTGACACAGGACGTGTTTCGTCACTGATTGAATTCCACGGAATCAGTCCGGTCAACCTTCCGCGAGTGACCATATTTGTTAAATCTTTATAACTTTTTAGGTCATTCCGATACTTGCTGTCCGATCTCTTACTATTTCGCAATGGAGGATCGTTCAATAAGCGATAATGTACCTGCCTGACACTCACTGGCCAGAAAGTTCTGAGTGACAAAACGACAGCCATAATGGCGTTTAGAAAAGCTTGTTTTGCTAGTGAGATTTCAGAACGATTCATTCGTCCTGTAATTTCAAATAACTGTGATTCATTGGCATCAATTATTTCTTCTCTGGCTTTTAATAGCTGACGATAAGCGATTTCTGGTTCAATGCCTAAAAGCATTTCTTTTTGTCTTATGGCAACACTTTTGTGTCGTTGATGATTGTGAGCTCTTAGTTCTTTTTTCCAGGCAAGGCTATCGAAATTATCTCTTCGAATTGCCAACCTTCGAATTGGAATCTCGTCCAGGCTAGCCTTTTTGGCAGCTGCAAATCTTCGATGCCCAGATAGGATCCATCCATCAGCGGAAATTAGGATTGGCTCCCGGATTCCGTTTTTTTTGATATCCCTGATAAGTTCAATGAACTCGTCATTTTGTGGATCGATTTCACCATAGATTTCGTCATTCTCTGGAGATGGTTTCACATGGCTAATACTTACAATTTCAATATCATTGAACTTATTATTCATGATTAACACCTCCTTTCGTTTTTGAATCCAACCATGAATTCAAAGCAGAAAGCCGATATCGCACGGATCGACCGATCCGGATATGGGGCACTTCACCAGCATGAGTGAGAGTCCAAAGCGTACGCTCTGAAATTGAAAGGAACTGGGCAGCCTCTTGTGAACAGATCAATGACTGTTCGCTGTGCCCTGTTGAAGTAGCAAACATTAGTATTCTCCCGATGATTCAGGTAAGGAATTGAGCTGCCACGCAACTCTTCACCTATGGGAGAAAATTTCAGATATTCATGATTTACGAATCGGCACTATTTCCCTAAGTGGTTTCATGTGTATGAGATACTAAAATTCTAAAATAAAAAAACATTTCACTTTTGGAAATTTCAGTGAAATTTTTGGTGTGATATTCAGTTTAAAACATTGGATCATTTTTCATATTCTTTTTCCTCATTGGTACGGGCTTTAATTTGATTCGATAACTCTCCCAGGGTTTTGTCGCTAGAAAAGTCTCCCCTCAACAAGCTAAGTCTTTGTCCAATGGTTTTATTAAAACACATTGCCTTATAACTCTTATGAGATCCATTTGTTTCTCCCAATTTTGTGGCAAATGCTTTTTTAAAGAATCTGGTCACTGCCGGCGGTTTCTCATCTGATTTCTCTGCGAGCTCTTTATTAGATATTGGAAGCTTGTGATGAACAGACACACCATTTAATTTGTGATGTAAAACTAAGGCTCCAAGTATTTTCTCATCTTTGCCATTAAGATTGTGAGCTTTTTTGCGAAGTTTCTGCTCCTTTTTATTTGCCTGATTCGCCCCTCCTTTCTCGAAATTCTCTTGCGTGAATTCCAGCATCAAGATAGCCGCGTTTCTAACTTCATTGAGCCTGGTTCCTACATTGCCAAAGCCGAATAGTTGCAAAGCAGTCGAATAGGAAATCTCATGTGAATCTTCGGCTGTCGAGATTAAGAAGATGATATTACTTCCTTTAGCACACTTGTTCTTCGATGTGGCCAATCCCTGTTTCAAGAGTAGTTGCAAATCGTGTAATTTCTCAAAGAACTGTTGTAAGTCCTTTTGCTTCAATTCATCTCGAAATTCATTCTGAATCTCAGACTTCAACAACACAGTCTTGTTCAGCAAATCTCCGATCGAATTTTCAAACGAATTAAAATCATCAGCAAATATTGTCTCACAACAAACCTTGGCTGTAATACTTCTTGAAACATCCAGTGATTCAGGAAATTGATTCTTCAATGTACCGATTAGCGTTTTGATTTCCCCCTTTTCATCAAAGAGCTTGTCGATATAGCGTGATCGCAATTCAAGCTCTTTCCAGGATTTTGGAAACCCTTTCAAGCAGAAAGCGAATTGTTCTATTTTCTCAACAAACGAAGGAGTGATATTGAAATGGCCAGCTTTTTTATGAGCTATTTCTAAAGAATCGATTTCTAAATTCAAAGCATCAAAAGCCAGTCGCAAGCTCGTCAATGATTCAACAGTCATCTCATTCTCACTCAACTTTCGGACTTGTCCGGATATTGGGAACTGGCTGCGTTTGCAATTCAGTAGCGTGGTGCGCAGAAGTGGTTCAACTTATCGCATTTCGGCTCTAAGTTCCAACAATTATGCCACTTACGAACAAATGATGTTTTTCTATAATTAGGAATATCAATACCCCAGTGCATAGCAAACAGGTGCATTTTCAAGGAATCAATCGATATGACTGAAGCGACAATTTGTAACAATAAGTTTTGCGAACAGTGTCATCAGGACAAACCAATCGAAGAGTTTCGACGTCGATACAAAGATCGAGACATTCGACTGAATCAATGCAATTCCTGCCATCGACAGTCAGAACGCACACGACGCCAAGTTCATCGAAAGAAACAACACCGTCGTCAAATCTCAAAGAATATGACAGGACTGATCAATGCTCGTGACGATCAGATGCTGGAGTCACTCTGTTCAAGAATGGTTTCAGATTTTGGAGGGATGAACGGGGTTTGCTCCATCTGGGCAGACTTTCTTATTCATAGTCTGAAAAATAATCTTCATGGCGCATTCAGGTGCATTCAGACCTATTTTAAATTGCTGGAAACCGTAGAAAACAATCGCAGTTCTCAGACCAGTGTCGATACGAGAACAGAACGCTATCCAATCCATAAAGCTGTGGAAGAATTG
>DOCI01000203.1:12392-16776 GCA_003503535.1 Planctomycetaceae bacterium
ATCCGGAATTTGCAGTTCATGCCGCGATGGAACTGGGCTGGGAAGTGATCCCACCCAAAGCGTAAAAAGGCTGGAAATTTCTTGAAGAATGACATAGGACTTTGGGTAGCCTGAATTATTGGAAAGCCCTATTCTTTAATCTTTCCTACACATGCTTACACACGTTCATTCAGGGAAGATCAAGTGTCGTTCATCAATGTCCTCGAAAAATACCGTAAACTCTCCCACTCTCAGCAGGACAAAGGCGCCCGTTTCGAACGCCTCATGCAAGCCTATCTGCAGACAGATCCCAAATACGCTCCGAAGTTCAAGCATGTCTGGCTGTGGAATGAATTTCCCGGTCGGTTCGATATGGGAAAAACGGATACTGGTATCGATCTCGTGACCATGACACATGAGGGGGATTACTGGGCGATTCAGTGCAAATGCTTTGATGAAAAGGCAACCATTGATAAACCAGCCGTTGATAGCTTCCTGGCTACTTCAGGCCGCGAATTCAAAAATGAAGACCTGCAAACGACTCGATTTGCTCATCGCCTCTGGATTTCCACGACTAACAAATGGGGGTCTAATGCGACTGATGCCATCAAGAACCAGCATCCACCGGTCACTCGCATCAACTTAACAGATCTGAATGATGCCCCAGTGGACTGGGATAAGCTGGAAGATGGAATCCATGGTGAAGAAGCCAGAACTTCCAGAAAAACGCTCCGAACTCACCAGACAGACGCTCTGAACGCCACCCATGCACATTTCCAGGAAAATGACCGTGGTAAACTCATCATGGCCTGTGGAACAGGGAAAACATTTACTGCACTTCGGATTGCAGAGCATGAAACAGAGGGAAAAGGCTTAATCTTGTTTATGGTTCCTTCGATTGCTTTGCTGGGTCAAACTCTACGGGAATGGAGCGCGGACGCTCTGGAGCCAATCAACGCAATATGTATCTGTTCCGATCCCGATATTTCCAAAAAGAAAAAGAAGAACAGCGAAACGGATGGTTTTAGTATTGTCGACCTGGCTTTACCTGCTTCAACCGATCCTGAAAATGTACTGAAACAATTTCAGCTGTTCCGGGATTCCAATCAAACCGGGATGACGGTTGTTTTCTCGACCTATCAATCCATCGAAGTGATTGCAAAATGTCAGAAAACATTATTGAAAAACGGCTTAGATCAGTTTGATCTGATCATCTGTGATGAAGCACATCGCACAACAGGTGTTTCACTGGCTGGAGAAGAGGAATCCGCATTTACCAAAGTTCACAATGCAGACTTCATCAAAGCCAAAAAACGGCTCTATATGACAGCCACTCCCCGACTGTTCAGCGATGACAGCAAAAGCAAAGCAGCTGAAGCAGAAGCGCTTCTCTGTTCAATGGATGATCCCAAACTCTACGGTGAAGAAATCTATCGCATTGGATTTGGTGAAGCCGTCGAGAAAAGCCTGCTGACCGATTACAAAGTTCTGATTCTCACTCTCAACGACAAAGATGTTCCCCCAGCTGTTCAGCGGATGATTGCTGACAATGAAATGGAAATCACAACCGATGACGCTTCCAAGCTGATCGGAACGATCAACGCTCTATCCAAACAGTTCCTGGGAGATGAGGGACATATCAAGAAATCTGATCCGGATCCCATGCGGCGTGCTGTGGCCTTCTGCGCCAATATTGCCACATCGAAAAAGATTTCCGCAGTCTATAACACGACAACGGAAACCTATCTCGATTCACTGCCTGAGCAGACACAGAAAAAGATGGTCAATGTTTCCTCCATGCATATGGATGGAACGATGGCGGCTCCTGAACGGGATCAAATGCTATCCTGGTTGAAAGCAGAGAGCGATGAGAATGAATGTCGAGTCATTACGAACGTCCGCGTACTCAGTGAAGGAGTCGACGTTCCTTCCCTGGATGCCGTCCTGTTTTTGTCGGCTCGAAATTCTCCCGTTGATGTCGTTCAATCCGTCGGGCGCGTCATGCGAACGGCTCCTGGCAAGAAATACGGCTACATCATTATTCCTGTGATCGTTCCAGCCGATGTGGAAGCCGACAAAGCACTCAATGAAAACGAGCGGTATAAAGTCGTCTGGACGGTTCTAAACGCATTGCGGGCACATGACGACCGATTTAATGCGACCGTCAACAAAATAGAGCTCAATAAGCAGAAACCGAATAACATTCTGATCGGACGTCCGGAAACGACATATGACAAGGATGGAAATCCGGTTTCAACAGATGACAGAATAGCCGATGAAACCAATAAGGATATAGCTAGACAACTCCGTTTGCAGTTTGAAGAACTGCAGTCGGTCGTATTTGCCAAGATGGTACAAAAGGTCGGGGATCGTGGATATTGGGAACAGTGGGCGAAAGATGTTGCGCAAATTGCCGAGCGACAGATTGAGCGGATTAAACATCTGATTGCCGAAAAAGCTGATCAACGGGCCGCGTTCGATAACTTCCTGGGAGGTTTGCAGAAAAATATCAATCCGAGTATCACCGAAGCTCAAGCCGTTGAAATGCTGGCTCAACACATCATCACACAACCGATTTTTGAAGCCTTATTTGCTGACTATTCTTTTGCAAAAACTAATCCAGTTTCTCAGGCCATGCAAAGTATGCTCGATGCTCTGCAGGGAAAAACAGTCGCTGAAGAATCGGAAACTCTGCAGAAATTCTATGAGTCGGTGCGCAAACGAGCAGAAGGAATTGACAACGCAGAAGGGAAACAGCGAATTGTCATCGAACTGTATGACAAATTCTTTAAGACGGCTTTTCCGCAAATGGTCGAACGGCTGGGAATTGTCTATACGCCTGTGGAAGTCGTCGACTTCATCGTTCATTCCGTCAACGATGTTCTGCAGCAGGAATTTGGACGTTCTATTTCTGATGAAAACATCCACATTCTCGATCCATTCACGGGAACGGGAACATTCATAACCAGGTTGATTCAAAGTGGATTGATTAAGCCCAAGGATCTTGAACGGAAGTATCGAAACGAGATTCACGCCAATGAAATTGTTTTGCTGGCTTATTACATCGCCGCCGTCAATATCGAGAACGCCTATCATGATTCAGTTGGAACCGATCAGGACTTTGAACCCTTCGAGGGAATTGTGCTGACTGATACTTTCCAGCTGGGGGAATCCGATGAAGGTCAGAAACTGTTTTCTGAAATGTTCCCCCAAAACTCGGCTCGAGTAGCCCGGCAAAAGAAAGCCCCGCTGCGAGTAATAATAGGAAATCCACCATATTCATTAGGACAGAAATCAGGTAATGACAATGCTCAAAATCTGAAATATAAAAAGCTTGATGAGCGAATTGCAAAATCTTATGCAGCTTTATCTTCAGCCACGCTTCAAAATTCACTATACGATTCTTACATCAAAGCATTTCGTTGGAGCACTGACCGTCTCGATCCCAATCATGGTGGGGTTATAGCTTTTGTTTCAAATGGAGCATGGTTAGATGGGAATGCACAGGATGGTTTTCGTAAAACTTTGCAAAAGGAATTTACGGGTATTTGGGTTTTCAATTTACGTGGAAATCAACGAACCAGTGGAGAATTGAGTCGGAAGGAGGGTGGAAAGATTTTTGGCTCAGGATCCCGTACTCCGATTGCTATTACGATACTAGTTCAAAATCCAAAAGTTAAAAATAACAATGCTTCAATACAATATAGTGATATCGGGGACTACTTGAGTCGAGAAGATAAGCTGAAGATAATTAGCAAGCATAACAGCATGGCTGGATCCTCAATAAAATGGAAATTAATTCACTCTAATGAGCATGGAGATTGGTTAAACCAGAGAAGTGATGCATTTAATGCGTTCATTCCATTAGGTGACAAATCAGATAAAGAAAACATAGCCACTATTTTTCATCCTATTTACAGCAACGGATTGAAAACTCAAAGAGACCTATGGTGTTATAATAGCTCAACAAATGAACTCAAAAAAAACATAACTATTCACATTGAACATTACAACCAACAGCGACTTCTGTACCATTCTCGTCAATCTGGAGTTGTCGACACTGTAAAGAATTTTATCGACAGAGACCCGAATAAAATAAGCTGGACAAGAGCACTTGAGGCTGCCGTTGAAAAAAATAAAGAAATTAAATACGAAAACAAAAAGTTTGTAACATCACTTTACAGGCCATATTTTAAGCAAGCATTATATTATTCACGATCGCTAAATGAAATGGTTGGTTTGATTCCAAAGTTATATCCAACAACAATGACTAAGAATCGTGTAATATGTGTATCTGGCTTAGGAGGAACGAAAGATAGCTCGACATTAATAGCTGATGTAATACCCGATTTAAATTGCTTAGATGCTGGATCTCAGTGTTTTCCTCTCTATTATTACGAATCCA
>DOCI01000203.1:16826-19328 GCA_003503535.1 Planctomycetaceae bacterium
CCTATTATTACGAATCCAATAACAAACAAAATCGTTCTCTGTTTGAGCCTAAATCAGAAGAAGAAATTGTACGCCGTGATGGCATTACAGATTACATTCTAAAACTCGCCCGAAAGCAATACGGGAAAAATGTTACCAAAGAAGATATTTTCTATTATGTTTATGGCATTCTCCACAGTCCTGTGTATCGCACAACATTTGCTAACGATTTGAGGAAGATGCTGCCTCGAATTCCACTCGTGGATGATGTCCGCGATTTCTGGAAGTTCAGCAAAACCGGCCGAAAGCTGGCTGATCTGCACATTGACTACGAAGAAATTCCACCAGCTCCCGGTGTAATTGTTCTCTATGACAAAGTCCTCCATGACGCAATCAACGAAGCGATTTCAAATCAGGAATTAGAGTCGATCAATTACCGCGTGAAGAAAATGCGGTTCCCCAAAAAGGGACAGAAAGACTCGATCATCTATAACAGCCAGATCACGATCACAAACATTCCCCAGAAAGCTTATGAATACATTGTCAATGGAAAATCAGCCATTGAATGGATCATGGAACGCTACCAGGTGAAAGTCGATAAAAAGAGCGGCATCAAAAACGATCCCAACGACTGGGCGATTGAGCACAACAACCCAAAATACATCCTCAACCTGCTCCTCTCCGTCATCAACGTCAGCCTGCAAACCGTTGACCTCGTCAACGACCTGCCGGAATTGAAGTTTGATTAATTAGTGTGCTTTATTGTCGATTTCAGGAGGCAGTCACATCGCCCAAATCCATTTTGCAGCCAATCATACTTTGAATGATTGGATTGAAATTCCAGTAACTGAAGAAATTGGTGATTACTCGCTTCAGGATCATATTCAGCCTTTTCTCACCCCGATGAATAATTTTAGGTTCCGACTTGAAGATGTCATTATGGCATCTGATCGATATCTGCATATTTCTAATGGTCGAACAGTTTCAACCCCACCACCAACTCAAGTATTGAATAACTGGTTGGATATGCTTAGATGGGAAGCATCACATTTCTGGGATGTCACTTCTAATGGCAATGTGCTTATTCCCAGAAATACTTTAGCCGTCACACATGAGCACAGAAGAAGGGCGGCAGAACTTTTGGGTTGTGGAATATCACTGCTTTTCTCCGAACAGAGATTAGGTGTCCCTCGTCAGCAGTTTTACTTTTTTAATCACCATGCATCACGTCCAGACTTCATTTTTAATCTCAATCGTAATTTTCGATCTGGAGTTGTATTCAACCAATATCAATATGGTATTGAATCTAGGATGAGAAAATCTCAACCCAGGCTCAATTCATCGGATCATGAAAGCTTGGACAAAAAGAAAATAGCATCAGCCCATATGGCAGGAATCATTGCGATCTATTGTTTTTATGGGAGTGGAACACACCGAAATAACGCAAAGAAAACAAGAATCCACCTGGCTGATCCTCCGGGAGATGGGCAAGAAATCAGCATCGAAGAGAACGCAATGATTAACCTGATACATTACGCGGGAGTCTGCTCACGAATAGGTCTCTGGGGACCATTGGAGACGATACTGACCAAATTACCTGTTGTTGGATATAAATCTTACAGAAAGCTTGAAGAATTGCTGTTACCTCGGGAGAAAGGAGTATTTGACTCCGAGTCAAATGCTCCTCATAGGGAAGTTGAACCGATCCGTCTTGAAGAATCCTCTTACCTATCGAGTATCTCTTCGGAACAACTTGAAGATGAAAGAGATACCTCATCTGAGAGTTCCAGAAATATGAAATGGGGACTGAACAACAAAGTATTGAAATTCATTGAAACGGAAGACTGGCCTGCGCTCGCTCAATTCAAAGATCCTGAGTCAAACGTATTTGAGCCTCTCAGAGAGAATCGCTATGTGACTTCAGATGGAGTCATCAGAATTCTTCCCGAAGACTAATTTCAAATCGTTTATTGAAGTCACTTATTAATGTATTTTGGGTGGATAATTTTCAGAGTCAGATCTGCTTGTGCAATTCGTCTCAAATTTTCAACAAGTTCGGTGTAATCATCACCAATGACAGTCGGATCGACGATCGTAACCACATCTCCAGGTGAAGAGACTTCGATCATTCGTAAGAAATTGGAATATTTCTTTTCGTACATACTTTTCATAACGAATACTCATCTCTTGGAATGAATGTTTTGGCCTGAGAGTTTCAAAAATTCTGGAGCAGGGACGTAGATAAGAAATAGGCGGCGGCCTTTGGGGGGATCCCCCACCCCTCAACCTTCTTGAAGACTTCAATGAATTATTCATTTGAATGGGACGCAGCACGAACGAGCCCCAGGATTCGTTCTTTGTCTTCACTGTTGAGTGTCTGCCAGAGCTGATTCAATTCAATCAGAGACGGATCAATTTCCCCTGATTCTGCATGGCATGCGTCGGATAATGCAGCGCCCACTTGAACATTCGCTGGATGTATAGTCGAATTTGCGCCTGGTTCGAGTCCTGTATTGCCCACTT
>DOCI01000203.1:19443-20689 GCA_003503535.1 Planctomycetaceae bacterium
TTCGAGTCCTGTATTGCCCACTTGCGTACATAAAAACCACCTGAAACGCTACGTTTCAGGTGGTTTTTTCTTTACAGTGTACATCAGCTTTGCACAATACAGCACACATGCTGCCTGCCGACTTTTTCAGTTGGGGGCTGAAAGCATAATCTGCCCACCGTTCTCGCTCCCTGTCAATTGAACAGCAATTGATCGTCAATCTCCAAACGGAGAGCCCAGTTCTGACGTTTTATTGCCTTAGAACGCGACGAAGTCACTCTGTTTTTCGTCCTCTTAGACTCAGTGTTTAACGATGGGCTGCCTTTTGGGATGGATGGCCTCCCTCAAGTTCAGTACCCGCAGGATACTCTCACATAATCACTCCAAGCCCCAACCTACATAGTCGGGCGAGCTGCCCTGCGATGCCTGACTTACTCATTTATTGTCTCTCTCGGGCAAAAGTCTGTCTTTTTAATCGTGACGAGAATCACCACAGTCTCCGCAAGGGGGTCGAGGGAAGTCGCTTTTTCTTTTGGGTCTAGTGGTTGATTTCTCTCTGGGCTGGTGACAAGTATGGTTTCGCCAGGAGTAATTTTAAAAGCTGCCATTAATCTCCGGGTATCAATTCCTGGATAATCATAACCATTAAGCTTGCGCATCTTGTCAAAGTTGACTTCTGAATGATCGTGCGACAATTTTAAAACGATTTGGTTTTCAATGATTTTCTCGGGGGTCAATAAAATCTGATGCCCAATGCTTCGCCGTTCGATAGATGCCTTGTTATCTAATTGAGGAACTCTAAATGCAATTTCACCTCCGCTTTGGAATGACACTGCCAGACCCAACTCAGTCAGCATAGTGGATTCAATCATCCATTGGGGAATCACTTCTTCCAGTTGTTTAGTTTTTTCAGGATCCAGGACCTCACAATGATCCCCAAGGAATTCCAGGGAAGTAAGTTTATGTGCTGGGATACTAGCCATCTTTAATTCGATCAATAACGAGATCCTTGGCGTGCCGTGATCTTCCGTTACTAGTTCCTGCGGTGCGTATAATTCCTCAGCCATGGACTGCGACGGAAATATACTCAGACTAACAAGAAGAATCAAAATAGTTCGCATTATATGCTCCCATTTTTATGATGGACATTGCTCAAGAACCTATTTAACTATAGCTACGTTCACAAAAAACAGTCAATATCAGGTTTGTTTTGCAAAGTTCCAATGACTCGCCAGTGCAATTAAAGTAAGACGTCAAGGACACTGTT
>DOCI01000203.1:20831-21216 GCA_003503535.1 Planctomycetaceae bacterium
CGTGGATTTGCAGTATGACTTACAAAAGCGAATAAAACATGACCATGAACCGGGGCATCTTCATGAAATCACATTTTCGTGCGATCAAACAAAGTCCCTGCTGGCAAATGAGGAAAGGTGCCGAGTGCCATGCAATTTGTGAAGGAATTCATCCTGAGAGTCATGATTTAGAATGTAAGTGAATACAACAAACCGAGAGACCAGCACTGGATTTATCCCTCTTTGAAATCATCAATGTCAAAACCAGCATGTCCACGGCAAGCGTGGACATGGCACCCGGCTCAGCGAAACAAACGTAGTGCCCAAAATGTTTGACCGACGTACTTGTATTAGCCAGATTTTTCTGCATAACCCATCAACATTGGGTGGCTGGGGTCGAAGCGTA
>DOCI01000203.1:21313-25159 GCA_003503535.1 Planctomycetaceae bacterium
TGGGTGGCTGGGGTCGAAGCGTAGCGAAGCCCCCAGATGTATCCGTCACCCATCGTATTTTTTAAGAATTGCTACGATCGATGGATATTTCCACTGAATCTCAACCCAAATTCTTTCAGTTTCCTTATAGAGTGGAATTCGTGAAACGACAAAAGGGATGGCGATCAAAATGACTCCAACCGGAAGAAGTATTGGCATAATCGTTGACTTGAAGAATGATGTGATCACAAGGCCAAAGCCGATTACTGCTAACAAAATAAACCATCCCATTGATTGGTGAAGCCGGAATGCGGCAGCGGAAACTCGATTTCGAAGTTCCGTATCCATGAGTTTCTCAGGATACTCAGTGAGGAATAGCGAAAGCCTATAGTATCCAGGCTCAATTTCGAAAGATCCACCCATATGAGGATACTTCTTCAGAAAGGAGTCGTTGTAACGAAATCCATATTCCATGCCTGAAAAATATAGCTTTCCGGATGCTATCCGAAACTTCTCCACGTGCTGTTCGTCACGTAGGAACTCGGTCAGTCCAGAGTCCACAGTTTCATTGACGAAAGCGTGAAGCAGGTAACCGCCATCACCTCCAGTATCGATCCAAAAGGCATTTCCATTGAAAGTTGCAGCTTCCAGAATCTTTGTTGGATCTACCTTCGAGTATTTATCATAGTCATCGGGAAGTGCCGCAGGATCGAAAAGCAACATCGATCCACTATCTGTGCCACCTTCAATGACATATTTCATTTTATTCTAATCTGATAATAGACAGATTTATTTTACATTGCCCATTATGGGAATGTTTCTTTGTACTATCCATGGGTAATGGGTGAATTCGCCCCCACCCACCCGGGTTTAAAAGTCAATCGGAGTGTTCTCTCCCACTCGTTCCCTGACACTGAACGTCACTCGGTTATGAACCGTATTCGCCACAATCAACTCAGCCAGTAAGCCGAGGGACATGGCTTGGGCTCCGAGGATGGTTGCGGCTGTGGAGTAGGCGAGGAGGGGGCGGGTGCCGATGGGGGTGATGGGGATGGCGTCGAAGATGTTCATGAGGACCCAGATCAGTGTCAGGTAGCCAAAGCCGAGGATGCCGAGGGCGAAGAAGAAGAGGCCGATCGCTCCGAGCATATGTTGCGGACGCTGGCCGTAGCCGATGAGGAAGACGACAGTCAGTAAATCGAGGAAGCCGCGCAGGAAACGGATGACGCCGTATTTGGAATGTCCGAATTGACGGGGGCGGTGATTGACGACCAGTTCGGCCACACGAAAGCCACGTGAGTAGGCGAGCACGGGAATGAAGCGGTGCAGTTCGCCGTAGATGTGGATTTCTTTGGCGACATCGCTATGGAACAGTTTGAGGCCGCAGTTGTGATCGTGCAGTTTGAGGCCGGTCAGTTTGCCGATCATGCCGTTGAAGACGCGGCTCGGGTAGACCTTGTGCCAGGGATCAAGGCGGCGTTCTTTCCAGCCGTTGACGACATCGAAACCCTCTGCGGCTTTGTCGAGGAATTTGGGGATTTCAGCCGGGTCGTCCTGCAGGTCGGCATCCATCATCATGAGCCACTCGCCCCGAGCGGCTTCCATTCCGGCTGTCAGCGCGGCGGCTTTGCCGAAGTTGCGACGGAAGCGGATGCCGGAGATTTCGGGATGGTCTCCAGCGAGTTTTTCGATGATTGACCAGGAGGAGTCGGACGAGCCATCATCGATGAAGATGACTTCGTACTCGATTTGACTGGCTGTGCAGGAGGCGGAGATTTGAGAGCGGAGCTCGGCCAGAGACTCTTCTTCGTTGAATACGGGAACAATAATCGACAACACGCGGAGACTCCTTTGGAAAATCAAATGGAATCTTCAGTGTATCGTGTGCCTGGAGTTCAGGCGACCTTACTGGGGGCTTCGCTGCGCTTCGACCCCAGCCACCCATAGTAATGTGTCAGGCGAGCCGAGCCAGTTATGGCTCGGGTGGATTCGAGTCAGCAAGTTCAATGTTTTTTCAATGGTCGCACAATGATCGTGATAACACCCCTGCCATGACTGGCAGGGCTCGCCTGGTGAGATGAATCACTCAACGAAAAAGAGCGTGGTGGTTAGTTGCAACCACCACGCCCTTCACTTCGTTCTGGGACGTGCCACCCAGGATTTGAAACCCGAAACCCGACTTTATCGAACGCGTGCCTGGAAGGTGACGGTGCCGCCGGAGTTGCCTTCGATTTCTTCGGAGAGTTCCCATTTGAGGATCAGGCTGCCTTCCTGATTGTCTTCGACGACGAGGCGGCCGTTGCGGTCGGAGGTGGCGGTGCCTTCGATGAATTCGAGTCGCGGGGTGAGGTTGTCGATCAACTGCACGTTGTACAGAGGTCGTTCGCCTGTGTTGCGGAAACGAATGGTGAAGGTGATGATATCGCCGGTGACGGCATCGCGTTTGTCGGCTGATTTGTCGACGTAGAGATCGCCGATTCGTTTTTTGTCTTCGAGTCCGACCAGTTCTTCAGGACGGAACCAGCTATAAACTTCGGTGCCACCGACATCGGTCGCCACGGCGACGGGGCTTTGTTCACGAGACCAGCTGGCGGCTGCCTGACGTCCATCGAAGCCGACGGGGGTCTGCCAGCGATCCATGGCGACCTGACCGGTGAAGCCGTAATCGGTGTTTGTATTTTCGAGCTTGGTGTGATCGACGGTGGTGGTCGCCTGATTCACACCCAGCGTAACTTCTTCGGTTTCGAGTCCACTGGCGCGACTTCGCACTACGGCTGCATTGATCTGTTCTTTTTGTTGTTCCATATTCGGCTTGATGCGGGTGTTGACCGCGAGGCCGTTCACGCTTTCGTAAGCTCCGAGTGCTTTATCGATGCCCAGATTTTCCGAACTTCCGGTCGTCGATTTCACGGCTCCGAAGCGGGGAGCATAGACACAAACTTCATTGGTCGGCTTCATATGATGCTCGCCGGTGTCGTCCTGATATTCGGCAATCGTATCCTGAGTGTCGAGTCCCTCGCGTGTGCCGGGACTGTAGTGGACGGGAGCTTTACGGTCGCCGCCATCGCAGATGTATTCATCGGGATAGAATGCGGGATCGCAGGCTTCACACGCTTGTGGACTGCAGGCTTGCTGACCGGGGAAGGGAGGGCAGGCCATGGTGGCGTGACCGGAATTCTCGTCGTATTGCCCGCCACGATTTGTTTCGATTCTCTCACGTGGTTCGGCAGGTGTGAAGTCGGCATCGGGCTCGAAAGGTGATTGATAAACTCGTTCCGGTGGCTGACTCGCATAAGCGGTTTGGACAATCTCCGTTTTCTCAGTCGTTTGAGTCGGGGATTTTTTGGCGGTTTGATACCACTTTTCGGATTCGCCAATGGGTCGTTCGTAGCCACCTGGTGGAAGTGATGCGGTTGGCATGTCCTGATATTTTGACATCTCGGGAGCTTTGTAACCGACGGTCTGCTCAGAAATGGCTGGCCATTCGCTTTTCAAATGAACCTTGCCGTCGGTCTCTGCCTGTGGAGCAGATTGTTGGACAGGCAATGAGGCGACGACTTGTGGTGGAACCTGCGTTTGGGCGACCTGCTGATTCTCGAAGGGAATGCCCGCGGTTTCAAGTGTCTTATGATTCCCCAGCGTATTTTCCTGAGCGGCTAAATGAGCCGAGGGGTTATCGTGGGCGAACGGATCGTGGCTGACCATCTCTTTCGAGTTGCTACACGAATAGTTTGCACACAGAAGGACACCCAGTCCGATTCGAACAGGAAGTGCAGTTCGCCAGGAAGGCATTTTTAATTTCAACATGGTGAGACCTGCTGAGTTATCGTGATTGAGATGGGAGTGGTTTTATGATCGGGAAATTTT
>DOCI01000203.1:25266-42741 GCA_003503535.1 Planctomycetaceae bacterium
GTTCTGGGACGTGCCACCCATTGGTTGTTCAATTGTTTTTTGAAATCAGCGTTTAATTTTGGTGCGTCAGGACGCACCCTACGCCTTTACTCTGTCACAAATTCCAGTGGGAGTGGTGGCATGATTCTGGGGTCGTTCAACTCGTGTGGACTGGGGATTCTTCCGCCGATACGGAGGATTAATACCGGACGGCCACGCAGGTCGGCTTCTTCCAATAAGTTTCTGTTCTTCGGTAATTCTTCTTCGCGAATTCGATCTTCCTCAGTTTGAGGCAGAGCGATATCGGGTTGTTCGATGTAGATGATTTTTGTGACCAGCTGATCCTGAGCCGCTTTTTCGATATCTTCTTCTGTCAAATCGACTGGAATCGGATAAGTTTGACGCAGATGAGCGGGGGGATGGAGGCGGTCCATCAGTTCGAGTGTTGGATACAATTCCAGACCCGGATAGCCTTCGATGTTCGACAGTTTAATGCGATACAACGGCCCGACCATGAAGCCTGCCTGAGCTGGCGAGGCGGCGACTGGTGCAGGTTGTGTCTGTGATTGCAGGAAGGTGACCTGACCACTGGCCGGCAGGCGAATCTGCACGGGTTGGAAGTAACAGAGGTCTGCTCGTCCCAACGCACCGGCCCACATGCCTGCCTGTCCGGGAGGCATGTGATGATGATTGAGGGGGTGATAGTATCGCTGATCTGGAAATCGATCCTGAGCCAGCAAACGATCTGCGTTTGAGGATAAAATCGTTCCGCTGAGAATCAGGAGACAGGCGATTGCTCTCATGGGAGGAACCACATTATTGAAAAGTGAGAAAGGTCGGACGTGAGGAAGATTTCCGTCAGTCGTTCCAGATGTTGTGAAGGGAAAATCTTTGTTTGCGAAGGAAGGGATACGTCTGCAAACAACTTTGAGGGGCTTGTAGCTTAGGAAATACTGCGAGATCCTCAAAGAGAATTTCGCCACCCGGATAATCCGGATGGCGAAATGGAGCTTTTTACATTACTGACCCTGTGGATAACCTTGCGGTGGTCCCTGGGGATAACCTGGAGGACAATATGCACCCTGTGGTGGACCGTAGCCACCTGGGCCTGCTGGTCCGCCGCCATACCAGGCAGGAACCGACAAGTCGTTTGGTCCGTGAACAGGATGCTTCTCGGTATACTCAACATCCTTCACAGGATGCGGCATTCGAATACCTGGATCGTGCTTAACACGGGTCACGAAGTGATCAACTGGTTGACCAACATCGTAACGGGTGTTGTTGTAGATCGTGTGCGACTTCAGAGACGCTGGTCCACCGTAAGGCAGGTGTGGTGGTCCCTGCAATCCGATGGGTGTTCCTGAGCGGGGCATGCCCCAAGCCTCTGCACCGCCAACACCGGCGATCATATTTTGAGGAGGCATTCCAGGACCGCCCGGTCCGCCCATGACGAAACCGTTTGGCATACCTGAAGCTGGTCCAGCTGGTCCAATTGGCATCGGATCGATGAACTTGCCGTTGTCTCCGTTGAATTTGTATTCGTGAGAAACAGCCTGAATCATTTCTTCCTGCTGACCTGGCATTTCCAGATCCATATTACCAATTCGCATCACAGCCATGATTGTTCCGCGACGATCGGCTTCGCTGACAGGATCGACACCGGGATCAAGTCGGGTTGAAACCAGAGTTTCGACACCGGCAATCGCCAGTTCCTGGAACTTGGCTTCTGGCAGGTAGATGACTTTGGTGACGAAGTTGTTGGTTTCGATCTGATCGAGGTCTTCGTCGGTAATCTGCAGTGGAATACTGTTGTGAGTCAGGTATGCATCCGTTGTTGGGTGTGCAGGATAGACCTGCAGTGTTGGATACAGTACCAGACCTTCGCGTCCGGGGACATTTGTCGCTTTGAGGCGATAAGTGGCACCCTGTTTGAAGTTGTAACGGCCAGGAGCCATCATCTGGTTTTCGGCAAAGCCGACTGGAATCTGCCAGCCGAGCATCATGCCAGCAGGGCCGACGAAGCGGACCTGAGAGGTTCGTGGAATGAACTCAGCGGGCTGTGGAGCCAAAGGCTGCATAATTGCCGGGTAAGGCAAATCCACCATAGGTCCAGGTCGTTGCATCATCGCCGCAGGTGGAGCGTGATATTCGCCTTTGTCGATCACCTGTTGGCCGTCCACGGCACAGCCGACACACACGACGACCAGTGTGCCTAAGGCCAGGAAATAGTACTTCATCTTTCGTCCTTTTTTCGTTATTGGCCGGAGGAGAACAACTGACGTCCGATTTCCGATCCGGTCGGTTACAACAATCCTGTTGAAAACCGAGAGGTGGCCAGAACCGACAAATCAATAGGTTCCGAGGGTTCCGGGCAATCTTGCAATTCCTCTAACGTCTGAGGAATTCGATACAAATCTGACAAGATTGCCATCGACTTCGATTTCAAAACTGATCTAAACTCCCAGCCGTTGTCTGAATTCGTGATTTGAAGCGCGATTACGCAATTCACTTTCGCACAGACAACGTCCTGTAACTTCTTATTCGGATGTTTGAGGCCGGATTCTTTGGCAAATTCGTTATTTTCGGGCGAACATGAAAATATTGCGCAGATTAACATTGACGGCTGGCATTGCGGGAATAGCCGCAATCGGGCTGTTTGTGTGGCTCTCGCAGGCTGGCGACCTGAAGCAATCGGTGAAAAATCCGCAGGAATTACTGGGGAAAATGAAATCCGTCCTCAGTGGGAAATCCTCAGAGGAAGAGCTTGATCCCGCTCAGCTGGCTGAGAAAATCCGGGAAGGGAACTCGCTGATCCGGCAATCCCGACTTTTGCTGCTGCATAATATGGGACCGATCAGTGCCGAAGTTTTGCAAATAATACAAACGCCGACACAAAGTTTTCGGGCCACCGGCAAGTACTGGCAGGCTCCGCAATCAAAAAGTCGGTTGCTGGTCGAGATGGAAATCGACAAAGCCTCGGGAAGAATTCTGCAAGTTTCCAATGGACAGGTGATCTGGTCTGTCCGTGAAATTACTTCCGAAGCCGATCGAACGGCCAAAACCGATTCCGACAAACCGCCGCAGCGGCTGCAGATTGAACGTATCGATCTCCAAAGGCTCTCCGATTTTACGAAAGTTACAGGAGCGGATGAAACCGAATCGCGCGTTGCAAGGGAAATGCAGAGCGGTTTGGCGGGGCTACTCTCTTCCCTGGAAGCTCGCATGGACTTTCGAGCGGTTAAGCAGGTCAGTATCAATCAGCAATCCTGCATTGTGCTTGAAGGCGAATGGAAAGCAGATATTTCTGAAAATGAATCGGAATATGAATTTGCAGTCAAAGTGTTTCAGCAAGCCAGACCGGATCTTGTGCGACTGTTTATTCGAGAAAGTGATCTGTTCCCGATGCGATATCTCTGCCTGAAACAACACCCGGATCGCTCCGGGTATTACGCCCAACTGGCCATGGAACTTACGGAAATTACGCCCTTGCCGAATCTCGATCCTTCTATGTTCAACTATCGCCCACCTGATGAACAGGTCCCGAATGATATTACACATGAATATCTCTCGCGGCTCGAAAAGTACGGAAAGGCATCCGATGCAGTCATCAAATAAGCAGAATTTATTATTTACGCCTAATAATACTCAAAAAACTAACCTTTCACGTAAGTCATTCGTTCACGGGTGGCGGGGGTCGAACGAAGTGAGCCCCCAGAAGATTCGATCTGGAAAAATCAATCTCAAACTAGCAGCTTCCATTTCAGGTCTGGTTGTTCTCGGAATTCTCCTGATAACCAGCACCGTACAACGACACACCTCTGCACAGCCACCCGAAGATCAGTTCCTGCAAAATGGATTACTCGTACTGAATGATGGTCGAGTTCTCACTGGCCAAATCTCGATTCTTGAACGGGGTTATCTTCTGAATGGTTCCTCAGGTCGAATTACGATGCCGTTCTCGAATGTGATTTGTCATGCCAGAAGTCTGAAAGAAGCTTACCGAAAACAACGTGAGTCGATGACGAAGCCAACAGCTGATCAACACACCGCTCTGGCACGCTGGTGCCTTGTGAATCAGTTGTTTGCCGAAGCGGAACAGGAAATTGAATCGGCACTGCTGCTGCAGCCTCATCATGTGGCCGCGAAAAAAATGCTCGCCCGTTTCGATGCTCAGAAGCCAAGGGATATCGACTTCTCCAGCGCAGAATCCAGGAAGATGATGGATGAGTTAATGATCAACAAAGAGTTCAGCACTGCCCAGCCGATTGGTGGACTCGATGCCGAACTGGCTAAGCAGTTTGTCACCACGATTGAACCAATGATGATGAACAACTGCAGCAATACTTCCTGTCATGGAACCGAAGCCCGCAATAATTTTCGCCTGACGCAAAAGTGGAATATTCGCGGTAATACTCGGCATATCACCGATCAGAACCTCGATGCTGTGCTGCTTTTTATCGATTCCAATCACCCGGAACAGAGTCGTTTACTGACGGTACTTGACGGACGGCACGGCCAAAATGGATTGAGCGTCTTCACCGGATCCCGCGCCAAATATCAACGCAAAGTCCTCGAACAATGGACGATTGCTGTCGGCTATTCCAAGGCTCCAGGCACAACGTCACTCGTTAATCAGAACAAAGAACCAGTCACTCCAGAAGACCTCATCCCACCGACCGGCATCATGCCTGCCAGCTTCGAATCGCATACGATTTCGGCAGAAAGCCCGTTGAAAAAAGTGCGTGAAGAACAGGCTTTCGACCCCTTCAATCCCGAAATTTTTAATCGAAAAGTCCACGGCAACTAACCGTAGGACAGGCATCCTGCCTGTATTGTAGACGAGCATAGCGAGTTTTGATGCAGGCTATTCAAGCTTAGTGACCATTATCTATCGTATATCTTTGAGGATTGAATGTTGCCGTGAGGGGATCGCGAAAGGAATGAGTGAAAGATGTCAGAATCGACTAGTCGACCATCCCTAATCGAACATGTGATTGCTGTTACGATCACCTGCTTAATGCTTGAACAGCATAGTCGATTGCCCGAAGTGAATTTAGTTGTCGCGGGCATTGGTTTTCTCTCAACTTTGGGTCTTGTCGTTGCTTATGGCTTCCATTTTGAAAAATCTTCACAGAACCAACTAAAAGCCATTACTCCAAAATCTTTACTACATTGGCTTATTCTTCCAGCTGCGATAATAATCATGCTAACCAGTGCTCAAACGCATTGGCCGGCCAGCATACGATTCTCTCTCAGCAAATCCAATTTCGATAATCTCATCGCTCAGGTGGAAAGAGGAGAGAAACCTCAAGGATTTCCACGGCGAGTCGGCCTCTATTGGATCGATTATGTTAAAGATAGCAATTACGATTCTAGCACAGGTCAAGGAACCATTGGGTTTATCACTGGTATCGTGATGATTGACGAATGCGGGTTAATTTATGATAAGACAGATCCAAAATCATCACATTACCTGACAACCCGGATCGCTCCATGCTGGTCCATCACGGAATGGTAATTCCACTGACTCGCTAACATGGAGACTCAATCCCAAAACGGCTGTGCGGCTGGAGTCGTCGCGCAGCTAAGCCTCCAGAACATCGATAACACTGGAGGCTCACTTCGTTCGACCCCAGCCACCCATCGCCGAGATATTTCGATATTTTTTAGACGATGTGCCAAGGAGGAAGTTGTGCTCTACTATTCCGCACTAATTTGCGTTGCACTTGGCATACTTCTTATTGTGATTCATGACATTATACCCTTTATAGATTCCAGGTTTGGCAGTTCAATTACAAAGTGGCAGGAATTTATTCGGTCCTACAGTAGATTGCTGGCGTATGTTCTGTTTACTGCTGCATTCTTATTAAGTGCAGCAAGATTTAGTATTTCGGAACTTCGTGGATTGTAAGCTTGTTTGACACTGAGTAGCTAACCAAGACATAACCGGACTCATTTTCTTCCAAGATTAAGCCAAGTTTGGTGTGTAACTCATGGCAACTCCAGAACGCGGATTATTCTGGGGGCTTCGCTGCGCTTCGACCCCAGCCACCCACACGTTATAGATTCTCTGAGAGCGGACTCCAGACCAGAGCTACGACAAAGAGAATTGACAGAATGATGACAAGGAAGCGGAGCAAGCCAAAGGGATTGAATTCATGCTTTGAGATGCGGCGATGAATCATGCCTTCGCCCCACTCGGCCAGCAGGGTTTGAAATTCTCTTTCGCTGGTGGTGACACAGATTCGGCTGCCTTTGCGATGATCGTCATAAGCAATCCCTTTCGCAAATTTGTGCTGCCCATCTTCCTCTTTGGTGACAAGAAGGAACTGAAAGATCTGCTCCCAGCCCGGTCGGGCAATGGCAATCAGTTCGGTTTCCTTCAATTCGTAGCTGCCATCGCGATAGCCCTTCTTTTTAAGGGATCGCTTGATCTCCCGCTCAATGCCTCCGTTGGGCAGTTTATTCCACATGATTCACCTATCCATTATTAAATCGACATGAAATTGTAGAACGGAATGCGAAGGAGCATAGTGGCGTTGTGAAGAACTTGCGAAAAACTGACTGGCGTACTTTCTTTCTGCTTAAATTTTCGATCCCAGGGTGGCACGCCCCTGAGCAATACGAAGGGCGTGGTCGTTTGTAATCGCCACGCCCATCACTTCGTTCTGGGACGTGCCACCCAGGAAGTCACTTTCCCATAGGATACTGATCCAGGATGATGAGTGAATCAGAGCTGTAGGTCAGGCTGTGTCTGACGACAAAATGAACTTGCAGGAGGTTTCAGCCGCCGATCATCACCGTCGGACATCCCGGCCCGACAATCACACCCCCATGAGCGGTGGTATCTCCCAATCGAACGGCTGGCTTGTTCATAATCATGACTGTCGCCGAGCCTTTGACGAGCGAATCGGGAGGCCCGACACAGGTCGCCATATCTCCTAGAATCGAAGCTGGCAACATACCTATCAAGACCGTGGCAGCTCCCGGACCAACGATCGGCCCGCCCACATGAGGCACCGGCCCAGTCGTCATCGGACAGGTGTGCATATCGGTAATTCGTGCAGCTGGAGGCATGTCGGATGTCCTTGAAGTCAATCGTTTAATTTTGTTCCCAATGAGGTGTAGGTCAGGCAATGCCTGACCTACAATGCTGAGATCTTAAATATGGGTCACATGGGTGGCTGGGGTCGAACGAAGTGAGTTCCCAGTACGATCGATCATCTGGGGGCTTCGCTTCGTTCGACCCCATCCACCCAGATCACAATACTCTAACCTCTAAGCACTAATCTCTAACCTGGATCAACCCTCAACCAATCTCAATTAATCTTCACCATGCCCCCTTTGAGTGTCAGCATGCCATCGCCGGAAACGGTGGACATCGGAGATTTCAGGTCTACTTTAGCATCTCCCTGAATTAATATTTGCGGGCCTTTAATGGTCACTCCCTGCATGTCGATTTTGATCATGCTGCCTCAGACTTTCAGCGTGATGGCCTTGGCGGCTGTGATGGAGCTTTCGCCCGCTTTGATATCGATGGTATGGTTACCGGTTTTGACGGTGAGTGCGTCATCGGTTTTGATTTCGACGGTTCGAGAGCCGGTTTTCAGAGTGAGTGTGTCATCCCCTTTATCGATGGTGACAGTGCGATTATTGTAGATGTCGATCTTCTGATCGCCCTTGTCTTTGGCATCGAAGCCGACTTTGAGAGTGTCGTCATTTTCGACGACGCGATTGAAGTCCCGCTCGGCATGGAAATAGACTTCCTCTTTGCCAATCGTGTCGTCAAAGCGAAGTTCGTTGAAGTTTTTGGCTTTCGCTTTGTCGGTCGAGAGCGTTTTGAATCCTGATTTATTTTGTTCATCCGGCAACGCATAGATCGTACTGTTGTCACCGTTATAAACACTGCCTGTGATAATCGGCCGGTCGATGTCTCCATCGAGATATTCGACAATCACTTCATTCCCGACACGAGGCATGAACTGAGCCCCATATTTGCCACCGGCCCAGCTTTGAGCCACGCGAATCCAGCAGGAACTTTTGTCGTCCATTTTGCCTTCGCGGTCCCAATGGAACTGAACTTTCACTTCACCGAATTTGTTGGTGAAAATCTCCTGCGCTTTCGGCCCCACAACAACAGCAGACTGGGGACCAGCCACATGAGGTTTGGGAGTGGTGCGTGCAGGACGGAAGGCGACTTTGCTCGGAACACATTCGAATTTATTCCAATAGACCGGCATGTCTTTTTCGCTGGTGCCGATGATGGGACCCGATGCAAACACGATCGGTTCTTGAGCACGATGTGCGACGGATGTTAAAACATACTTGGCATTGACTTCGGCTTTGACGGGATGAGTTTTCAATTTGAATTTCCCACCCGCCTGAAAGCCCGGATGATATCCAGAACCCGAAGCGATATCGTGCATCGCTTCCTGGGCTTCCATACGAACGGTGGCCAGGGCTTTGCCATCGGCTGTTTTCAGAAAACCGCCTGCGTATTCATATTGCTCCATGGAAGCGGTCGACTTCAGCTTGACAATCGTCTTCTCTTTAGCAATCAGAGCCGTCGAGGGATTCACGTAATCGTAATCACGCAGTTCCACTTTCCCGGTGATACATTCGTAACGGCGCGACCAGGAATCGATTTCTCCGATAATGGGATCTGAGAAATCTCCATTGAATTCGATATCACTTTTATCAAGATCCACATAGGCACTGGCGGCATCGCCTAAAACGAGCGTATGTTTGGAGGCTTCATGATTGAAGTAATAGTAGATGCCGTACTGTTCGAGCATGCGGGAAACGAAATCGTAATCGGTTTCATTGTATTGAACGCAGTAATCCTGTTTTGCGTAAGTCCCTTTGAGCGAGAGTTTGTAATCGGTTAAGCCGTTGTCTTTGAAAACCTGTTCGACGATTTCCGGCGGCGTTTTCTCCTGAAAGATGCGGCTGTTCGAATTCAATTTCAGAAAGTAAGTCCAGGGGACCAACTCGGCCTGATAATTCCGCAGAATCGAATCCTCGATATTTGAAACCGCTCCCTGCGTAAACCGCCAGACAATACCGTTGAAGTTTCGCTCATAATCGTCATCGAGCTTGGCATTGAATGTCGCCGACTTGCCCAGGATCTTATCGAATTCAATGGCCTGATCTTCGGAGACCATATCGACCAAAAATTGAAACGGCTGCGAAATACCTTCAGTTCCCGTGAGCGAAATCGCGACAAACTTATCATCCCCCAGCGGGGTTTTGATGGTTAAGGCGCGATCGGCTTGTGATAATTCATCCGCCATTCAAAAGCTTTCTG
Organism: Planctomycetaceae bacterium; assembly: GCA_003503535.1. Lineage (GTDB taxonomy): Bacteria > Planctomycetota > Planctomycetia > Planctomycetales > Planctomycetaceae > Rubinisphaera. The sequence goes on from DOCI01000203.1 coordinate 34,553, forward strand.
TGTGGATATTTCCAGTTCAACTGGAGCAATTTTCTGTAGGAGAATTTCTGATTTTTGTGTTCGATTCTCAGATAGCATACCAATTCTGTCACATTCGGGAATCTCAGAACCGATGATGGACTATGTCAGCTCGAATTCAGGAATTCCATCTGCGAGCATTCCCGGTTCATTCCTTGAACTTTACCAACCAGACTTCTATTCTTATCGGAAGGTCTGCCTTGCGTGTGAAGAGGAATTGTCTTGTTCTCAAGATGCATTTCGTTCTGCTGATCCTATCAGCTTGAGATTTAATAAAAACACTTCAGTGGAAAGCCCTCGTCAGTGCTACTCGATTCCTATCTCAAACTGACAGAGCCCACGCTGGATGGGGAAAGTACCGATACGCTGCACGAGAAAGAGATTAGTATTGTCTCTTTCGAACAGATCATCAATCGGGCCAACATGCTTTCCCAGAATGATGCGGGCACGGAAAATAAATCCCGTTCCGAACATTCGCCATTTCGAATCATCAAACTGCTCGATAAGACATCTCCCAAACTGCTCGAAGCGGCCTGTAAGGGAACGCTTTATAAGAAAGCGGTGCTCTCACTCTGCCAGCCGAATGCCTCTTCAGGAACGACCAGCTCCTCCTGGAAAAAAGCCGTTTACTTTGAAGTGACCCTGGAAAATGTGCATATCACACGCGTGCATTTAATGGGCGATCCGACGAATGTGCCCAGCGGAATCATGAATTCGGAAATTCTGCAGATGGGGCCACTCGAACAGATTGACCTCTCCTACCGAAAAATCAAGTGGCTCTATAAAGGTGGTACGGGCACAATCAACATCAGTGGTAGCTGGAATCTGGGAACAAACTCGAACGCCTGAGAGTCAGTTCAGGAAATAAGTAAGAGATTATCATATTCAAAACAGTTAAGTCCTCGTCACGTAATGAGATTTGGGTTGGGGGTTTAAAGTTGAGAGTTGAAAAAGTTATCCTATGACAGTCCATCAACACTCAACCTTCAACATTCAACTTTGATTCGAAGGCGAATCAATAAGCGGGAAGTGAATTCATGGCCACGAGTAATGTGTATCTCATCCTGAGTGAGAAACTTTTTGATGAGACGACCGATGGCAAGTACGGAACGACCGCCATCAACCGGCCGGGGGCAATCGAAGTTCTGAACTTTGGATTTTCGATCAATCAAGTCGGTAGCGAAGATCCCGGTCGTCCTCGCAGTGTGGAAAAGATTGATCGAACCGATGTGAAAATCACAAAAGCGGTCGATTCCCGTTCGCCGTTGTTGTTCAAATACTGCTGTCAGGGAAGTTTCATCGGAGCAGCCGAGATTCAATGCTTCGGCCCCGATCCCTCTACTCCCTATTTAGTGTATCGCATGCAGTTTGTGCATATCAGCAGTTACACACCCTCCGGCGGAGGTGATGTCCCGACCGAAGAGATCGGCTTACGTTTCGGAGAAATGGGCGTCCGTTGGAACGATGCCGGGATTGGTTCGGAACGTCAGGGGAATTCCAAAACCGGCACGCTGCACAGCAACTGGAGTTGGGTGATGGAGTGGCCAGTCACATTGGGCGATCCCATTCAGCGAATCAAAGGGATGGATGGCGAAGAACATCCCACCGTTGGTTAACACTGCCGTTTGATTATTTGCGATTATTCTCAAGTCAGGATCAGAAGAATGAATACTCAGATCTATCTGCTATTGAAAAAAACGGGTGATTTCAATCCGGCTACACTCAATTTAAAAGATGTGAAGAACCTCATTCTGGGTGATGCCCTGGATATGCCATTCGTGAAATGGATTCGTGTCACCGGTCTGGCAAATTCAATTGGCTTCAGTTCGGGAACGATTCGATCAATCAATGCTACTGGCGACATGGTCGAGAAAAGTTATGGTTCTTCGGCTGGGTCCTACAGTGATGCATTGAATGCTTCCTATATCGATCAAACTGCAAATGAAGTGGAAGATGACTTTATACGGCATCACGGGGTTCGTAGGGGGCAGGCTACAAGTAAGTTCAATTCCTACGCAGGGAAAAATCGTTTTGGAGCCCAGGGACGTTTACAGCCCAAAGTGCAAGGGCAGCAATTTTCACAAGAGTCCGTATGGAGAGATGATGATTGGGTGGATTCGCCTGTTCAAGCACCTGCAGGAGGAGCAAATTTTACTGGAGGCGTAGCTGGCAATACCTCTTTTACCCGCTTTCAAAACTCCAAACTAAAAATTTCATTACCCGATCACGACAGCCTGACATTCACCAAAAACTGCGACAATGCAACACCACAGCTAGCATTTGCCGCTTCTGCCCAGGAACCGGTTAAACACGCTCTGTTTGCGTTTCGGCGAAAAATCGGCAACGGAGTCCAGGGAATTCGAGTTCCTTTTATGATCATCTGGCTCCGGGAATGTTTGATTGAAGGTTGGGAACTTAATGGAGATGTCGAAACTGTCAAAATTAAATACAAAACCATCAAGTGGTGTTCCTACGATCAAGTTTCCGACTGGAACATGCCCACAGGAATGAGTAATCGTGATTGGGATACTCAGGATCAATCAGGTGGTGAAGACATTAAAACATATGTCATAATGGCTGCCATTGCAGCAGCGACGGCTGCATTGGGTTTAGGATTGTCGATGGGTCTGTCTCCTCTCAGTTCGAATTACACTGCAGGAGACCGGACCAAAACCCTCAAGCTGATCGAGTAATTCACTCACTTCGCATGTACTCATTAGCTGACGACACAGACACTGGAGATGATTATGGCTGGCATGATGTTTATGAAATTGACGGGTATCGATGGAGAAGAACCGATCGGCTCCTCACCCGCTCAGAAGATGATTGCGATCGCCAGCTATTCTCACCAGGTCACAACACCGATTGCTCAGCTTCGACCAAATTCTGGTGAAGATATGCGAAATCGCCGCGGACCTTGTGACCATGGTCTATTTGTAGTGCAGAAAGGTTTCGATAAGACCAGCTCAAAACTTTTTTCCGCATCATGTAATGGAGTCATTTTTGACAACGCTGTGATTTATGTTTGCAGTCAGGATCGAAACAGTCTGACGAACTCCAGTAAAATTGCTCCCTTTTTCACGATTACCATGACCGAAGCAATCATTGCTAACTTCAGCTATGAGTCTTCCGGGACCTGGCCCATGGAAGTTATGTCGCTGCATTACACTTCAATCAGCTGGAAAGTCGACTGGATTGATCCCGATGAAGAAAATGACTCGGCTTCCAAATCCAAACTCGAACCCGTTGGCTGGGATGGAGAACTCGATAAAGAATCGCCGACCGATGTTCCTTCGGCACTAAGCTGGAAATCGAGTCTGCTTTAGAATTTCGATCTATACATCTGTAGAAACATGCTCTTACTTTTGCTCTTGATTACTTAAATCGGACACTGATATGCCGTCAATTGTTGGTTGGGTCGCTTTTCAATTTCATATGGGAAGTAATAGCGATAATGTTATGGGGGGAACTGGAAGTGAGGTGACCGGCTTTACTCCAGAGGGCGTCCCAATCTCCACACCTGTGACTCTCGATGCCGCCAAATTGGGATGGTACGCAACAGGCCGAACCTTCAGCGACAAATCTGTGAAATACACTCCGGAAGGCAAGGCACAGCAGACGATCCCTACAACTTCCTGGGGGCAGGTGCGTGAAATCCAATATGGCGTTGTCCGTGACTATGGTGGAGTCAACAGTAGTGGAGGTCCGCAACAGTCCGGGCGTGCCGATCATCGTTTAATTACTATGCAACGCAATATCGATCAGGTCACGCCGAATTTATTCAAACATTGCTGCAATGGATTCCAGATCCGCAGACTCGCATTTCTCGATTCGACGGAAACTCTGGGCAATATTATTGTGGTGGCTGAAAATTGTCAGGTCGTCAGTTTGTCCACCTCGGAAACGCGATTCTTCAAGGATACACGGCGTTATAACCTGCAAATCCATGGCCAGTCTCCGAATATGAGTTTGGCAGGATCGGGAGCCGATGAATCGACTTTTATGGGGCCGGTTCGCGTTGAAAGCCTTTCCATTCTCTATACGAAAATCAGTATTAAAGTCGCAGGATCTTCCTGGCAGGGTTGGGACACGGGTACAGAACAGGCTTGGAATAGTCCGGGTTATGTTGTGACTTAACCATCAAACCCTTTCGCACATCGATTACAGAAGCTGAACTGGTCATTTTGAGAGAAACAGAATATGGCGATTGCACATCTGGCAATATTAACTACAGCAACATTTCCAACAGGGCAGAATATCTGGACCTGGTTCGATGCGTATACCCCTCGAACATTAACGAATAATGTGGCCTCTGGGACGATTCAGGTTACCAATATTGAAATTCCAGGCGATTCATTGGTTAAACCTTATCGAAGTTGGATTTCGATCCAAAGTTTTCGCTTCGATCTTTCAGCCAGATCAGGCTCCAACAGTTACAGCATGTCCCTGATTAAACCCCACGATCGAACATCTCCGAAACTCTTCAAATACTGTGCGAATGATACGAAAATTAGTGCGGCAGTTCTGGAATTGACTCATCCGGACCGTGCCATCCCCGATAAAGACAATCGCGGGACGGATACGGTATCTGCCAAGCACAAGACGACCTATTTCCTGAGAGATGTCAGAATCCGTAACTTCATGTCTTTCGGTGAGGATACCGCTGGCACGCAAAACACTTCGGAAGAAATCTCGTTAACTTATTCTGGTTTTGGTGTTATTTACGATACCATGAACGACGGAAATGTCCGCGAGAAATTCGACTGGTAAGAGCCGTATTAACCAATACCATTGTCCAAGTAAATCTGACTGCCGGATTACATTTTCCTTATGTGCTGACTGGAGTTTTGTAATGCTTCAGTGCTGGAGCATTTTCAAAAATGAACTGCAGCGTAAGGCAGGAGCAAACTCAGTGTTTTAAGCCATTTGATGTCCATGCGACTGCAGAAACCATTTGAAAATGGGCTAATTAAAAATCCGGGTGCCTGGGATTTGCTTTTGCAAATCGATCACGACTTCGGATGCGATCCCGCAATTGGTCAGTTCGAGTTTTTCAAGGTGCTTCAATTGAGGTAATTTTGAAATCTCTGCTTCCGGAAAACTGGTCCCGGCTAAATTCAGATAGATCAGTTGTTTCAACTGACAAATTTCATCGATCCCGACTGCACTCAATTGACTCTCAGAAATCTGTAGAGATTTCAACGATCCCAAATCAGCAAGAACGAGTTGATGTATTTCGGAATCTGACACATCGTTGAGATGAACGGCTTGAACTCTCCCCAGCATGGTCTGTCGAGACACCACAAATCCTCGAATGTCAGCAACGCTCGACTGCTCACGATAAGCTGTCCAAACAAATGAAAGCAAAACGATTAAACCAACAAAAATCAGACTGATTAAAAATCGATTACGCATATTTTTTTGCGGTGTCGTATCGGAGCGAGCCTCCATAAGTTCCTCATGCAGTAAATTCTATCGATTATCAGATACCTGAAACGATCCTGTCGAACTTTCATAGTAATTTCAAGATGAGCACTCTCTCAAGCCGCGAAGTTTTGTTTGGTTAACTGCTTCTGATTCTCACTGAGCATGTATTCGTCTTCGTTGGATTGAGCCACTGTTCGCTCATCGAATAACCAGGACAGCAACGCCGGGAGAATGATGATCGAAACTATTAAGCAGCTGGCGATCCCAGTAACCACAACTTGCCCCAGTCCTGCCAGTCCGCGATGAGAAGCGAAGGCAAGGGAACCGAAGCCGACCATGGAGGTGAGGGTGGTCAACACCAGCGCCCGGCACGTATTTCCCGACATCGCGTAGCGTTGTTTGCTGCGATAAAAATCGTGAATGACATGTACGCCATCATCAATACCGATGCCTAATACGAGTGGCAGAGCAATAAGATTGGCAGGTGTGAATGAGATTTCGAACAACGACATTGAGCCGAGAAGCATCGCTGCTCCAATCGTGGGGGGCAGCAAAGCGAGTAAGCCAATCACACAGCGCCGTTTTTCCATCACCAGGCTGAAGGCGACTATCAAGCCTGTGAAGGCAAACAGAAGTTTTAACAGGGTTAGCTCCGAAGCCAAATCCCAGTGACTCCAGAAACGAAGTCCCACAATTCCTGAAATTGCCAACACGCATATTGGCCAGACTCGAACAATCGTTCTTTTGTGACAGACATCGAGCATCAGAATGAGAATGATCGCCAGAGCCGCATAGGCAGCCGCGTTCAGATAGCTCTCTTTGAGTTGTCGCGACGCTTCAAAGTTCTGGATTGGCACCCCGGTTACATCACTGTCGACTGTGCGAAGTTCGGTCACAAATTGCTGTAGGCCGGCATCGTCCCAGACATCGATATTCGGTCGAATCTGCAGGAGCCAGTCGCCTTCTGCACTTCGGAATCGCTCGACGATATCCTGCTGGTACATCTGTTGAAGTTCGAGATGTTCCTGCAGGTTGATTGCGATGAGCCGAACTTCCGACCACAACGAGCGAATCATTTCCCGCTCTGCTGCTCCGAGAATTTGAATTTGAATATCAAAGGGTTGCTTTGCGAAAATATCCAGAAAATGATCGACTTCGAGTCTCAATTGTGTGCTGAGAATTGTTTCCGACTGAGTCAGATTTTCGAGAATATTTTCCAGCCGTTGTCCCACTTCGGAAGGATTGTGCGGCAAGCTGGCCAGAGTCGGGCTCTCCATCGAGACTGCCCGCCGAACACTCGCTTGCAGAGCTTGCTGATTCATCCCACCTGCCAGTCCGTTCTCAGGCATACCGGGATATGTGTTGAAGCCGACTGTCTGCTCGGAAGCCAGTTCGATGACTTCTCCAACAGTCTCCAGTTTTCGGAAACGAACTGCCTGCTCAATGGCCTGCTCGCGTGAAGCATACCAGGTGACCGCATACAGAACATCGTCATCCTGGTTCTTCGTCAACGCATTTCGAGTTTCCAGAGCCGGCAAATCGCGAGGCTGCATGTTGAGCAGATTCGCATCGTATTTCACGAGACAGTCTGGGCCATGAGAACTCCATCCCCAGGCATTCAGACATAGTCCCGAAATGGGTAACAGTGTCAGCAGTAATGTTCGGAAGGGACGTTCGACGACTGAAAACCTCAGAACATTCATGAACGCAGTATGCTTGACGGCATGTACTTCAATTGTGCGAGAAAGATCAGCTCGTTTTTTGGAACTGATCAGAACAACAAGTGGTGGGAAGATGACAAAAGTTGCCACAACAGCGAGTAGAACGCCCACTCCCGCAATGATTCCCAACTCTGCGACCCCGGGAAATTCCGTGAGGCCTGCACATAAAAACGCGACCGAAGTTGTTAAGGCCGCAGTGACTATTCCTCGTCCGACAGTATGACCTGCCAGAGACAGTGAAGCATCAACCGCACGCCCCTGGCTGCGGAAGTCCTGATAACTCGACAACAGATGGATTCCGAAATCGATACCGAGTCCGACCAGAATCGCAGCAAATGCCATCGAGAGGATATTTAAATGGCCAATCAGAAATGTTGTCGCCCCCAATGTCCAGATCATGCTGACGCCAACGGTTACGCAGCAAATGATCGGTAACGAGAGTCCTCGGTAGCCGAAGATCAGCAATAGGATAACCCCGGTTGCAGAGAGCAGCGAAGCAAGTGTCATATCGGCCTGCGAGCGCGACATCTCTTCGTATTCGAGCTGAGGAATTCCGGTGACACCAATATTCAATTGAGGAAATCGCTGCCTGCAGGCCGAGACGATTTTATGCAACGATGCCAGCGATTTTTGATACTTATCTCCACCCGCAATCGTTTCGGTCTGAGGCACGAGTGTAATCAGACTGCTTTCATCCGTAGTCTCGGCTTCAATGAGTGTGGATCGATCTGCCGTGGAATTCCCTGCGGATTCACTCTGATTTATCTCCTGACGGTCCGGAGATCCGACATAGCGATGCCAGAACTCCTCGTTGGCAGTGACGGAGTCGGGGAAAAACTGTTTGAAGGAATGATCAATTTCCTGCAGGGATCTCTCCAGCGATTTCGCGACCCGATTGGTGACCAGCAGAGGATCTGGTGTCGAGCCGTAATCCGATGAACTGAGTTCCTGTTCCGAAATCGACAGCAGACTCAATAACGGCGAACCAGCGGCATTCGATTGAGTGATGGATTCGGTCAGTTT
>DOCI01000203.1:42818-44554 GCA_003503535.1 Planctomycetaceae bacterium
ACGAGTGCTTCATCGGGAGCATAAAAGGAATCGACAGTCAGCACATTCTTGAACTGATCGGGACGAGAAAGCAATTCTTTTTCAAACCAGGTGACCGCCTGCTTTCGCAGAACTACATCTGAGCCTTCAATTAGTATGACGAGTTCATTGGATTCTCGAAAACGCTCGCAGTACTCCATCCAACGCTGATGAAATTTCGCATCCGGGCTAATGAGGTCGGATCTATCGGATTTGAACTGCAGATTCGTCAGAGCCGTAAGGCCGCAAAAGAGCGTAACGCTGAAAACAATAAATAGTGTTTTCAACGGATGGGCGCATACAAAAGCAATGACCCGACCAGGCAGATTGAGTGCGAACGATTGTGTTGGACTTCCCTGTCTCAAACCAGCAGCCTCTAACTCACTTAAATTTCTCGCAACTCAGTTGATCACTTCTTAAACGAAGTCTCAAATAAAGCAAATGTTACTCGAAGAGAGCAGCCCAGATATTATAACCGTTTTGAGATGATTGCGGCAGTCAGATTCTTATAGCGTACGAGAATTGGGAAAGCTTGAGCCAGTTTCAAAACTGACGGGAGCGCATTGATGAGACCGTGAAGTCGATGTCGTCTGATTCGGTCAATTTTGTGGGTTCGAGTTCTGTCCGACTGCTGGGGAGATTCAAGCGAATCGGTTTCCGCTTGAATTTCTCGGATGAGTCACTCTTCTGCTTCGCCAGTGAGAGGCTCGCGGTTTTCGTGGAAGTCTCTTTCACCAGATTCGGTTCCATCTGATTGATCGACGAGACCTTCTTTTTGCGGGGGATCAAATCGATTCCCAGCCAGGGAGAACTTTGCCCGCTGCTGTGCTGGAACATCGTGCGTCCAACTTCGCAGCCACTTGTCACGAGAATGACGGACAAGAGCATCGTCGTTTTACACAAAGTTCTCAGTAAATGGTTTTCTGGCATCCATGCCATGATCAACTTCCTCGGGGAATATTTGCTACTACAGGGGAAAGGTGGCTTCCGGAATTCAGTTTCACTCGAATTCATCAGGCTCTGCCTGAGCGGTCTGCTCGGCTTCATAATCGACATCCGGCTCGTATTGTCCGGAGATTCCTCGGCCCGGAACCAATGAGGAAAAGCTTGATGGCATTCTTGAGGAAGCACATCCAGCAGAGAGCAGGATCAAGGCAGAAAGAACCCACCGACTTGAAATCGGTGAGATCACTCTGAGAAATGGCATGTTTTTCCGAATCATTTCGGCTTTCTCCAATCCATCATGGATGGTGAATTCAACATTATCGGGGGAACTCACAGGGAAATGCTCCAGAATCCTACCAGATTTTCCTGTGATTTAGTCGCTGTTTAACAGCTTTCCGGTTCTTTTTGAAGACCGGATCTGCTCACTCAAGACCCCGTTGCCACTTCACATCATGATGCAACTGAGCATCATTGCCATAACCCTAGATATATCAACGGGATATCGACACAGACAAGATCAAATCTAATTGCTGTTGTTTTTTTGCATCAGTCTGCCAAAGTGCCTATTTACCCATTGGGACGTAATTTTTTGGAAATTTTACAATGACACAAACCCATGAAATAAAAGGTCTTACGACACAGTCAGCCTGTCTGTTTTTTTCTTCTTGGGTTCTCCAAAGCCCCCATTGGCACACCGGCTGCTTAACACTATGTCAACGACCTGACACACACTTCAAAACAAACTTTCTTACTGGAGACTACCACCATGACTC
>DOCI01000148.1 GCA_003503535.1 Planctomycetaceae bacterium
GTCAGGTGAACATCGTATCCCGCTTCCAGCAACACTCTCACAAGTCTGCGGGCATAACCTGCTCCACTTCCGCCGGTAACAGCAACGACAATGTGATTGGAAGTTTGTAGCACGAAAGCTTTGCCTTTCAGGCAGTGATTACTTCTGCTGGTTTGTGGCCGATGTAAAGTGTCGCCACTCCAAATGTGAGTGGAGTGTGAGTCACCTTTTCCAGACCGGCTTCACGAAGTTTTTCCGCCAGCTTTTCCCCGTAAGGAAATTCCCCCACCGTTTCCGGGAGGTATTTGTAAGCCGATTGAGAATTCGGTGCCAGCAGTTGACCGATCTTCGGCAAGACATTGCGGAAGTACCAGCCGTACAGACTTCGTAGAACCGCATTGCCCGGCAACGAGAATTCGAGGATAACAACCCGTCCACCGGGGTGGCAAACACGTGTCATTTCTCGCAGACCTCGCATTGTATCTGCAACGTTTCGCAAGCCGAATGCGACGGAAACAATCTGAAAACGGTCATCTTCAAAAGGAAGTTCCTGAGTATCGGCCTGTACAAATTCAATCGGTTCGCCTTCAAATTTTGCCGTCTTCTCACGAGCCAGATCCAGCATTTCTTCAGTGAAGTCACTGCCAACCACATGAACTTTCTTTTTAGCCGCTTTCCAGTAAGCAATCGCCAGATCCCCTGTTCCGGTGCAGACATCCAGAATGGGGGCTTCTCCCTGCGGCCTGGCTTTACGAATTGTGTACCAGCGCCAGTAGTGATCGGTGCCTCCCGAGAGCAGATGATTCATGGAATCATACTTTGGAGCGATTTCACCGAACATTTTTTTGACACGACTGTTCGATTTATCAATCGTCTCAGCTGTCGCAGTAGATGCGTCAGATGTTGAAGTTGTGGCTGATGCTTTATCCAAGGGGGATGAACTCTTTACGATACGAAGGAATTATTTTTCATCTCATTATATCAAACTGACGAAGTGACACCATGGACCGTTTTCGCAGAATTCTGGAACGCTATCTAATTCTCTGGCTCTGCCTCAGTTCGGGTGCATTCTTGGTCTGGGGACAAGCGACTGCGGAATCTGCAGAAGTTCTCGATATCTTCAAAATTTATACGATGCAGCCATCGATCATGCTGGCCATGTTTTGTGTCGGTATGCTTATTCCACCTGAAGAATTGCGGGAGGTGGTCCAAAGATGGCAAGCTGTAGTTTGCGGGACTGTGACACAATATCTGGCGATGCCCCTAATCGCGTTCGGAATTTCAGAACTGTTCGGTTTTACAGGAGCCTTTCGAGCCGGCATCATCCTCGTCGGCTGTGTGCCGGGGGCAATGGCATCAAACATCCTGACATTAACTGGACGTGGCAATGTCAGCTATTCGATTTGCATAACCACACTTTCCACCCTGCTCTCTCCATTTATCGTCCCGCTATTTCTGTGGGCGTTTCTGGGAGTTGAAAAACGTCCAGATCCGGCTGCCGTCTTTGTAAATCTCCTGCAGACCGTCGCACTCCCTGTCCTTTTCGGATTTGCATTCAAAATCCTCTTCAAACTTCATGAAACAAAATGCATTGTGGTTGCTGGGATTCTGGCGAATCTCTCCATCCTCTGGATTATCGCAGTGGCAATTGGTTTGAATGCCGCTCGACTGCAAAATGTGACGATGATTTTACTCTCCGCATTACTGATCATTAATCTGCTTGGATATCTGGCTGGCTTAATTTCGGGAACAGTTCTGAAACTGGATTGGAGACGCCGTAAAGCTTTGATTCTGGAAGTCGGCATGCAGAACGCCGGGGTTGGCACGATGCTCGCGCTGACATTTTTTCCGGATGAGGCGACCGCAATACCAACGGCAGTTTACACCTTCGGCTGTATGTTCACAGGCACGATTCTGGCAAATGTGTGGTACTGGCAAAGCGATTTCACTTCAAATTCTGCTGAGCCTGTTCCACCTTCTGAACCAGCAGGTTGACAACCTCGTCCAGTTCCAGATCGGAGCTGTCGACCACTTCTGCATCGGGCGCGGGCTGCAACGGAGCAATGCTGCGAGTCATATCTCGCAAATCACGTTCCTGTTGTGTTTTTAGAATCTGCTCATAACTGACATCGGAATGCCCACGCAAATCGTCATAACGTCGCTGGGCTCGAACTTCCGGGCGAGCGGTCAGAAAGAATTTCTTAGTCGCATTCGGAAAGACAATCGTTCCCTGATCGCGGCCTTCACTCACGAGTGACATTTCCTCAGCCAGTTGCCGTTGTCGCTCGACGAGAATCGATCGAATCTCAGAATGAGCAGCAATCACCGAAGCAGCCTGGCTGATTGTGTCATCTCGAAATTCTTGCGAAAGATCGACTCCATCAACCTGCATCTTATGATCGACAATATGAAATGAAAGATTCGCAGCCACAGCTGTCGAACTCATGGCATCCTGCAAATTGACCGCATGCTGCAGACAATGCCAGGCGACCGCCCGATACATCGCTCCCGTGTTCAAAAACTGAAACCCTAATCGCTCAGCAACCAGTAAAGCAACGGTCGATTTCCCAGTCCCGGCTGGACCATCTATAGTGACGACGATTGGAGGCATTTTTCAGAGTTGAATGTTAAGGGTTGAAAGTTGAGTGGCCAGTGTTGAATGCCCAGTAGCCAGAGTTTTCATGGGCGTGGATGGCGGGGGCGCTCCACGTCAGTGGAAGCCCCCGAATGCATCTTAATCATTAAAACAAAACTCGGATGCGGATGTAATCGCAGGGCAGGCATTCAAAGTGAATTTCATCGTTTTCGATGGTGAGTTCGCTGAGAATCTTTCCGAAAAAATCGACTTCCCAGGCTTTGCTTGGCTTGCGAAAAAGTGCAAACCGGACATTCGCATGACGGCGTTCGGTTTCGATGAAATCGAAATCGTACTGAGGTCCCGATGAGGCTTCACTCATCGCAGGACGAGCCTCCATCAAATGCACACTCGGTGCACTCACATGATAGAGCCAGGCCGACTTGGAATTGGAGACTGCATTCACCGGAACCACTTGAATCGGCTGGGAGAGTTCATCAGACAATGCAGCTGAGTGGGCGGCATCGACTGCAATATCGTAAGAAAATTCTCTGGCCGACTCGCCATGTACGATCAGCAGACTGTCCATCATTCGCATGCCTGTTCTCTGGTGGAATGGCTGGTGATGGGGCAGCAGAGTGATTCGATGATCACCATCTTCAATTTCAATCGGCCCTGTGCTTTCGAGTCTTCGTTCGCCAGCAATATATTCGCTTTGCTGCAAATTCCCCTTCACGACAGCTGCAGCTGCTGACCAGGCAAATCGAAGTGCGTAGTAGGAACGATCAGGCAATTGCGAAGGCATTTGCTTCGGCTCGATGCTCAACTTGATTTCCAGGTTTCGGCGACCACGATACGACCGATACGTTTTCACGAATGTCGCCAGCTCTCGATCCTGATCCATCAATCGTCCCTGAACAACGATTTCACCAACCACGGGACCAGTTTTTGTGGTTGTAATGGAATCGGCCACCATGCGGGAGTAAGTTGGCTCGGCGACACCCTGGCTCCACTGTCCACTGGAGCGAGCGACATTTCCACCATCCCCATCGAGACGATAAACAACGCGTTCACTTAAAAGATTTTCCGTAGCCCCTTGAGCCCGAAGTCGCTGTAATCCCCCCGTTTCAGGATCGATCTGTGCATAATAGAATTCAGACTGCAAAAAGAATTCACCTGCCAGAGGGACTTTTGAGCGTGTCGGTTTTGCGGAACTGGCAGCTTGTCCCGGAACCGCCACAAATCCACAAGCCGGGAATTCAACGACTGCGTAGGCCGCATCCGTATCGATCTGCAGATGTTTTACCGCTCCATCGACAACGGGCACAACTGAGTTCGATTGTTCCAGAGCAAAACGAACTACCGAGTTTTGTGCGTGTGAAAGGGGATTAAACAGTACAAATCCCGGCTTCCCTTCCTGTTTCGCGGATAGAAGTTTCGCTAAATCCTGACACTCCTGCTGAACTTTGCTTCTCAACTCGGCCTGCAATTCAACCAGAGTCGACTTATTGAGTTTAGTCGATTGCTTCAGGAGTTTGGATTCGAGTTCCTGAAGCGAGTTTGCATTTGATTTTCCGTTGAGGATCTGATTAGTCGTCGAAAAGTAGGTCCATAAACTGAATAGACTCTGGCACTTCCAGAATTCCTGGAATCGCCCAATCGGATCGGCTTCATCGCGGCCGGTCAGTTGATCGAGATTGGGAGACAGATAATGCCGCTGCTCGTGTCCCACTGAATGGCCTGAGTTATCGGTCTCTTCAAAAAATTGTTCCAGGCTGTTGAACTTGCCGAGAACGGGAGCGTATTTCTGGATTCTCAGGAGATCGAAAAACCACGGATTTCGAATTTTCGGCCAACGCGCAAGTACGGCACAGGCGAGATGATCGTGATTCATCGCCTCGGCCAGCCGCTCAGGAATTTTTAGCACAGTGCTTGCGTTTTCAACCGACAACGGAATTCTAGAGATCCCCTGCACCGTCACACCGCCCCGACTTTCCCAGCTGAAGTGACTCTGTTCGTCATCGGGATAAACTCCATCATCGAGCACGAGATGGTAAGCCGAATTCATGCCGAACTTCTTTAGCATCATTGGCAGTTGGGTGGAGAGACCGAAGGTCATCCGTCCCCAAACCTGAGCGGGTGTCTCCAATAACTCTTCATACTCCTGCATCCCCTGTTCAAACTGCCAGCGGAGACTTTGCAGCGACAGCAATGGCGAAGGCGTTTCCGATTGCTCCCCGCCAACAATGCTGATCTTCCCCGAGTGAACTCCCTGAACGAGAGCCTGTCCAATTTCTGGCGATTGGCTAATCGCTTTCTTCAATACTTCGCTCGTACACAGCAGATTAACTGTATGTTCCGATTCACAAAGTGCCTGCGCGTCCTCAGCGGTCATGCCAGCTGAGAGTAAACAGAGATCAATCAGGTGAGCATCGACCGAATAGAATTTTTCCCGGCTCTCAAGCAATTGTTCACAGGCCTGTTGAAAAAATTCCGCTGTGCGAGGCTCTTCCTTTTTAAGAGAACTTTTTGCGGCTTCGATCAGCAATTCATCAAAGCGAGTTTCCTGAACATTGTCGTAATGATACATCGCTTGCGAAAGCAACGAGGTCAGCAGAAAGACGACGCCCAGAGCCAGAAAGTCATCAATGAGCAAACTTTCACCGATTTGATAGGCTGGAGGATTTTCGTCACTTGGATTCAGTTTCTGTTGAATCAATTCGAGGAGTCGTGGATGTTCGAGCAGGCCTTCCAGAGTCGAAGTGCGATCAGCTGAGGCAAACAGCACAATCGTTCCCGCTTCCTCGGCTTGTTTGAACCAGCTTCTTTCAACCTTGGCCCGACTCGATTCCGGCACAATCACAATTTGATCGATCTGCGGATTTTCTAATGATGGAGCCGCTTTCCAGGTCGCCACACTCCCTGCTGCAGCTATGACCGCGGGATGAAAAGCAAGAGCATACGCATTTAAAACAGCAGCAGCATCTTTTTCATTGGTATCACGTGTCACATCCTCAAGATGCCAGGAAGGAAGCACGATTGTGGATTGCAACATATCAGACAATTACCAGTATTTAGAGGTCATAAAAAATCGCGGGAACGCTTATAAGATTTGAATCGGAAATGATGATCTGTCAACCCAATGCCAGCATAGACTTCAAGTTCTGGATTGTTCAGGAAACAGACTCGGTCTGCTTAAAGACTGGGCAAAGATGATTACTTTGACTCACGCTTAAAGGGATCATTCTTTCGAATTTGAAATCTGAATAAAAGAGTTTCCCCTTAATTCAGGAGTCAAATCAATTGTAACAAAAAAGTTTGAGTGTAGGTTCCTGCTCCGGCACACTGTTTGCATATCATTAAAGCGTGAACTGAAGATGTTTGCAGTCTCGGTAGGAGAGACTTCATTCATCTAAAAATTATGTGAACTGTGAAACATTGCGACGAGTGGTCGAAGGTATGGCCGAGGTGTCCTGCGTAGGTCAATCTCGGGCGAGCGCCCATGCCTTCGGCCCTTTTTTTATTCCCGTTTCGGCTTCTTGTTCCTCTGCTGCCATGCGTTATCATCATAGCGAATTCATTATCAATCCGCTGTCATGAAACGAAACAAACCCCATGTCTGTGAGAGTTTGCAGTTTTGAAAGCCGCCGCTGCCAGGAAATGGCCACTCTAATCGCCAAATTCGGTGGCGAACCGACCGTCGCTCCTTCCATGCGAGAAGTTCCCCTCGAAGAAAATACGCATGCCATCGATTTTGCGAAGCGTATCCTCGAGGGAGAAATCGAAATCGTGCTCTTTATGACCGGTGTCGGAGCACGTACTCTCTTTGAAGCGATTCAAAAGCAAGATGCCTGGGAGTCATTTCATCAGGAGCTTGATCGCAGAGTGATCATCGTTCGTGGTCCCAAACCTGTGCCGGTTCTCAAAGATGCCAGAATTCACATCGATTACAGAGCCCCCGAGCCGAATACGTGGCGGGAAATTCTTGAGATGCTCGATAGCGAATCAATTCCGTTGCAGGATCAGGAGATCGCTGTTCAGGAATATGGGCGACCGAATCTGGAGTTTTATGCAGGGTTGGAAGCACGTGGAGCGAAGGTTTATGCCGTGCCCGTTTACCTGTGGGATTTTCCGGAAGATGTCGAACCTCTGTACGAGGCTGTCCGTCTGGCGGTGAATAAACCGTTCGATCTGGTGATGTTCACAAGTGCCAATCAGGTTGATAATGTGCTCGAAGCAGCTGGGAAAATCGGGATGAGAGAAGAATTCCAGAACGCTTTAAAGCAAACTACGATTGCTTCGATTGGCCCA
>DOCI01000194.1:0-1247 GCA_003503535.1 Planctomycetaceae bacterium
GATCGTCTCGTAATCGACATCCGCTCCCGGTCGCTTGCCGATCAAACGTCCCGATAAATGACCGAGCATATGCACATGCGGATTTTCAATGGCCGTCAACAGACGCTTTGTAATCTGTTCGCGAGGTTGTTTGAGTCCGTAATGAAGAACGGCAATGACCCAGTCCGCCTCGGCCAGAACATCGTCCGGCAAATCCATCGTCGCATCTTCCAGAATGTCGCATTCAATCCCGCAGTAGACTTCGATGTCGGAATAGTGTTCACGGATTTTCCGAATCTCCTCCCAGTGCGCCCGCAGGCGATCCGCATCGAGTCCGTTCGCCATCGTTACTCGTTTGGAGTGATCGGTGATCGCTATATATTTGTGGCCACGTTCGCGAGCCCCTTCAATCATTTGTTCGATGGTCGCGGTCCCATCAGTTGCGGTCGTGTGCATGTGCAGGTCGCCACGGATGTCGCTGACTTCGAGCAGGTCAGGAAGCTTTCCATTTTCGGCGGCTATAAATTCGCGTCGATTCTCTCTCAACTCCGGTGGAATCCAGGGCAGGTCGAGCGCCTCGTAGACTTCCTCCTCAGTCGCTGCGGCTTTAGGGTCTTCTTCATGAAACAATCCATACTCATTCAGTTTGAGATCGCGTTCTTTAGCCAGTCGACGTGTTACAATATTGTGTTCTTTCGAGCCCGTAAAATACTGCAGGGCGGCTCCAAAACTTTCTTTGGGCACAACCCGCAAATCCATTTCGACTGAAATGCGATTTCCATCCGGTGTCATGCAGGGGGAGAGTGGTTGAAATCGAACACGTTGTTTGGTTTCTCCGCGGGCGATAACGTTTTCTGTCAGCGGATGATTGGCCAGGAAGTCCATCGCTTCGGTGGGATCGTCTGCTGTCGCAAGCATGTCGAGATCGCCGACCGTTTCTTTGAGCCGTCGAACACTCCCGGCAACCGAAACCTGATCGACCGACTTGAGCTTTCTCAGCTGATCGGCAATGGCATCGACAAACGGTTTTGCATCGGCCAGATACATCCTCACGCCCGCCCGTTCGAGTTGTTCCAGGCCTTCGAGAATGATCTGCTCGGTCTTTTTGCCGAAGCCTTTGAGTTCGGAGATCTTGCCTTCTTCAGCAGCATGTTTTAGAAGTTCGAGGGAGGTGATTTTCAAATCATGGTACAGTGTGGCCACTTTCTTAGGACCGATGCCAGGAATTCGCATCATCCGTACGACATCAGCCGGGATTTTCGCTTTCA
>DOCI01000194.1:1441-1800 GCA_003503535.1 Planctomycetaceae bacterium
GATTTCAGCTCTTCGAGCTGTTTCAGTTCGCCGGTTGAAAGAATGGCTTCAATTTTTTCCGCGAGATCTTTCCCAATCCCCTGCAATTCCTGCAGTTGGGCGGGATCTTCTTCGACAATCGAAGCGAGCGATTCCGACAAGCCTTCAATTGTGCGGGAAGCATTTCGATAAGCACGCACACGAAATGCATTCGCACCTTCCAACTCCAGTAAATCAGCCAGTTGATCGAACTGATCGGCAATTTTTGCGTTGTTCATGTTTTTTCACTGTCAGCGATATTTGGACACTCTGAAGTTGTAGGCCCAACATCTCTAAATATCATCTCTATTCAAAACCAAGGAGCAGGCAAACTGCCTGCG
>DOCI01000194.1:1844-4401 GCA_003503535.1 Planctomycetaceae bacterium
GGTGCCATGCTTGCATCGCGAAGCAGGGCAAGCATGAATCGCGGTGGTTTGACAGTCAGGTCTTAATTATGGAGGAGCAGGCAAACTGCCTGCGGAATAGCAAATTGAGGGTGATATTTTGAGCTCGGCAAAGCGCTACGGCGTTATTGAATTTGCTGCTGGACAAGGATGTTCAGTCGCTCGGCAATTTGAGGGTATTTGTCCGCAACGTCGTGCTTTTCATTGGGATCTGTTGCTAAATTGTAGAGCTGCCCCTGCTTTCCCGGTGGTTGAACCCATTTCCATTTTCCATCTCGAACCGCTTGCCATGATTTGCGGCTGAGTTCCTGATGTGCTCCCGTTACAAAAACCAGAGGAGGGCGAGCAGGAAGTTGCCCGCCCTTAAATACTGGAACCAGCGAGATTCCATCCAGCTGCTGTTTCCCGAGATCACTTCCTGCGATTTCCAGTAGTGTGGGATAGAAATCGACGGCACAGGTCACATCATCCGATACGCTGCCCGGTTCGATTTCGCCTGGCCAGCGAATCAGGCAGGGAACCTTCAAGCCTCCCTCATACAGCGTCGCTTTTCCACCTCGGAGCGGAAGGTTACTCCCCCCATAATCGGGATCACCACCGTGATCCGTCATGAAAATGACCAGCGTATTCTTTGTCATTTTCAAATCATCGAGCCTCTGCAGGATGCGACCGATTCCTTCGTCCATGCCGACTACTTTCGCGGCAAAACTTCGTCGCAGAGGATCTTCAATCTCAGCAACTTTTGCCAGATCATCAGGCTTCGGTTGCATCACATTGACGGTCGAATTTGCCTGTAGATCATACCCCTTCCCAAAATGAGGAGCATTGTATGCGATATGCAGATACAAAGGCCTTTCGCTTCCGGCATGGGCATTCAGAACTCGAACCGCTTCCGCGGTGATGACATCTGTCGCGTAGCCCTCGGTATCAACCAGTTCTTCACCCCGATACCAGTCCGGCTGATTGCCATAGTTGAGCGTAAAGAAATCGACGCACCCTCCCGTGTGGCCAAAGAACGAATCGAAGCCATGTTTTGTCGGCCAGAAATTTTTCGATCCATGTCCCAGATGCCATTTCCCGACTAAAGCCGTTTGGTATCCCGCATCGGCCAGTCGAGAAACATAGGTGACTTCCTGAGAATGAATGCCACGCTCGGCATCCCTATCAGAAAGGAACATCAAAGCCCCGAGCAGATGATCCTGTGAACGATGAGCAAACTGGCCGGTCAATAGACCAAATCGGGAAGGCGTGCAAATGCTGCTGGCGGCATAAAACTCAGTCAACTTCAAGCCTTCTGCTGCCAGACGATCGATGTTGGGACTCGAGATTTCACTGCCGTAGCAGCCGACATCGTGATAACCCTGATCATCCGTGAAAATCATTAATATGTTGGGCCGCTCGGCGGCGAGTAACACGGGGCAACTGCAAGCACACAAGGCAAGTAGAAAACCACCACAGAAGTTGAGTCTCAAACTCATTGGAAGATCTCCTGAAAAGAATCTCATTCATCAGAGCGGAATAGGGATAGCGAAGTAGGAGTACCTACTTGCAGAATTCAGCTTCTGTTATTGAATTGACTCTATCGGTTCGCAATGAGTTTGAAAAGTCGATGGATTCAGGAAGTTTGATGAGGCTGCTGGATCGTTGACCAGGTCTGGCAGAGTTCAACCAGACGCTCTGCCGATTCACAGTACGAAAAGAATTTCATTTGTTTTAACAGCTCTGGCGTTGCTGCTCGACCGCCAATGATGATAGCGACTCGATCACCATATTTTTGATAGAACGTCTGATACTCCTGGAGAAACTGGTTGACGTCTCGAAGATAAGAGAGGCTGAGCCACAACATTGTGGGGTTCAAAGCATCGATGGCAGAACCAAAGGTTTCCAGCGGCAAGTTTTCTCCCAATGAGGTCGCGTTCCACCCGATTTCTTTGAGCACGGTTTCAATAACCAGTGAAGGGATTTTATAGGGATCGCCCGAGACTGCCCCGCCAATCGCCTGCGGAGCCTCAGCCGGGGGCTCATCAATCATACGACGAAGGTCATGGATCAGTATTGTGACAATCTCACAGCCACGACGTTCCTGAAAAATCTGAACATCACCGCACTGCCAACGATCACCTATCAGATGCAATGCCGGGACAATAATCGTTTCCATAATTTGCAAAACGCTCAAGCCGGATAAATAAAGCTCAGAAATGATCTGCCTGCTGCGAGTTTCATCAAGATTCAGCAATGCCTCGCACAGCTGTTCTGAGAGTTTTTCAGGATAAGCATTCTCATCGGCAGGAAAAGCAGGCAATCCAAGCAATTCAGGATGAACCAATGTTTTGTTGCTGTCCCTGAGGAACTGAAGCAGTGATTTAGTGCCGACACGACGGTGCCCTCCAGACGTGTATTGTGTCTTAAGTCGACCGCTATCGCACCAGCGTTTGACGGAAGATTCACTCACCTGTAAGGCTTCAGCGATTTGTTTTGGACTTAACATCATATGTTTGAGACTGTTTACAGAAGTCTTGAGTTGCTTGGTAAATTAACG
>DOCI01000194.1:4521-10682 GCA_003503535.1 Planctomycetaceae bacterium
GTAAATTAACGTTTTGGTCGTTTTTTGACCCTTTAATGTGTTAAACGATAGCACCTTTACCACCCTGGTCCGATGGCATGACTGTTAAATATTGAATATTTATGAAAATTTGTCTTCAAATCACCTTGCGTAATAAAATAAGCCGTATATGATTAAATGAACGTTTTGAACGTTTTTTAGATTTTGCAAAATCTTGAGCCCCACTTCATTCTGTACCACAAACCACAAACCACAAACCACAAACGGAGATGAACGATGAAATTTTCACATGTATTTGTAGCTGGACTTGCTCTGCTCTCGACCGCAATTGCACCAGTCGCAGCTTGCGACAAGAAGGCAGATATTGTCGACACCGCAGTCGCAGCAGATGACTTCAACACATTAGTGGCAGCAGTCCAGGCAGCTGGTCTGGTTGAAGCACTAAAAAGCGAAGGTCCATTGACTGTTTTCGCACCAACAGATGCAGCTTTTGCAGCTTTACCAGAGGGAACAGTTGAAAGCCTGCTCAAGCCAGAAAATAAAGACAAATTGATCAGTATTCTGAAATACCATGTCGTTGCGGGCAAGGTGATGGCCAAAGATGTCGTGAAGTTGAAAAAGGCTAAAACTTTAAACGGGAGCGCAGTAAAAATTGATGCTCACGATGGTGTGAAAATCAACAATGCTACTGTCATCAAAGCAGACATTGTGACCAGCAACGGTGTCATCCATGTAATCGATACAGTTCTTCTCCCATAATCTGGATCAGCTTGAACTTCAGCCTATCGATGTAGCTGATTGGGTCAGGGATGTGTCAAATCCCTGACCGAGTCAGATTTTTCAAGAACGAGAATATTTTATTTTACTTCACTCTCTTATTGGCAGTCTTGGAGTCATGTTATGAATCAATCCCTGGATGTTAAGAATACTGAATTGACGAGTGAAGCAACCAGCGGTCCTCAATTGGTACAATCTCAATCTATTAACAGCATTGCACTGGATCGGAATAAACGACTCACCAGAAAAAGGTTGTCGGAACTCGCAACCGCCTTGCTCGGGCAGGAAATCGAATATATTTCTGACCGCCGTTATCAGCATAAAAATGCTGCCAAAGAATTTGAAAACAATGAATTTGAGACATATCTACGGAATTTGGAGATGGAGATCCGTCCGAATGACGACTCCTCATCGTTGGAAATGTCTTCCTGCATGGGGCAGGCACCTTTACTGACACCTGAAAACGAAGCTTGCTTTTTCAGTCAGATGAATTATCTCAAGTTTCGCTTTAACCAGCTTAGGTCAAAAATCGATCCTGAAAATCCAGATCGGAAACTCATTCTTGAGGCTCAGGCAAAACTGAATAAGGCGATTTCAATCAGGGATCTCATTATCCGCTCTAATTTGCGATTGGTCATGTCAATCACGAGAAAATTTGTGACCCCTTTAATGTCGTTCGATGATCTCTTCAGTGATGGAGTGATGGCTCTGATGCAGGCCGTCGAAAAATTCGACATCGGACGGGGTTACCGCTTCAGCACCTATGGGTATTACTCGATCTCCAGAAGTATGTATCGTTTCACTAAAAGGCTGCGTAAGAAAATGCTCAGCGTGGAATCATTCGAGTTAAACTCAGAATCCGACAAAACTGGGGATTCCATTCTGCCGGAACAATCCTGGAGCACACTCTCCAATCAATTGAGTGATATGGTGACCCAACTCGATGAACGCGAACAATGGATCATTCGACAGAGGTATTCATTCGACGGCCTCGGAAAAGCTCCCACCTACAAACAATTGGCTGAAAAGCTGGGTGTTTGTAACGAACGTGTCCGTCAGTTGGAAAAACGGGCGTTGCTCAAGTTGAGAAATATGCAGGAAACTTTAGTCATTGACGATATCCTGGAAGTTGCGATGCGTTAAGCTCTGCTATCTCTAATTCATCAAGTCTGACAGCTCATCTGGCTGCCGGACTTTTTTTATTGACTTATTCAAGTTCAGCCCTATCCATGAATTTACTGTCTCTGGCATTGTTTTTATGGTATAACTGATACTGACAATTGGAATCCAGATGGTGTTCCATGTCTTCAATTCCCAAAATAATGCTCGATAGAGCCCCACCTGCACTTTGCGGAACACATTCCGCCCCGAGAGAACGGATGATTCATGACTGCCAAGCATATTGTGCTGATTGAAGATGATCGAGAAATTTCCACCACATTGCAGGCTGTCCTGAACAATGCCGGCTATCGTGTGACAGCTTGCAACAACGGGTTGGATGGTCAAAAAGCGATCACGAGCGAAAAGCCGGATCTCGTCGTGACCGATATGATGATGCCCCGCATGGGGGGATTCCCAGTTCTCGAGTTCCTGAAAACACTCGACAATCCTCCGAAAGTTATCATGGTGACCGCCAATGAAGGCGGGCGGCACAAAGCCTATGCAGAAATGCTTGGCGTGGCGGCTTATCTCCGAAAACCATTCGCGATGGACCTGTTCTTGGACACAATTGCCAATGTGCTCAAAGATGTGGAACCGAGTCCGCCACTGAAACGACGCACAAAAAAAAGCTGATTTTCAGATATTACCGAGCAATCTTCAGTTAATGTTATTGTCTATTGGCGTGTGCAACTGATCAAGTCGGATTGCATGCCATCGAAGACAAAATGCACAACCTCACCGACACCTTCTTCACAAATCCTCGAAGCTTACTTTACGCTTGCCATGTTGCACGATGCACACATGGCACCCACCTCATTTAACTTTCCGCTCTTGCCTCCCCGGATTCGTTTCAAGCTGCATATCCCGAATAACCGATACAGTCGATACGTGCGCGATTTATTACCGCGCGGAAGAAGCTATCCTGGCGATCTCAGAGGGAATTCTGAGTAATCGCCAGCGGCTCTCCGCTAAAGATAAATCTGTCGTAACTTGTTGTCAGGACAGCTATTGTGAGAAATTGCAATGGAGACATAAGTTGCAGTTGGCACGTTGAGGGGAATCTGCATTTCGATGGATCGGGGCAGTCGCGGAAGTTGGTATCGCTGTTCAATTGGGACAGATCCGATACCTGAACTCGCCAGGGGGCAGTAATGAGACGGTTCTCAATTTTTATGATAGTCTGCACACTCTGCAGTGGAGCATTTCCATTGTCGAGCAGTCGTGCCGCTGAACCTGCGACAATCATTACCGCTCGTGATGAGTTCACCATTCCGTTTCGATACGATCAGGAACTCCTCTCCCGCTTGCAGGCCCGCGAAGTCGTGCTGTTCGTTTCGGTGGATGAAGGTCGCAGTTGGAACGAAGCGGCCACTCAACCGATCGATCATCAGGAATTTCAATTTGAACCGACTGGCGAAGGGGAATACTGGTTTTCGGTCTCGATTCGAGATTCCGGAAGACGTCTGCATCCCGACCCCAAGAATAGTCCACCCGGGTTGAAGGTTGTCGTCGATCGACAAAACCCGGAACTTCAACTTCAGTTGACTCGCGAATCGGGAGGCCGCGTTGGCCTTTCCTGGAAAATAAAAGATGCTCATGCCGATGTCGAAACATTGATCCTTGAATTTCGCAATACTTCTGCCGACGACTGGAAGATGGTCTACATTGCCAAAGCCATGTCGGGTCAAACGGCCTGGAAAATTCAGCCTGGTCAATTGCCAGAAGTTCGGGGCCAGGTTTTTGATACTGCTGGGAACGTAACACAGAACCTTGTGGTCCTGGGAGAACTTCCTGCAGAGCCAAAACCGATTCAGAACAAGTCAAAACCGGTCAGCAACATTGAAAATATCAGTGAACCGCATGAAGAACTCTCGTTGCCTGTGTTACAACCTGTTGAAAAGCCGAACCCGGAAAGCTTAGCCAATGATGCCATGCCTCTGATTATTCCGAAGCAGGTCAAAGTCAGCGAAAAACCTCAGGCACCAACATTGCCATCGTTTCCAGCACCATCGGTCGAGCCACAAATCAGTTCTGTTCCGATGCTGACTGCACCGATGCAGACTCCTGCATTTGAAGCAGTTCCTCAGCAATCGACTTATTCAATGCCCGAAACATATCCATACCAGGCGATAATTCCTGCTCCCATCGATAAGATCGAAGGTGTGCGATCCCGTCATGTCAACGGCCATCAATTTCATATCGATTATCAGGTTGCTGGCGTCGGTCCTTCCGGAGTTGGAGCCGTGGAGTTGTTTATCACACAGGACAATGGTCAGCAGTGGTGGCGGTATGGAGTGGATGCCGATTTGAAAAGTCCGATGGAAGTTTCCGTCCCCAAGGATGGACGCTACGGGTTTCACTTCCGAATTCACAGCGGCGTCGGCAATGCCGAGCCACCTCCACAACCGCGACAAAAACCACAAATCGATGTCTTTGTGGATTCCCAACCGCCTCAACTGCAGTTGTTGAAAAGTTATCAGGGGCATGGCCCGCACATCAATCAATTGACCGTTCAGTGGCGTCTGCACGACGATTTCCCAGCCGAAAAGCCGGTGTCGTTGTACTACTCCGCCAACGTGAACGGCCCCTGGCAACAGGTAGACGGCGGCATCCAGAACACGGGCACATTCAGTTTCGAATTGCCCGATCACGCCCCTACGCGAATGTATCTGCGCATGGTTGCTTTCGATGCGGCTGGAAATACAACCGAACAAATCTCACGAGAACCACTCCTCATCGACCTCTCACGACCGACTGCCCGCGTAATTACAATCGATGCAATCCGGTAGCATGTCGTTTACAAGCACGAAGCGCAATCGCATGAGAATGACATTGGATATGCATCTTACCAATTTCGGTGTTTGAGAACACGAGGGTCTCGTTGTGCGCAGGGACTTTTGCAACTTCTGCCGGGGTATTTGCAGCGTTTTCCAATCCGTTGTCGTGTTTACTTTTCTTTGAAGACCTGGCTGATCCACGAGAGGACGATAAGGTCACTCATTGGCTCAGTGAAATGATTTTCCTGGCTCTGTACGGGTTTAAACGGTTACCCTTGGATATAGCTTGCAAGAGGTTGGGGCACTTCAAAGTCACTCTCTGGCAAGAGCTGGAGATACTCTTACAGGCATTCGAGCTGGTGAACTAAAATGAGCACGGGGTAACTGTAAGTCTCTTTGATGGATGAGATGAATTCCAAACAGGAGAGTAATGATGTTACCAAATGCTGAGTAATGGCCAATATTTCCGACATACACCAGTTGGTATGCGATCATGACTACGACAATGGCTTTTGTCCTTACGATGGAACGTCCGGCTTTTTCACTTTTCTCAAATGCCAGGTAAATCGCAACCATAATTAGCATAATTCCGAGGGTGTAGCCGTAGCTCATTACAAAATAGATCATGAAGTTGTGAGGATTAATGAATTCTCCCATGATTTCAGGCCACTGCTCCAGGCCCATCCCGAAGACTGGATTCTCAGAAATATATTCCATACTTTCGACCCATATACTGAATCGGAATGACGAAATAGAATCCATGAGTGTGGTGTCGTTCAGGATAGAGAAGTCGAACCGAGTCGCGATAAGTCCGATCGCTGCTGGAATAACCAGGAGCTTGAGGTACCCCGGCAGTCGCCAAACCGCATAAACCCCTAAGGCTAAGAACACGCCAAAAATGAGCGGCATGAAGGCGAGGCTGAAAATGCCGAATCCCCAGTAGAGCCAATGATATTTGTTTTCCATAGAGATCACGATGACGATGACTGCGAGCACCCCAATCATATTTGGGGTCGCAAGCGGATACCAATGATTTGCCTTGCTAAAGGCAATACTTCCAAACGAACTGGGATTCATGACTACGAACGCAGCAAGGAAAAGTATGGAGACCAGGACTATGATATGAATTTCGCGTGCAAGGTGTGCCTTGGATAATGAAATGTTCGGGAAGATATAGATTAGCCCAATCATGTTTGTACAGAACACCAGTGATTTGAAATCTGAGCCATGCCAAACATCCAGGAAGAAAACCAATATTGGTGTCATGAAAACCCACAACGGCCAGGATTTGATCGGTTTGACGTACAATGCCTTGATTGCAATGTATCCAAGTAAAATTATGTTGGAAAGGTAGATACCACCTGAAGCATAGAGCTCAGGAATATGCAATATGAGTATGATTGTGTATAGCGCAGACATTCACGTTGACCTTCGAATAATGGGAACACCCATTAATTTCGCTCCTTG
>DOCI01000194.1:10785-12532 GCA_003503535.1 Planctomycetaceae bacterium
CTGACTCTCAATCAAGCCAGCAGTCAATGAGTCAGAAGCTTGTCCGTTTAAGCATTTTTATTGGAGTCGTGCTAAGGTATTTGAGATATAATCCAACACTGCGTTCTTCGAGCCAAAGCTTTTCATTCTCCACTCGTCCTGCGATATTGGAGGAATGTCTCAATTGATCGGGGCCCGTGATACCAGGTGAGTAACGGTGTCGGGTTATCCAGTACCCTTCAGGATAGTCATACTCCTGCAAAGGTGTATCCGGCCTGACGCCGACGAGTGAAAGATCGCCTTTCAGGACGTTGAAGAGCTGAGGTAGCTCATCGAGGTGTGTCCTGCGTAGAACTGCTCCGATGGCGGTAATCCGAGGATCTTTGTTCGATTTCACACGCATCTTTGAACGCTCTTCCATCAGGGCCTCTTTGCTCGTGGTCGCTACTTGGGAATTAAAATTCGAACCGTTTCTCATGGTCCGGAATTTGTAGATCGTGAAGGCTTTTCTGTCGATGCCAACTCGCTCCTGCTGAAACAGGATTGGCCTACCATCGCGAAGGTAGATTATGAGAGCGACCAAGATCATTATTGGCGAGGCTATGGCTAATAGAATGAGGGTCAGAAAAATATCAAACGCTCGATATATCATTCGACTCTCCATAAAAAGTTTTTGCAAACAGTCCCTGCTTTAACTGCTTCTGGAGTTCCTCGGTAAGGTCCTGATCAGACTTGGCTTCTTCGTATAAGCTTGCATACCATTTCTGCGCAGAATGATTGGCCTCTTCCAGGGCAAAGCCATCCACATGACAGAACTCTGCAAGTGTTTGTTCCGAAGCTTTTAAGTCTTCATAACGCAGGAACAGGTATCGCTTTTTACCAGTGGTAATTTCAAAGGGGAAAGAGCGACCTTCAAGGTCCTTTAGATTTATTTTTGTCAGTGGTAGAAATTCCTGTTCAAGCCAGTGGCTGGCATAGTCGACATCGATAATTTCGCGATAAATTGGCCTGAGCATTTGGGTAAAGGACTGATGCTTACGAGTATCCTTGTGTCGTTGAAAATACAGATAGAGCACCTTATCAAGATGGTGAAAGGTGAGTGAGCGAATATGATCAACCGGATTGCGGACGATGACAATCACCGAGGTTTGTGACTTGCAAAAAGCTCGATTCGTGAAGAATACATAAATCATCCTACTCAGGTTTTTCAGTTTCGAGAGAGCGCTGAGCGGAAGAATATCGATCTGGGAGGAATAGAGCTGGTGGGCATGAAAAGTCTTCTTATCAGCCTTTTTCAGAGCATTTTCCACTGCAGTCGAACCAACTTTTCCAGGTTGGTAAATTAGATAACTATTAGCGTCCGCATTACGAAACCACTTCAACACTTCTAGCAGATTTATAATTTTCCCAAGCATATTGTTCTTTTCGAGAGAGTGCCGATAATTCACCCACATTCAGGCCGCGCGATAGGTCTGAATCAACTGAGGCAGGATGTGGTCTGGAGAAAAAGTTTTCGCATGTTCGATCGATAGAACAGACGCTGCTGCGTACCTATCAGGATCAGAAAACTCAATGATTGCGTCTGCAACCCGAGCGATGCTCTGTTCCTGGTTCATGTCGACGAGAATGCCAAAACTGGAATCGGCTACAATTTCAGGTATCCCCCCCACCTTCGATGCAACGACAGGCAACCCGCTGCATAGAGCTTCCTGGCACACGATACCAAAGGTCTCATAATCCGGTAAATGCACAAAAATGTCGTGCTCCT
>DOCI01000194.1:12625-22551 GCA_003503535.1 Planctomycetaceae bacterium
AGCGTATATTGCTTTGCTCTCCGAGCAAAGTGATTTGGTCTTCCAGGCCCATACTGATAATCTTTGAACGAATATCTGACAGAGCAGGCCCATCACCGACCATCGATAGAGTGAAATTGATTCCACGATTACGAAGGACATCTGCAACTTCAACCAGACGATCCTGTCCCTTGAGACCAGTGAAATGACCCACTGAGATTAGCCGCAATGGTCGTGTAATATCCGCGGTACGACTGGTCTGTGAGATCCAGGAATTACTGCTGTAAAGGCAATAAGTCCGTTTGTGAGGCGCGTGTTGCCGGACATATTTCAGTTGATCCTGTGAGACTCCAACTAATGTGCCGGGGACATATCTGAATAACCATTCCTTGCCCTTGCCATGAATCGAGGTGAAGAATCGCCGCCGACTCAAGCCGAAACCGAAGCTGGCAAGCCTGGTCAGTATTGTCGAGATCATATTATGACTGTGAACAACCTCAATCCGTTCCTCTGCGAGCACCTTGCGAATACTGAGAATGCAGCGTAAAACAGCTAATATCGATCGCCGGCCAACGCCGAGTCCCTCGATTTCGTAGACTGAAAAGCCTTCTTCTCGCATTTTCTCCGAAAGGGCCCCGCCAGAAGAGATGATGACCACATTATGGCCACTCTGGCGAAGTTGATACGATAAACGATAGATCGATACCCCTGGTCCAGCCAGTTTGAGATCGCTCCTGATCATCAGAATATTCATTGAGGTAGGCTCTCTTCAACCGGATTACGATGTCTTGGTCTTTTGAGATTGGGTCATCGACCGCACGATCTCTTGCGTTTTCTGGCGCATCTCGTTGCGATTTTCCTCCAAGAACTCCGGGCTCATTTGAGACGACTCCGCAAAGACGAAACGAAGTTTCTCAACTTCACTGGAAAAATCAACGTTTTCGACCAACTCGTTCTTCGTTTTGGAAAATCCATGGAAACTGCGAGAAAGGATTGTTGCGTTGGATCCTAATCGGACATGTTCGCGGAGCACACACTCTGCGTTAAGAACACCTTTGCCCACCTGGGCAATCCCTCCGATCCCGAATCGGGTTCCAGCTGCTCTAAGGGCAGCTGCCGCCTCCTCAAGGTGCCCTTTGGAAATGCACTCGAACATCCAAGTCAGACCCAGGTCGAGATGAAGATCGTTCAGTCCGATATGTAGAGCTTCGATCGGAAGTCGTTCGATGGCTTCCGGCATCATGCGAATCGCGCCGGCGGTTTCGAAAAGAGGCAAGACTTCGACACGACCGTCCAGTAAATCGTAAAACCGGGCAAGTGTGTCGATGTCATGGAACATCGGAAGCATGATCGTATCAGCACCCCGGGCGATAACTTCGTCAATTTCCCTTCCTGAAGTCTCGTTCAGCGGGTTCACACGAACAAGTAGGTGCGCATCCGGCACGGCTTCGCGAATCAGGCTGACATCTTCCATGCTGTGATGACTTTTCCAACTCTCGACATGCGACTGACGTTTCATCTTGCCAATGTATTCGAGATCCACAAATGGCCAAACATCCTCGATTTCGCAGATGTATTTTGCGATTTCGGGATCGTTGACAATCATATAGAGCGTCAGCCAACACTTCACATCTGGCCTTGGCTGGCGAACGGACTCAGGCATATTGGACATCAAATCAACCTCAGGGCTTAAGAAGTTTCACGGTCGATAAAGATTCGAAACCAGATCTCCAGAGAAATCATGGCCCGTATTTGACGGGTGTAATTCGCTTCTCCTGCGATGTGCTGCTCATGCATTCTCTCGGCGGCTGTCACGTCAATAATTCCTCGATCTTCGAATCGCCCACTGAAAAGCAGCTCTTGGCAGAACGGGGCGAGACTTTCGCGAAACCATTCTCCAACCGGCACTGTAAACATCTGCTTTTTCCGGTGAGTCAGCTCATGTCCCAACATCGGTTCGACGGCATCTTTATAGATCGCCTTGGTCACGCCATTACGCAACTTAAACTCACCAGGAACCCGAAAGGCAAACTCAGCCATTCTGTAGTCCAGAAATGGG
The DNA here is from genome assembly GCA_003503535.1 of Planctomycetaceae bacterium. GTDB lineage: Bacteria > Planctomycetota > Planctomycetia > Planctomycetales > Planctomycetaceae > Rubinisphaera. The sequence continues at coordinate 14,664 of DOCI01000194.1, forward strand.
GAACGGACCTCCAGCGAATGAGCCATAGCCATCCGATCCGGTTTCACCAGATTATTGCCAGGCAGGAGTGTTTTGGTTTCTGCGAAAAGCACGCGGTTGATCGGGTCCTGATGCGTTGCCAGGGCGATCTGATTGGAAAGTTCCCGATACGGATCTCGATCGTGAAACGCCTCGCGAAGGGAGCCTCGTAACAACTGATCTGGCTCATCATCGAGTAATAAACCGCTCTGTCTTACAAAGTCTTTGTCCCAGCCTGATTTCAGTTGGCTGGTGTCCCCATCTCCAAAGAAAGCCAGATATTTATCATAGCCGGCGAAAAGCTCATCACCACCATCTCCTGTCAGCACCATCTTGACATCTTTAGCAGCAAGTTTTGCAACCTGGGCCATAGGGATGAACGAAATGTCGCCGTGGGGTTGGTCGGTATGCCAGATGAACCTGTTCCACATTGAGGTCGCATCCGGCAGCATAATTTGATTTGTATGCGAGGTCCCAAAGAGTGCAGATGCCTTTTCGGCAAAATGGCTTTCGTCAAACCGGGGATCTGCGAATCCGATGCTGTAGGTGCGGACCGGTTGTTCCTGAAGGCGACTCATCATGCCGACGACACTGGAACTGTCGAGTCCCCCGGATAAAAATGCCCCGAATTGCGCGTCAGACCGCATCCTGATCCGGGTGGCGTCGTAGAGCAGGGCAAGAAGCTCTTCACGAGCATCCTCTTCAGTCATTCCGCGGTCCGGTACAATATCCAGGAGATCCCAGTACGGACGGATATTGATACCTTCTGAGGTGATTTCTGCCATTGTGGCTGGCGGCAAATGCTCAATACCTAAGAACGCTGTATGGGGCTGGGGCACGTAATTTAACGCGAGGAACTGCGCTAAGGCATCGTAGTTCGGTCTAGCTTCAATACCGGCTTCGAACAGAGCCTTAATTTCGGAAGCGAACCAGATCCGGCCGGTTTCCTTCCCGATGGTCAGGTAAAGAGGCTTGACTCCCAGTCGATCACGGTAGAGCCACATTCTCTCTGATTGCCGGTCATAAACAGCAATCGCAAACATGCCATTTAACCGCTTTACGAAGTTGGGGCCCCAATGAATGTACGCATGAAGCAGAACCTCGGTGTCTCCAGTCGTTCTGAAAATGGCACCGAGCGATTTAAGCTCTTCACGCAGCTCTATGTAATTGTAGATCTCACCGTTCTGAACGACCGCGATCTGTGAGTCGTCCGAGAACATGGGCTGATTGCTTCGCTCCTGGAGATCGAGAATCGAGAGACGCGTGTTGCCAAGGGCGGCCCGTTCGTCGGAATGGAAACCCATTGCGTCCGGCCCTCGGTGTTCGATGGAACTTGCCATGCGCCCAAGTACTTCGTCCGAGACTCGTCCCGGTTCAAAAGAAAAGCAGCCAAAAATTCCGCACATGCGCTAGCTCTCCTCCCGAATCGATTTCGAGTGTCGAGAAATATCAATAATCAGCTTAGCGACCTTATCCGTGGCATTTCCAAGCTTCATCCTGCCGCCAACGCTGCATTGCAATTCGGCCAGATTCCGATCGCGAAGCAGGGATGCCATCTCGTTGAGGTCGGTGGCAACCAGCGTGTTACTGTATTTGGGAAAAACTGCAATGTCGGGAAATCCGACGCAGATCGTAGGAAGGCCGGCCAGGTGAGCTTGTAAACCCATTGTGCTCACTTCAAAACAAACCACATCCGACACCAGAATTGCCTCCATTGGCGATAGCCCTGGATCGAGAATGCCGTGCCGGGCTCCGACCGGCAAGCCGTGCGGCGCATTGGGATGGGGCCGCAACATATAGGCATACTCGGGACTTTCATCGCAGAGCGGCTCCAAGACGGCGGCAACGTCTTCGCTGCCAACAAAGGGGCGGTCAGTGAATTCGGCTTGTTGGACAGAGGCCGAGGGCCATAGGACAAGCACCTTGTCCGTTACTCCAAGTCGTTCTCGCAATTCCTTCCTTAGCTCGGTGTTCTCTCGAAGCGTTAGGAGGGGATCGAATGCTGGATTCCCTGTCGCATGCACTTCGGTATGCCCTTTGAGCCCCTGTTCCAGCAATTCATCCCGCAGAGCTTCGTTCAAGACGCACAGATGGTCGGCATAGTCTCCCGAGAGCACCCAACCTCGTTCGCGCTGAAGGAAAATATCGGCCACGGCCAAAGTCGGGATACCAAGGCGTTTCCCTGCGCGAAGCAAAGCAAGCTCAAAACGCGGGCTTGTCGTTGTCACGATACAACTGGGTTTGAGTTCTTCGAGGAAAGACTCCATCGTTGCGATCGGTTCAAATGCGGAGCGTCCTTTGCACTCGACCAATGAAAGTGCGTGTTCTTGACCATGTTCCAGAATCAGGTCATGGAGACCGATCGCAAAATAGTCCCGGGTTTCGGATGCAGTGATGTCAGGATGCCCCTGTTGTGGCAAAAACTGATGGGCCAACTCCGCAGCATTTTCGTAGGTTTCTTCACGTCCTTTAATGATCGTTGAAACATTACGGGCGGATAGCCCCTGGCGAAGGAATGCCTGATAAGCAGTCGTAAAGCCAACGGTGATGGGAGACATTCCCCATTCCGTCAGCCTTGTCGCCAGGGCTGCAATGATGTTGGCGTGGCCACCGCCGTAGGAAGCCAGGAGCGGAGTGGAGGAATTAGTCATGACAATTCCACCCCGGCTGACATCTTTTTGAATATCATCTCGGCGTGCGAAAAGTCTTCTTTCGTGTCAATATCATGCGACTGTGTCACATCCATTACAACGGCGCCAATCCTGTCTGTTGCCAGCCCTCCGTTCGCCAGGAACCAGTCGCTGGAAAAGACATAAACGGCGCCATTGGGACGATAAATACATGGCAGACTTTGTCGGTTGGTAAAGCAATATTCCGGCTTGCGGACAGGTATGAACCGGCCGTCTTCGATTAATCCAGACTTTAGAATCGAACGGTCGCCTTCAGCAACTGATAGGACGAGGTCAAACTCGCCACTGCGATGGCATTCCATCGCCTCAAGAATATTCTCGTCCCTGCGCAAGGGAGACGTCGCCTGTAACAATACGATATTCTTTCCAGTCAAATCGAGGCTGACAATTGCATTTTTTAAGACATCGTCCATCGGAGTGGTGTCGGAAGCCAGCTCGGGAGGACGACGGTGAAGAAGCCGTTCGTCGCTGGCGGGAGTGGTCAGTACGCTTTCGATGTCCGTTGAGACGATGCAGCCAGCGCAACAGCGTAATCCTTGACAAACTGCGTGCTCGTATAGAGGTCGTCCAGCGAAGGCCTTAATGTTCTTATTCGCAAGGCCTCTAGATCCGGCTCGTATTGGGACTATGGCAACGTAGTTGTCTGGTTTTGCGTCTTTCATGGTCTGTTCGTGTGAGCATGGTCTGTTCGAGTGAGAAGATGTCAGTTAAATATCGTCACTGTTCGAATTAGGCAGCGTTTTCTAAATCACTCGCGATGTCCACGAAGTTCTTCTGAAGCGGCGTGTTCCAGAACACTCCGGAATCTAACAAATTCATGAATTTTTCGGTTGCCCGACCAGAGCCAAAGCCGCTATGTCGGCCTAACCGTTTGCCCCAGACATCGCGGAGGAAAGCCTGAATGGCATCGTCGTCTTCCGCACGACAGTTTTGCAGTTCATTGCAAAGCGCACGGTTGGTCTGGCGGGAGCCAATGTTGAGAGAAGGGATTCCCAGGAAAGGGACCTCCCTGACGCCAGCGCTGGAATTACCGACGAAAGCAGAAGCGTTTTTCATCAGTTCTGAAAAGTGGCGAAATCGCATCGACGGCAATACTCGAAAACGTTTTTCGGGTAAGCTTGAGATGGCCTCAAAAATGGCCTCGGATCCTGGATCGTTATTCGGTGCGATAATAACGAATTCACGGCCCGATCGATCCAGACTTGAGAATAAATCTGTGGCCTGTTGTCCGATCGTATCACTCTCAGAAGTAACAGGGTGAAAGACACAGATACCATATTCTTCAAATTCGATCTGGTATCGTTCCCTCACTTCGTTAAGAGACACACCAGAGGGTTGGAGGTGGATATCTAACTCTGGAGAACCGATAACATGAATTCGTTCTTCAGGCTCACCCAGGGCCATAACTCGTCTCTTTGCGTTGTCCGAACTGACCAGATGGCTTGAGGAGAGCTTTGTATTACAGTGCCGGAACATTTCATCAATGGTTCCGGAGACCTCGCCTCCTTCAATATGTACGCAGGGGATATAGTTCGTCGAGCAAACGATGGCCCCTGCGAAGGCTTCTACTCGATCTCCGTGTATGAAAACCACATCGGGTTTCTCCTCCATGACATAATCCGAAAATCCCATTACGGTCTTCGACAGGATGGTATCCATCGTGTCACCTTGCCGTTGATTTACGAACTCGGCCACGTTCTCAAAGTTCCGGTGAACTTCAACCTTGGTCAGGCCGTACTTCTCCAACATATGCATGCCCGTTACAAAGAAGATAACCTGATATCCAGATTCATGGGCGGCCTTGGCGATCGGTTCAATCTTGCCAAAATCCGCTCTGGTCCCGCTTAGGAAGATAAGTTTCTTCATTATTTCACTTGCTTATCGTTGTCAAAACTAACTTACTGAAAATCGGCCCATTTGAGTTGTGTGTTCTTTTTCACATCCCGTGCGAGTATCCTGCCAGGCAGGTCGTCGAATAAATATCCGGGAATCTCTCCGTTGCCTGGTCGCCGTGCCCAGATGTCGTCCTCGGTAATGACATGCCCTGCTTTGAGATCGGCATCGGATACCACAGAAGCACGAGCAAATCGATACACATCCTCTTCAGGGGCGGAGCGTTGTTTATCGTTTTGAAGGGCGATATGAATCTCTCGCGACCTGTCGATCAACCACCGCAATTCTGCCGGATCCATCGAACAGGAAATATCGGGCCCTACGCGATAACGTGAGTCTGTAAAATGGCGTTCCAGAATACTGGCACCAAGTGCCACGGAAGCCAGCGCCATTTCCGAGCCAATTGAGTGGTCCGAAAATCCAATCACCGCTTTGGGAAAAGCTTTTTGAAGTTCCCCGATTCCCTTCAGCGAGACGATCTCGGGGGGCGATGGGTATAAGTTCGTGCATTCGAGCAATGCGTACTCGACTCCTGCCTGCTCCATAATTTCTACGGATGGCCGGATTGTCTCAATGGTCTGCATTCCAGTAGAAAGAATGATAGGCTTACCAAATTTTGAAATGTGTCGAATTAACGGCAGGTTATCGGCTTCACCCGATCCGATTTTGAATGCCGGAACGTCAATTTCAGCCAGAAAATCAGCGGCCTTACGAGAGAAAGGTGTTGAGATATACAGAAGTCCGAGATTTTCAGTGTGAGCCTTGAGTTCAATCTCTTCATCGGGTGAAAGAGCACTCTGCGACATCACTTCCCAAATTGAGACATCTGCGTTGGGAGGGAAGATCGATTTGGCCTCATCGGTCATCTCGTCTTCAACAAAATGCGTTTGATGTTTCACGCATTCTGCACCAGCTTTAGCCGCCAGGGTAACCATTTCCTTGGCAACATTAATATCGCCACCGTGGTTTATCCCGATCTCGGCGATAACAAGTGGAGTACACTTGGGTCCGATTTCACGGCTTCCGACTTTCATCAACTTCTCCAGTTTGCCTATTTTTGTGTTTCTTTGATGCTACCGCTGCGTTGGCTATCGATCTCCTGTGAATGATAGAATATCTGATTCACGCACCTCACAGTCTTCAAGCGTCCGCGAAAGAAACCGATTTCTAGTGGCTGCCTTATTTTGCAAGTCCTTTAGGTAGCGGGATGTATGCTTACCACCAAAGTTGGATCAAAAGCAAAGAAACGCAAGGTCATATGGAATAAAATTCTACCTGCAGACCATCGTTTCAACGGGTTCCCTCTTGTATGTGCCGGAATCTATTAGAATTCTAAATCTGCGCCAATAGTGATTGCTTAGAAGCTCGAGGAAGCTGTTTGCTTACTTGAAGAGTTTTTAGATAAAAGGAGTCGAATCATCCATCTTGACATGCTGACATTGATGAACGATTCGCTCGATTTCGCGAGTCGTTCGTAGGCTTTGACAGGCGAGGAGCTGGATAAGTCGTGGCTACCATCGTCCGGCTGGTGTCCACAACAAAGCAAACTCACTGTCCCCCAATTTCCAGAATTCTTGCCTGAGTTCATTAACAAGCTCCGGTGCATTGCTGGGTTTCCTTTTACGAAGCGGAAGTAACGGTGAGGTGGTGACGGCCCCCATGGGGAAGAATGGAAAGTTGCGTATCAACAACAGCAATTTGCTCTGTGGCGTGCTACCCTCTGATCAGTAAATTTCTGTTAATTCCCGTTCTTAACCTACGAGAACTTCGCCTTTTATTTTGCTATGCTCAATCTTCAATCATTTGTTCAGAGACCATCAGGACATCACTGAAAACAATATCAACGAAAGAAACCAATGGTTCGCCAGGGAGAATTTTTGAGTGGACTCATTGCAGCGACATTCACGCCGATGCATCACGATGGGACACTTAACACTGGGGAGATCCCCTCGATGGTCGATCATCTTGTGAAAGATGGCATTGCAGGAATGTATGTCCTAGGCAGTACGGGGGAAGGTGTCTCGCTGACACACGATGAGCGATGCACGATTGCGGAAGCATTTGTTAATGCATCAGATGGAAGACTGCCTGTCATTATTCAATGCGGCTGCGAAAGTCTTGCTCAGGCTCGCCAGTTAGCTACTCACGCACAAATAATTGGAGCCGATGCAATCTCAGCCGTCAGTCCTGTTTATTTTAAACCGGACTCCGTTGAGACTCTCGTCGAGTCCATGTCAGAAATCGCAGCAGGTGCTCCTGATCTGCCCTTCTATTACTATCACATTCCGTCAGTCACGGGTGTGAATCTCAACATGGTCGAATTCCTGAAACTGGGGCGTGATCGAATTCCCAATTTGAGAGGCATTAAATTTACTTCACTCAATGTCTTTGAATTTCAATCGTGCCTGGAGTTTGCGGGCGATCGCTTTGAGATTCTTTGGGGATTGGATGAAATGCTGCTCAGCGGACTTGCAGCCGGGGCTAGTGCAGCGGTTGGCAGTACCTATAACTTCGCGGCTCCGGTCTACCACCAATTGATCAAGGCATTCTCTGAAGGCCATCTGAAGGAAGCCAGAGAACAGCAGTCAAAATCTCAGGAACTGGTGCGGACCTTTATTCCGTTCGGACCACGAGCGGCTCAAAAGGCAATCATGTCTATGGTTTCATCAGAGTGCGGTCCGACTCGACTTCCCGTGAAAATGCTGAGTGAATCACAAATCAACGATTTACGGAACAACTTAACCAAAATCGGATTCTTCGATTGGATTGCTTCCACCAGATCAGAAGGATGAATTTTTTCGATGACTTTCACGCGCTCGCTCAAGCTCCTTATTTATCTCGTTTCAATTATTATTTCGCACGGAACGCATGCTGACGCACAAGAAATTGGAAATGATAAAGATCGCGAAAAATCCTTACTCGACTGGCAAGCCCTGCCTGACCTTCCTAATAAATCAGGTGTAGCCGGGCCTTTTGTCGGAGTTCATAAAGACGCCCTCATCGTGGCTGGAGGAGCGAACTTTCCTGAGCCAGTCTGGGACAACAGTAAAGTCTGGCATGACCGAATTTACGTGCTGACCAGGACGGGAACTGGCGATGAATGGAAAGACGGGGGCACACTTCCTCGGGCAATTGCTTATGGATTTGCAGTCTCAACTTCAGACGGAGTTGTGTGTATTGGAGGCAATGATTCGACGACGACTTACGCTGATGTCTTTCTACTGAGTTGGAATCCAGATTCCCAGAAAATTAGCCGGGTCGACTATCCAAAACTTCCAGAACCATGT
>DOCI01000194.1:22599-28083 GCA_003503535.1 Planctomycetaceae bacterium
CGGTGGTCAGGCTGCTCTGCTGGGGAATACGATTTATCTCGCTGGTGGGCAGAACAGCCAGAAGTCGGCAATGAACAATTTCTGGACACTGGATCTCTCAATGAAGAATGATCCAGAAGCCTTTCACTGGAACAAGCTTGATGCATTTCCCGGCACTCCCCGAGCTTACAATATTACAGTTCAACAGCATAATGGATATGAAGACTGCATTTATGTGATCAGCGGCCGAAATCAACAGGGCGAAACCGCTGAGTTCCTGAAAGATATCTGGGAATTTACGCCGCGAACAGGTGAATGGCGACGGCGAGCCGATGCTCCTCGAAGTGTTATGGCAGGCACCGGCATTGGATTCGGGCAGAGTCATCTCTTTATTCTGAGCGGCGATGATGGTGAGAATTTCTTCAAAGCTGACGAACTACGCGACAATCATCCCGGTTTTCTACGGGAAGCGTTGAGGTATCACACGATCACTAACACCTGGAGCTCCGCAGGGCGCATCCCGATGAATCAGGTCACAACGATTCCGGTCATGTGGGACAATCGAATTGTGATTGCCAGTGGAGAAATTCGACCACGTGTGCGAACTCCGAAAATATGGAGCATTTCTCCTCAAAGCCATTCTGAAGGTTTTGGAGCAGTCAACTATTGTGTGCTCTTCGGATATCTATTGGCGATGGTTGGTGTCGGAGTTTACTTTGCACGTCGGAACAAGAATACAGACGACTATTTTCGCGGAGGCGGTCATATCCCGTGGTGGGCAGCCGGGTGCAGTATTTTCGCAACCATGCTTAGCTCGTTGACCTTCACTGGAATTCCTTCCAAAGCCTTCGCACAAGACTGGGTCTATGCCATTGGGAATTTTATGATCCCCGTGGTGGCCTTTGTCGGCGTTTACATCGCCCTCCCGTTTTACCGGCGGATTGATGTCACCAGTGCTTATGAATATCTGGAGATTCGCTTCAACCGCAGCGTGCGATTGTTTGGAAGTGCCAGTTTCACCTTGTTCCACATTTTCCGTATGGCTGTCGTGATGTCTCTGACAGGTCTGGCGCTGGCGGTTGCCACACCGCTGACTCCGGAACAGTCGGTTTTGTTGATGGGAGTTCTCAGCATTATTTATTGCACAATGGGAGGGATCGAAGCGGTCATCTGGACCGATACTATTCAAACAGTCGTCCTGTTGGGTGGAGCATTGCTTGCACTCATTCTAATGGTTAACGGGAGTGACGGGGGGTTTAGTGGATCTGCTCAACTGGCCTTTGATGCAGATAAGTTTCGACTGGCCAACTTCGATTGGGATCCCTCCAGTGCTCAAATCGCTCTCTGGGTTGTGGTGGTTGGAGCGATCGGGCAGAACGTCTCCTCTTATACTGCTGATCAAGCTGTGGTTCAGCGATATATGACAACGCCCACGGAAAAACTGGCTGCTCGATCGATCTGGTTAAATGCAATCATGACGATACCAGCGACGGTCCTGTTTTTCGGAATCGGCACAGCTCTGTTCGCGTTTTATCATTCACATCCGGAGAGACTTGATCCGACAATCACGACCGATCAGATCTTCCCCCTGTTTATTGCAAACGAAATGCCGATCGGTATTGCTGGCCTGATCGTCGCAGGCATTTTCTCTGCCGCTCAATCGACCGTCTCAACCAGTATGAATTCTACTGCGACAACCATCGTGACCGATTTCATGCGACCGTTTAATGCTTGCAAGACGGAACGTGGCTATCTGATTTCAGCACGTACAATTACATTTCTGATGGGAGTGATGGGAACATTGCTGGGACTGATTTTTGTCAATCCGGAAATCAAATCGCTGTTTGATGCTTTCATCAAAATCATCGGCCTGTTCATGGGCGTTCTCGGCGGACTATTCGTTCTGGGTGCGGTGACTCGTCGTGCGAATTCCTTTGGAGCTCTGACGGGAGCTTTTGCCGGAACGGCCTTTATGTTTTATCTCTGGCGATTCACAAAAATCAACGGCTTTCTTTACACCGCCAGTGGTATCACGGTTTGCGTGACTGTTGGGTATCTGGCAAGCCTTTTCGTTGCCACTCAAGATTCCAAGAACTGATTAAATTTATTGGAACGAATACAAGCACGAAGCGCAAGCGAGTGTGTAAAAGATTCATGTTGACTCACCCGCTTGCGCTTCGTGCTTGTATATAAAGTCGCAGGTCAGGCACAGTTTGATCTACAGCGGATTGAATTCGCAACCATCACAGATGGAATGGTTCACTTAGCCTTTGATTACTAAATACGCGATGGTGATCCACGAAGCAGCCAGGCAGTAAATGGCGAAGTATCGGAGCCGATTCTTGCGAACAATTTTCAGCAAGACTTCCAACGCTCCAATGCCAACGAGGAACGAAACAATTGATCCAACGGCTAAGACGGCAATCGGAGTCGCACCGGACTCACCCCGTGCGATATCGATTCCATGCAAAAGTGTGGCTCCTGTGATGGCGGGAATGGCGATGAGAAATGAAAACCGAGCCGCAGAAATTCGTGAGACACCGACCATCACACCACCAGCAATCGTACTCCCCGAGCGGGAAATCCCAGGCACAATTGCCATCGCTTGAAATAATCCGATTAAGACCGATTGTTTCCAGTCTGGAGTCTGGGGTTGATCGAGGGGTTCGGTTTCAACTTTCCCCAGCCAGTCACAAAGCCAGAGAAACAACGCGGTTACCATCAATCCACAGGCAGCCACCATCGGAGTTTCAAAAGCGGCTTCGATGTAATCTTTCAATGTGAAGCCGACAATCACAATGGGAATCGTTGCCACGACAATGGAAATCAGCATCTGAAAATCACGAAGGATGTGGATGAGATCTTTTCGGTAAACGACCAAAATCGATCCGAGCGTCCCCAAATGCAATGCGATATTGAGTGCCAGGTCATCTGCTCCCCCTGCCGCTTCGCCAGGAAGGAATTCGTTGACGATCACCAGATGACCTGATGAACTGATCGGAAGAAACTCGGCTATGCCCTGGACAATGCCCAGCAATAACACTTGAAACCATTGTTCGATATCCATTCAAACATTTCTTCCCTGAACTTGAATCGTGAGTCAACTTGACACACTCGCTTGCGCACCGTGCTTGTATCTGTATTATTTAAAGTGTGCCCAGCAAGTCAAACCATGTCGCGATGTCATCATACTCTTCTTGAGTCGGTGGCGATTGTACTTGAGAAATCCAGACAGGAAGACCATGACTTTTGACAAATTCTTTCAATTTGCTTTGAATCTCATCAGTTAGATCTACGGTATATAACAGGGCGAAACGGAATCGTTGGCCCGGTTCGTTGAATGGAAGATCGAATTTTCGAGGAATCGATTGAATAACGTTCCCGTGAATTCGACTACGGTGAGTGGTGCCAAACTCTATCAAAAACTCTGGTTGATTTCCGGTAATAAACAGCACTGTCGTATCTCGATCAATTGAATATTTCTGCTCGACATCATCCAGACAGGATTCCAACGCCAGCGTGTCGGCTGCTGTCCAGGCAACTCCCGGTTCTGTCAGCGGGCGAACCAGGAGAAACCCTCGAGTTCGACAGATGCGTTTCCATTGCGCCAGGTCTTCAGCAGGAAGTTGATCTCCCTGACTCGACATCCAGAGAATCAAACCGTAGCGCCGATCCGTCTGATAGTCTTCAGGCAGATAAATCTCATAATCCAGACTGGTCTCTGAAATTGTATTTTTCAGTTCGCCACTCTCTTTCAACTTCAATGCCTGATTCGGCTCACTTCCCGCAAAAGGTAAAGGAACTTCCACAGGGATGGTTTCGATGGCAGAAGATAATGTCACTTTCAGAAGTTTAGTTTCTCCCTCGCGAAGCAAGCCCAGCGTGACTTCCTCCCCCGCAGGTTTAACGGAAAGTTTCATCGAGAGTTCAAGGACATTCTGAATTTCTTCCCCATTCAACGAGGCGATCACATCGTTCTCCAGAATTCCCGCTTCCTCCGCAGCGGAGTCGGCAAGCACAGATCGAATCGCGACGCCTGATTCATCTTCCGCAATTCGTTTCGGCAAAATCCCCAAAAAACCATGCTCAAATGTTTGTAACTCAGCGGCCAGCACCATCGAGACTTCTTCAGTGGAATCTCCACGGGAAACAGTCATCGAAACGGTATCCCCGGCATACTTTTGTCCGAGAACCTGCTTGAGCTGGGCGACCGATTTCACCTCTTTCCCTTCGGCAGTGAGCACGCGATCTTCAGCTTTTAATCCGGCTTCTGCCGCTGGAGAAGTTGGTCTGACTTCTTTAATGACAGGATCGGTCAGGAAGCCCGGGGTGGCAGAAAAACTGACTCCCATCAAACCCGGCTTTAAAGTCTCTCCAGCTTTGAGACGATCGAGTACCGCATAAATATCCTGCAATGGAATCGCAAAACCGATTCCGGAATCGTACCAGTTCATCCCATCCATACTGCTTGTGCCTTGCGGCGAGAGTGGCGTGAGTATCCCCAGGACCTCTCCCTTCAGGTTTGTTAAAGGCCCACCATAATTTGCAGGAGAAACTTTAGCGTCTGTTTGAATCGCCTTCCCTTCAACGCGCCCCAATGCACTGACCAGTCCCAGCGAAACATTCGGGCGACGAGCATCGTATGTTCGCCCCAGGGCCAGAACCCATTGCCCCACTTTAATTTCCTGAACAGGCACCGCCACGGCCGGGATTAATCCCGTCGCCTCGATTTTCAGTAATGTCGTTTTGCGAACTTCATCGCGTGCGACGATTTGAGCAGGGAGCCGATTATCGGTCTCAGGCAGTGTGACTAAAACCGTCGCGGGATTGGAAGCAAAATTGAAGGAACTCGTAATAATGTAACCATCTTCTGATACAATGACGCCGGTTGTCGGTCCTGATCCAGTCAACACGTCATCGACAACATCGGCTCCACCAACGGTTTCAATTCGCACCAGACTCGGACTCGCCTGCAACATCGCCTGAGTAATGATTGATTCGGCATTCTCACCCGGAAACGGCGCAGCCCAGATTGGAGAATTGAGAATAAGGATCAGGCAGAGAATTCCGCATACTGTCACAAAAGATTTTCGGAGAGTTTTCGCCTCGCTGATACCTGTTTTGCTCATGTTATTGACACTGCTGGGTGGTAAAGAATACATGATGTAATTTATCCGCTGAAGTCAGAATTGAATGTCATTCTCACGAACACTTCACTCAATTAGGAGAATGTATCCTCTACAGTGTCCTTAACACTAGGCTGGGAACTCAAGTACAAGAGGTTTTAAAGGGCTCGACTGGTTTCCGAATGTAAGCCTGATGTTTACAATAGAATCGTCAGTTGCAGGTCAGATATGAATTTGGCTGGTCAAACTGGGAGAGAAATTGATCGATGAATGAACGACTAACAATTGGCTGGCGGGAACGGATCGATTTGCCAGACTGGGGCGTGCAGGGTATCGAAGCCAAATCGGATACGGGTGCCCGATCCTCAGCGGTGGATGT
>DOCI01000194.1:28171-31793 GCA_003503535.1 Planctomycetaceae bacterium
GATGTCAAGAATCTGAAAATTGAAGAGGACGACTACGTCTCCTTCGATGTGGCTTTGTCGCGAACCGATCGCAGCCTATCCAAGCCGGTGCGAATGAAAATCAAACGGCATACGCAGGTCAAATCGAGCAACGGCCATATCACGGAGCGGGTCGTTGTAGAAACAACTCTACGAATTGGTCCGGTCGAAAAAAATGTCGATGTGACCCTCGTTTGCCGGAAGCGTATGCAATGCCGCATGTTGATTGGCCGCACAGCGCTGGGAAACGAATTTCTGGTCAGCTCCAATGATGTCTATCTGTTGACAGAAAAAGCCGAACCCCAAAAGAGAACTCGCAAGAAGTCCACCCGTAAGAAATCGACCCGAAAGAAACGTCATCGCTCAGAAGAGGAGTGATGTTCCTGTGCTGTAAAACAGCAACAGTAGTAATAGCCAGATCAGATCCAGAAATCGCCAGTAAATCGCCACGAGCCTCACACCATTGTGGTACTCATGGTCATAACGCCCCTGGAATGCCTGAAAAGTTACAAAAGCTAAGCCGAGCAAACCGGCAAAAAAATGAGCCACATGCAGGAAAACCATCAGCAACACCGCTGCCACTGAACCTGAAGTTCGTGACGATTGTTGCCAATGCTGATCGAGTAATTCATACATGCCAATCGATTGCAGTACACAGAAAATGCAGGCAATCGTCAATGAGGCACACAGGTAACGACGAAAACGCTGAAGTTGTTCTCTTCGGACGGCTCGGTATCCACGGAATAACAGATGGCTTCCGATCAACAGCAACAGTGTGTTGATCCACAAAATTGGTGGAATAACGACTGGAGTAATCGGATGAGAAGAGAAAACAAACCGTCCCAGATAAGCGACGATCGCTCCGACAAAGAAAATCGCAATCGAAACAATCAGACCATAAACGAGAAAACTCGTCTTTGCAAATTCGGGGTAGACCCGTGTTTTCACAAGAAAAGGTGACGGCTTCGACATGGCTCAACCGTAAACAGAATGTAGGCCAGGTGATTCCTGACCTACTGAGTTTGAACAAGTTGAAATGTCCCGATGTTACGGGGTCGCTTCAACTTCGCTGTAATTGTATTCATCAATTCTGTGCTGATACTGATCGGTATCTGTCATTGCAAAACCCAGGAACAGGGAGACGAAGACAATCGAGAACAGAAAAAAGATGGTATTCAATGGCTTATCGTAAATCATATGCATGAAGAACAGCATCACGAAAGCCGCCTTGACTGTGGCAATTGTCAGTGCAACGTGCACATCAAATCCCTTGGGAATCAGTGGGCTACCCGCCAGGAGCACCGTCACGATTGTCATCACAATCAGAACTCCAAACGTACCCAGCAGAATCCCGGGAGACATGACATGGGAGAATCCATGATCGTGATCTTCATGATGGTCAGACATAGTCTCAACTCTCAACTACAACGTTATATAATATGGGAAACCGAATCGCTCGACAAAAGAAATCGAAACAGGATCAGTGACCAATCAAATACAGGAGTGGGAACAGATAAATCCAAATCAGGTCGACAATGTGCCAATACAAGCCGACGAAATCGACTGGTCCGAAGTAATCGGGCCGGAAATGGTTTTCAACCGATCGGACCATCAGCCAGGTGATCGCAATCATGCCACAAATAATGTGGAAGGCATGCAGACCGGTCATGAAGTAATAAATACTGAAGAACAAGTTGGCATTCCGGGGAGCATCCGCTTGTGAATTTGTATCCACGGGAGTCGAGATCGCAGGTATGGCATTGTTCATTTCACCAAGAATCATGTCGGGAGCTTCAGACGCTTCAATTCCTGTCTTCTCCTGAATTGCCAGAGCTTCGGCATCAATTTCCGCCGCTTCTTTCTCTTCAGCAGTTTGTGCATGGTCATGCTCGCCGTGATCATCTTCTGCGTGTTCGCCTTCATGCTCAGCAACCGCATGGGAATCTCCGTGACCATCAGCATGATCCCCAGAATGTTGGGCATGATGGATTTCGATACTGATCCAGATTCCTGCTAAAATCCCAAAGATCGAAATCAGTCCGGCAAAACCGGTCGTCCTCCAGGGACGCGAACCAGATCCATAACCGATTCCTATCAAAACCAGAGGAATGACTCCGGCTATCAACCAATACTTCTGGATCGTTCCCAGCGAAGCCATTACACGATCTTCAAACTCCGCTTTAGGAAGTGGCTTCCCAACTTCAAACACCTGCGACTGCTTGCCGATATCAGTCGCTGTTACGAAGGCTCCCGACCAGAGCAGTCGCTTATGGGCTTTCTCGGTGTACTCAAAGGTTTTGACACCCAGGAATAGAGCCGCACAAAACAGAGTCACACCCAGCAGAGTGACCAGTCCCGTTCGTTGTCCCAGTTGAGCACAACGAACAGCCCAGGCCATCGTCAAGCTGCTGAAAATCAGCACAATGGTGTTCATGCCCCCGAGGTATTTGTCGAGGAACTGAGATGCGTAGATGAAGACTTCAGGATGCGTCGACCGGTAGACGGCATAGGCACAGAATAACCCGCTGAAAAACAGGATTTCGGTGACCAGAAACAGCCACATACCCAGTTTGCCCGAGTCAAACTGTTGCTCGGCATTATCAAAATGATGGGCACTGAATGGTTGATGATGCCAGTCGTCATGACTGTCTTCATGGGATTCATGCGGTTCCACGGCTGTCGCCATTGGCTAACCTTTTCTGTCGAATCGTAATCGGAGTAAATTGTATGGCTTCTGTTTCATCAACAATTTTAAAAACAGACAGCTCTTCAATATCAATATCAATCTCTGCTGTGCAACATAACTGAGTTATTATGTTGGTTAATCAGTCACGGGAGGAACATCGCCTCGACGAATGAAACTTTCGGTGTCCGGATCCCAGACAACGGAATTCATATCATAAGGGTTTCCTACCGTCGGAGTTTTTTCAAAGTTCGCCAGAGGTGGTGGAGAACTGCACTGCCATTCGAGAGTCGCTGCTCCCCACGGGTTAGCTGGAGCTTTCTTCCCTTTGAACAGGGAGACAATCAAAACAATTGCTGCCAGCAATAATCCAAATCCGAGCAGGAAGGCTCCAATTGTGGAGAGCACGTGATAAACTTGAAACTCAGGGAGGTAGTTATAATAGCGTCGAGGCATCCCGCGAGAACCCATCACGAATTGCGGGAAGAACGTTAGGTTGAAGGCAACGAAAACGATCAGACTGGAAATCTGGCCCCAGAATTCGTTGTACATGCGACCCGTCATTTTCGGCCACCAGTAGAACAATCCACCGATGAATGCCACTAATGTTCCACCCATCATCACATAGTGGAAGTGAGCCACCACGAAATAGGTATCGTGCAGGTGGATGTCGGTTGCCAGGGCTCCCAGGAACAGACCTGTTAATCCGCCAATTGTAAACAGAAACAGGAAGGAGAGTGCATAGCACATGGGAGTCGCCAGAACGATCGAAACCTTATACATCGTGGCTAGCCAGTTGAACACTTTAATCGCAGAAGGAATCGAAACGCTGAACGTCAACACGGAGAAGATGATCGTCACCATCTCCGATTGACCACTCGTAAACATGTGGTGTCCCCAGACGAGGAAACCAAGCAGAGC
>DOCI01000194.1:31882-32547 GCA_003503535.1 Planctomycetaceae bacterium
AGCGATGAAGCGATATCCCAAAATTGGCTTGCGACTGAATGTTGAAATCAGTTCGCTGATGATCCCCATCGCAGGCAGAATCATGATGTAAACAGCCGGGTGAGAATAGAACCAGAAAAAGTGCTGATAAAGCACCGGGTCGCCACCCAGTTTCGGATCGAAAATCCCCAAACCAAACATCCGCTCGGCTGCCAGCAGTAATAATGTAATACCGAGCACGGGAGTTGCCAGCACTTGAATGATGGCGGTTGCATACAGTGACCACAGGAACAACGGCATACGGAACCAGGTCATTCCCGGTGGTCGCATTGTGTGAATAGTGACAATAAAGTTCAAACCTGTGAAGATCGAACTGAATCCAAGAATGAATGCTCCGAATGTAGCCAGAACGACATTCGTCTGGGATGTATTTGTCGAATAGGGAGTATAGAAGGTCCAGCCTGTATCCAGGCCCGTCGTTAACAGTGCACAGATAAAGAAGATGGCCCCGATGACCCACAGATAAAAACTGCAAAGGTTCATTCTTGGGAAGGCAACATCTTTCGCACCGAGCATAACCGGAAGAATGAAGTTCCCCAATGCAGCAGGGATACTTGGGATGATGAACAGAAACACCATGATCGCGCCGTGCAATGTGAACAGCTGATTGTATTGATCGTGAGTGA
>DOCI01000194.1:32634-34075 GCA_003503535.1 Planctomycetaceae bacterium
TGGGAAACCTCCCAGAAACATTGCGGTCATTGTACCGATCAAATACATCACGCCGATCCGTTTGTGATCGAGCGTAACGAGCCAGGACATAATCCCTTTACTTGCGGTCAGGTAATTGTCTTCTGGACGACTGGTTTCGGAATGAGCGGGCATAACGTCAGTAGCCATGCTCTTGCTCCTTAATCTATAAAAATTGAATTTCAAATTTGAATTTGAGTCACATCAGTTTACTGAATGGACTTGATGTAGGCGATGACAGCGTCGATCCATTCGTCTTTCATCTGGCCTTTGAAGCTTGGCATTTTTGGTTCATAACCAAGACGAATTTTTGCAGTCGGCTCCAGGATCGATTCACGAATGTAGTTTTCGTCCATCAACACTTTACCCTGCCCTGCAATTTCGACTTCTTTGCCAAAGTTTCCTTTAAACGAAGGCCCAACTTTCTTGGAGCCATCAATCGAGTGACATTGAGCACACTGGAAGATTTCGACAATGTTTTTCCCAGCCTCTTCCAACGGAATGACTACTCCACCGGGACCTTTAAGTGGGTCTGCAGCGACTTCCATCCAAGCGTCAAAGGTATCTTTAACTTCGTCCGTTGCCTCTTCTGCAGTCACTGGGTGAACAACGACTTTTGTGATCATATCTGAGTGTTTCTGCCCACAATATTCGGCACAGAACAGGTCGTAGACACCGACATCTGTCGCTTCGAACCACATGCCCGAATATCGTCCGGGAACAACATCCTGTTTGGTTCGAAAAGAGGGAATGTACAAACTATGCAACACATCCTTGGACTGCATGATCAGTTTGACCGGAGTTTTGACCGGAATATGAAGTTCTTTGGCAATTGCCCCTGTCGGATATTTGAACTGCCATTGCCACATCGAAGCGATGACATTGACTTCATAAGCCTCTGAGGGTGGACTACGCATATCGACATAGCCGGTGAACCCCCACCAGAAAATTCCCAGAACCAGAAATCCGGGGATGACCGACCAGGCCACTTCAATTGTCGTATTGTGTGATGGGCTGGTCTCAGGCTCCTGCCCTTCAATCCGACGATATTTGACCACGAAGTAAATCATGAAGCCAACAATCGCTACAAAGAAGAATGCAGACAACCAGAAAGTGAAATAGAAGATCGCATCGACATTCGAAGCGAATGTCGAGTGTTGTCCTGGAAAGGGATTGATTGAGTTCCAAAACTGAGTCATAGGTAATGCCTGGGTTGAAAACGGCAATGACTAGAGCACTTTGCTCTACCACTTGCGGTCGCACGGACGTTCAAATTAATGATCGGGATGAGTTGGCACCCGCAGATCGCCGCAATTTAATTAGTAACTTGCTCTGAATGTGATAATTAGTGTCATTATGTCCCCGGAATGATTGAAGTTTGACCATGACCGGGAATGTGATCGGGAATGTGATCGGGATCGAC
>DOCI01000035.1:0-1131 GCA_003503535.1 Planctomycetaceae bacterium
TAAAGCTCGAAAGAGCACTACTTGACTGACGGGAATTACCCACAAACACAAAATGGAATGTAATACTCGAAACTTATAATTCCGACTCCGCCGAGGCTGTAGCAGCGAACCGCACTGTTGGCAGGGCGATTGTTCTCGACATCGTTAATGGAGCCGCGGTTTCATTTCCCACGGACTGTAATACAACTGTCACTTCAATAGCAGCTGGCAATCCGCCATCCAGGTCGCTGTCCCATTCTTCGAGCCAGCCTTCTCCATCAAAGTACAGAAACTGCATCTCGACCAGTTCGGGAACTGCGAGTGCATCCAGCCAGCTTTGCGATGAGAGTTCAGAATCGGTCAACGATTCTGCTCGCGCCAAGGGTTGCTCCGGATCCATTCCCTCCAGAGTCATTTCCAATGTCTCAGACGTATTGTATCCCCACGTGAGCAAACGCTGTTGCCGTTTTGAGATCTCCGATGCTTCGATCGGATCGATATCCAGCGAAAACTGCCGTCCGGTTCTCAACACTGGTTGAGCCAGAAATTGCAGTGAGACGGCATCTCCCAGCAGAAACTTTGAGACCGCCGTCGATTCAATCGATTCATCGAAGTTCAGCATCGTCTGATCTTCATCGAGAGCGAGAATCGAGCCCCCATTATTAGTCGTACTTGAAGAACTCTGTGTGACTGTCGCCGGAAGTTCACCCGCAATCGATTGCAGATCCCACTCGAGTTGACGCAATAAATTTCGTCCGGTCTCTGCCAGATGCACGCTCTGTCCCGATTCCGACTCCACCTGATACACAATGAAAATCAATCCACTGATCCCCAGCAAGACCAGCGAAGTCAGCGCAGCTGCCAGCACGAGTTCCAGTAATGTGAAACCAGCGTTCGAACGTAATGGTTGCTGCATTAGCATTGTTAGACTTGTAGCGTTCTGGCGGTCACTAAATTTCATTTATCATGTGCTACTGCTGGTTTGCCCAGCAGTGTATAATTTGGTGTTGAATTTCGTAAGCAGACGACTCTCAGCGAATGACTTATTCATTCCATATAACCAAAATAATTTTCACACAAAGTCGCAAAGCCGCAAAGGATTTTCTGAACACATTAGCATGTTTTACTTTGCGGCTTTGCGACTTTGCGTGA
>DOCI01000035.1:1220-4517 GCA_003503535.1 Planctomycetaceae bacterium
TGCGGCTTTGCGACTTTGCGTGAGTCTTTTAATCACAAGGATTATTTTAACGATTCAAATTTATTCATAATGCCACTTCCGTTTCTTCCGGCACATACAGATATCGTGTCAACGAAACGTCGGCATCGATTCGCTCGTTGCTGTTGAGGTGTTTCACCCGGACGGTCGTCACAAATAATGTTGCCCAGTCGGTCTCGGTCGAGCTGACGGAATAGGTCCATTGAGGATCTTCATTCAAGACTTCCTCGGCGACTTCGCCCGGCATGGTCTGACTGGCGACCAGTTCCGCCAAAATGGATTCCGCATACACAAGAGCTTCGGTTTCACGAGTCGCCTGCGTCGAACCGAGGCGAGCCGATTCCAGTAATTGAGCCAGCATCCCGGCTGAAATTGCCAGAATGGTCAGCGAGATGACAACCTCGAATAATGAGAAGGCATTGCGAGAAGAGCGATGTCGGTTCATGGGTTGAGAGCCTCCAGTCGATCCGGCGTATGCTGATCGATCGAAACATACCCGTTCAAAGTGGAGACTTCAAATTGATATCCCTTTTTCGATTCTTCTTCGATCAGAAAAATCATCCCACTGGCCGTCCCATCGGCAAAGTACAGCAATTCCGGCGACCAGCGATGTTCCTGGGAGTTCAAGCCAAGATCACCAAGTTGTTCGGAGGTCAGCGATTCTGCAAAGTCAGAAACTCCAAACTTGAGCGACTCCGGCAGCGTGACACTCGAAGTCGCGGGCTCATTAAACACGCCCGCAATCAGCACATGATCGCCCGAGGAAAAGCGGATCCAGCGAGGTTGTCCAGACCGGACTGCATCTCGACGTTGATTATTCAGAAACTGTTCGATTCGTCCAACCACATCCAGCATTTGCTGCCGGTAAAGTAGAGCATTGATCGTCGGCACAGTAATCGAGATCAAAACCGAAAGCAGGGCCACACTCAGGAGCAACTCCAGCAGTGTGAACCCTGATTTTTTCACGGTTGATACTCGATTCATCTACAATTTAAGAACTATTTTAGATCAGTTCCCTCTCCCTGAGGGAGAAGAAAAGTTCACCGCTCCCTCAGGAGAAGAATGTTAACTTCAGCGTTCTGCGGGAGCAAACACAGCCAACCGAGTCGTTGAATCGCTCATGCGACCGCCACTGGTAGAGCAGAATGCTTTAGGTTTCGCCCCAGTTGGCGACGTCGTCGCCGCTGCCTTGTTCGTCGGACTTATTTGGTCCCAGTGACCAGATGGCCGGTTCGGTGCCATTGTTTTTGGAACTTGGGTATTCATACATCAGCTCCTGTCCCCAGGCATCTTTGGGAATTTCTGGCAGCAGAGGATCAACGGCATTTCCTTCGGAATCTTTATTCGAAGCCAGCAATTCAAAGACTTCCTGACCGCCGTTCGGGTATTCGCCACCATTGGCGACCGCATACAGTTTCAAAGCCTGTTCAAGGCCGTGAATACTGGTCTCGGTCGCCTGAATATTGGCTTTCTTCTGGCTGCCGAGCAGGTTCGGGACAACCATCGCGGCAATCACACCCAGAATTGCCAGAACAATCAGCAATTCGAGCAATGTGAAGGCGTTTCGTGAGGAATTTCGGATTAGTTTTCGAGTCATCGAGCGTTTCATGGCAGGCCTCCGTCTTTCGACAGATTTTATAATAGTGGGGGGATTGAAGTCCACAATTGGGACTGTGTTATACATTTCGGTGTAGGTCAGGCAGTGCCTGATCCGCACATTTCGGGGATTTTATCCCCTTCTACTAATTAAACCAGACTTGAACTCTGAAGTATCGGTAAAAGGAGTGCGAGGACGATAAATAATACGAAACCGGCCAGTCCAAGCAACATGACTGGTTCAAGTAGCTGAACGAGCGTTGCTAATCTCGTCTGAACTTTGCGTTCGAGTTGATCTGCCACTTCGACCAACACCCGTTCCAGCTGGTTGGACTCTTCGGCGACCGCGATCATTTCAACCACATCGGTCGAAAAATGGGACGAATTTCGCAGCGGCCCTGCCAGCGATTTTCCACTCGCAACAAACCCCGAGGCACTTTCAATCGCCCTTTCAATAGCGATGTTGCCACTCGCTTTACGGGCAATCGAAATCGCCCGCAGCATCGGCACTCCGTTTTGCAATAAGGTTCCCAGCACCCGAGTAAAGCGAGCGACTGCCAGATTGCGAAAGATCCCCGCCAACCCAAACTTGAGCGAACCGACTTTCCATTCTTTGATCAATAATCCATCGAGAATTTCCCGGCCGCGATCCGTTTTCAACCACCGCAAAATCAGCCAGATGCCCAGAACCAGGCCGACAATCAACGGTATCCAGTACGATTGCAGCGTTTCGCTGATCGCCATCAAAGTTTGCGTCGCCCAGGGCAAGCCCCGCTCGGCTTCCATACGATCGAAAATTGTCTGGAACTTCGGCACAAAGAAAACCAGCATCACCACCGCAATAATCACACTGAAGGTGCCGACGAAAGCGGGGTAGATCATCGCCCCCATCACTTTGCCCTTGAGTTCATTCTGATGCTGCACGAATAAGGCGAGACGTTTGAGGGCATCTTCCAGAAAACTCCCCTCTTCCCCCGCTTCAACCAGGCTGATGACCAGCGTCGAAAAGGTCCCGGGATGTCGAGCGAATGCCTGAGCCAATCTTTTTCCATCCGCTACCTGTTCGCGGATATCCGCCACAACTCCTTTGAGAGTCGGATTGGCGGCCTGATCTTCAATCAGTTTCAACGACCGCAGCAACGGCACACCGGAAGTAAGCAAGTCGGCCAGTTGCGAATAAAATGCGACTAGAGCCGTCGTCCCGACCTTTTTTTCACGGGAAAAGGCCGCCATCACCGACGCAGGAGCCGGCTCGACGCGAATCGGAAACAGCTGCATGTCCCCCAGCAGCGACAACGCCTCCTGCTGATCCCCAGCCGCCAACGTCCCCGCCACCGATTTCCCGCTCGTATTTCTCGCTTTATAAATAAAATCAGGCATACTTCAGATCATAAAAAGTCTGCAAAAAAGAATTCCTGCAGATTTTAACACCGGAAATGAGCAAAGAGACCTGTGATGTGGAGTTTTTCGACGAACAAGAGGAAAATTGATTTGTGCAAACATCGAAATGTTTACCCGTTGAGATTCCTCCAGAATTGGTACAAGGCAATGACCGGAAGTACTGTCAGGCTCAGTATTACGGCGAATGCAAAGCCCCTGAAAACCCAGATTATGAACTTCGAAGGAGGCTTGTGTCCGTGATAAAGGCTGACCATGGCAGTGGACTTCCCCAGGAATAGTGGG
>DOCI01000195.1:0-665 GCA_003503535.1 Planctomycetaceae bacterium
ATTACCCCCAACCAGTGGAGAGACCGTCCGAACGCCGGGGAATTCGGCATCACGGGAACTTATTTTACACTGGAACTGACTACGATCCGAATTGACATCGCCCCTTCCAGCCTGGGCTATGGCATCCCCGGCCATGACAATGCGATCGGAAACGGCTTTATCCTCTACAGCCTGCAGAATGTACAACAACGGTTTGCCGGGGCGGTCGTTGCCAATGGGGCGGAGCACTTTGTGGTGGTCCGATTTATCGATAATCAATGGCAATATGCCAATAATGATGTCTGGGTCGATTTCACGCCGACCACAGGAGATCGACTGATCGCTTCAGTCAATTTCGACAGCAGTCAGGTGCAGATGCTGCAGGGAAGCACTGGCAGCTTCAACGGGATCAATCAGGGGTATCTCGCGGGGAACTTGACGATTACCCCCAACCAATGGAGGAACACTTATAACGCGGGAGAATTTGGAATTACGGGAACTTACTTCATTCTGGAACTGCCAACGATCCGAATTGACATTGCCCCCTCCAGCCTGGGCTATGGCATCCCCGGTCAGGATAATGCGACCGGCAACGGCTTTATTCTCTACAGCCAGCAGAGCGTTCAACAACGGTTTGCCGGGGCAGTTGTCGCCAATGGGGCGGAGCACTTTGTGGTGGTCCGATT
>DOCI01000195.1:888-3116 GCA_003503535.1 Planctomycetaceae bacterium
GTCTGGGTGAATTTCACGCCGACCACAGGAGATCGACTGATCGCCGCGGTGAATTTCGACAACAGTCAGGTGCAGATGCTGCAGGGAAGCACTGGGAGCTTGAGCGGGATCAATCAGGGGTATATCGAGGGAGATCTGACGATTACACCCAACCAGTGGAGAGACATCCCGAACGCGGGGGAATTTGGCATCACAGGAACATACTTCACGCTGGATCAGTTCCCACCCCTGACGACTCGAGTGAACATCGCTCCCTCCAGCCTGGGCTATGGGATTCCCGGTCAGGATAATGCGAAAGGTAACGGCTTTATCCTCTACAGCCAGCAGAGTGTGCAAGAACGCTTTGCTGGAGCAGTTGTCGCCAATGGGGCGGAGCATTTTGTGGTGGTCCGATTTATTAATAATCGATGGCAATATGCCAACAACGATGTCTGGGTGAATTTCACGCCGACCACGGGAGATCGACTGATCGCTTCGGTCAATTTCGACAGCAGTCAGGTGCAGATGCTGCTGGGAAGCAGCGGGAGCGTGAAAGGGATTTATCAGGGGTATCTCGAGGGGGATCTGACAATTACCCCCAACCAGTGGAGAGACCGTCCGAACGCGGGGGAATTTGGGATCTCGGGAACTTACTTCACTTTTGAATAAGCAACAAATGGCATGGAATGTTTTCTTCCGATTTCCCGCTCTCTCTGCCGCGTCAGTCGGGTGTAAAAATGATATCAACGAAATTCTGCTGAATAAATTGGGCTCAGACTGTGGTCTGAACGTCTTGCATTTGCAAAGTTGTAAGCGGAATCATGATTCGTCAAACAATACATTAATCGCTTTGTGCCTTTTGTAAGTTTCGAAGAGTAAAACGGAAGCCATAATTCTGATTGAGTTTCGCTAACCAATCAAACAGTTCAAGCCGCTCGGCGCTAAAAACTCTTCCCAATCCTCCACCCCAACAACCTCCCGCAACTCTCTCTCCGTCACCGGATCACCACCCTGCTCGACACGCGGGAAGAACAAGATCGCTTCCTGGATGTCCGGAGCCAGGTTTAACAGGTTCATAATCTGTGTCATTCTTGCCCGGCTCACCTGGCCCAGTCGTGCGAGTTCAGCGTAGTCAGTCACGTGGCCCTCACAAATCAGATGTTGTGGTGGAGAGGGGCTTAAGCGATGGGGTTTTAGCGATGGGGCTTTACCCGATTATTCCGTAATTTCGTCTAGAAGGTCGTAGCAATGTCTTGTCGGGTTGACTTTTATTCAATGCGCAGGTTTCGGAGATAGCGTGATCATCACATCGGGCATTTCGTCGAAAAATTGCAGCGTCAAAGGTTGGTGGTCAGCCGCTTCCACTCGAATCTGAGCGCTCCCGGTCTGGTATGGACCTGGGTCGAGCTGGCCGACTCCGATTGAATAAGCCGCAAAGACTGACGTGTAAAAAACAAATCGTCCTGTTGACGAATCGTACAACACATCTTGCCGATTGTTTTCTTTTGTTCCCAACAGCATCTCATCATTGATACGGAATAACTCGATCGATGCCGGGTGCGTACCATCATCGCTTCGCACTTCACCCGTCAACATTACAAAGGTAACACCATCACCGTGCCCATTACTTGTTTTGCTCAATCGACGAGCATCACTTTTGGGCCAAGCGGACCGAGGACGAAATTCGACTGGATGATCCGCATCTACTTTGATCTGTTCAGCCGGATTTGCACCACACGCCCTCTTGCACGCAGCCAGCAATATTTTTTCGTAGGAATTTGCGGAAATTTCTTCCTTTGCGATCTTGTTAACAAACCTTTCCTCACGCATCAGTCCCATCGTAACGGGAAGCAGTTTATCGGAACGCGCCAGCCACGATCGGGTTTCGTTGGCAGCCAACTGGTGCTTGCATAAGTACGCGTACAGACGCGGCATCTGTTCCTGAAGTGCCGGAATCGTTTCAGGACACAGAGACTCGACTCTCGTTAGAAGTTGGAAATGGTCCAGTAAGCAGACAGCCGCAATACTCAATTCATCTCGTGTAAAATCTGCTGCAGCATCAGCCAGTTTTTCCGCAGCTGTACCCTCTAATCCGATGTCAAATAACACATACAACTTCAAACTGCGATACGTTGTTGATTTTAGAACCACATCGACGATTTGGTTTGCATATGGTCTTGCTCTCACACCATATGCTTTCAGGACATCTGATGCGGGCCCAAAGCTGTTAAACTCATCGCTGTCCAGCT
>DOCI01000195.1:3176-6528 GCA_003503535.1 Planctomycetaceae bacterium
CGATTGGATAACAGTTTCGATCGGAGGCAAATTCTTGACGGCTTGTTGAGACACGTACCATATGACGTTCGTATCATCACTATTTAAGCCTTTCGTGATGGCTGAGATTACCTCAGGGCGAGGGCGTGGCGCAGAACAAATAGCAATCGCTGCCGACTCTCGGACCTTTGGGTTATCGTCAGCAAGGGCACGCTGGATCACCTTTGCGATTCGATCAACACTTTCATCGGGGAGCTCTGGTTTTCCTTCAGACATCGGGTCTCTCTCCACAGGGGTGTCAGAAAACCCAGACGACAGAGAATCTACATTCGCGTTCCAAATCTTACCGAGCTTTTCGAATCCGCTGACCCGATCACTGGCATTGGACGACGCAACGAGCGCCAATGCTTCACTCAATCCGTCTTCAATTTCAATTTGTGCCTCACAACTAGTCTGCAAGACAAAACAAAGTGGAATTACAAAGCAATGGAACGCAGATTTCATGAGTACCTGTCCAAACTGCTGCGGAATAACGGCTACCATCACTCGGTTGCCGCCAGCGATGTTAATTTCAGATTCGACCCGGTCGGCAACCCCGGTACATTGGGTTGTTAGCTGGCATGTTTGAGTCGCCGTGTGATCTCAAGAACCTGTTGTGAGTTGAAAGTAGGAGCATTCAGCGGAACCATCATCTTACTTTCGTCGTCTGACTCAGCGGCACTTTGAACACGTTTGAGGAAGCCCGCAGGAATACCAATCCAGTCTCCCGTTTCATCAACAACCTGGCCACCGACGGACAGACCCCCTGATCCATGAAAGCTCAAACCGTGCATAATAACTGCGGGGGCATACGGACGAGTATTACCGCTCGGAAGTTCACGCAACTCGCCCCATTGCTTATGCCACCGACTGTAATATACCCAAAGCCTGTCGTATTGATCTACTGAAGCGAACCAATCCCGTTCGGATTCAACAACCACGCGGTGTTCAACATAGTCCCACGGCTCAGTTCTGTACGGAATGTTCGTAAAAGGGATGCACCAAACTGCAGAAGACTGTACATGCACAGCAATGTGGATGTTGCCGGTATCGTCATCTGAAATTACGAGTGTTCGTTTGCCATTTGGGAATCGATGTTCACCACTGCTTTCAACAATTTGACCGGCTACTAGCTGCGGTAAAGTGTCAGTGGGATGTTCTTGATCAGGAGTGACCAGCAGTGCTACGAGCAGGACTACTACACTCGCACCGACGATGAAGATACTCCATATTAGAAAGTGTTGTTGATCAGATTGATGCACCACAGTTCTTTACCAGCTAACAAGTGTTCGACGGCCAAAGTGCGGGAAAGTTTTAACGCAGTGGAGGTTGTACCATGGCTAAATCTTCAAACCACTCATGAGCTTACAACGATATCCCAAGCTCTTCAATAACGATGCAATTAATTTCAATTCACCACGATAACTTCATGTGTGTGATTAACGCCACAACCGCTCCTGCTCTGCCCAATCCTCCACCCCGCAAGTCTCTCTCAATTCCCTCTCCGTCACAGGATCATCACCCTGCTCCACCCGCGGTAAGAACAAAATTGCTTTTTGTATCCCAGGAGCTAAATTCAACAAACTCCCAGATCGCTCAAGCTGTGAACGATTTCGACCATCTGCCTCGGAAGAAGTATTAGTACAAATCACCTCACTTCCGTATGCTGACAACGAATCCTGCCCCTTCGCTGGCTTCACTCTCTGCATCTTCCAGTCGATGGACGAACAAATACCTAAAGTTGGAATCGTCGTAGTTGTACTTTGTGATCTCATTTGGATCCTGTTCGTTTTCACAGAACAGTCCAGCAGCGAGCGCGTCGAAACTTGGCTTTAGGAAGTTCTCCACGTCCAAAGCGGCGTTACCATGTGATCCAGGATGAAATGAGAAGCCAGCAGAAATGCAATATCGATGGTTCGAGTCAAGTGGCTCAGTTCCACGCAGTTCCTTAGCCGCGCGAGTCACCGCTTTCTTCCATTCAAATAGCTTGAGTTTGCCAGACGGTGAAGTCGGTACAGAGTTCCCCACGATAGCAGTTACAGGAACACAAAGCCGATCGCTCTCATCTGCAAAGACCACTGAAGAGACTTTCCAAGTGCCGATCATCTCCTCCACGATCTTTAGCTTACTCATCACCGGTCCTTCAGTTTCGTCTATTAAATTATGAAGCTCCCAATAACCTACATATTTATTATGGATTAACACAGGAGCACTTTCAAACTAACGAAAGGTTTGTGAGATTCTCTTAACCACAATCTATAAAGGCACTTGATCAAGAAAGTAGTATCGTTTTTATTGCAGCCATAACCGCTGCTGCTCCGCCCAATCCTCCACCCCAACAACCTTCCTTAACTCCCTCTCCGTCACAGAATCACCCCCCTGCTCCACGCGCGGCGAGCTATCCCCGCTATATACCGTGATTATTCGCCCTTTGTGGGTGAGCGTTCATGTACGATGCCGCTGTTATCCGCGACATTTCCACCGCGCATCGGGCTGTAACCGACAAGCCAGTAGTTTATCAAATCGCCTGGACGAATGTCGGCATCAGGCGACGCAGGAAACAGGATCGAAAATCGCATTGTTTCGTGCTTTTTCGCTAGATTCAAAGAGTCGGTTGTGATCTTGCCATAGTAGCGTTCGACTTCGAGCTTAAGTAGTAGAGTATCGTCCGTTTTCTGTATCGGCGTTACGGCAACGATGCGAACAAGAATGTTGTGCGCATGCGAAGCCTGAACTGGAACCCCTGGAATAATTCTCTGAGTGGACTCGGAGCTCGCTTGCTTAGGCGGTGCGGACCAAGCAGGGAAAGTGGCGATCTCGTAAAGGATTGCAATCGAAAGCGCAGTAAGCAGGAAGCATTTTGGAGAGGTCATTGCGTTCCCTCATTCGAATAATGGGATTAAAATGTTTTCTGAGCCTCAGGCGTGCATTCACCACACCATGAAGCGTCATTGACGACGATGCCTGTATTCGATCCGCCCGTCGGGTGTAAAAATGATGTCACAGTTTTCTGTCGATAATTTGTGACTCAATCGGCGGATTCATCGGCCAAGAATTGGGAAGTTGCGAGCGGAATTCTGGTTCGTCAAGCATTCTTCAAAAGAATTTACGGCCCGGATTTTTTCAGCGCGTAGAGAGAGCGGGGAATTGGTCCAAGCGAAGTCTCGGTTCCGTCAGTTAATCAGGCAGCGCGTCGCGTGTAGTGCTTTAGAAATCCGCCCAGCCGGGTTGTGCAGACGATGTCTCGGGTTGAATCGGAAATTCGTAATGACGGCACTGTCTGATCTCCCGGTGGCAGATGATTGACCGAAGAATGTGGTCGTTCATAGTTGTA
>DOCI01000159.1:0-2495 GCA_003503535.1 Planctomycetaceae bacterium
GGCGGCATGGGTGGCATGGGCGGAATGCCCGGCATGGGCGGCATGGGCTTCTAGCAAGCATTCTGCTTGACCGGAGGCAGTCGCATGGACGCTCTGGGATACAGGATGTCTGGTTTGCTCCTGCAGGTTGCTGTGGGAGTTAGGGGTTAAGAGATCGTTAAATACAATTTGATATAAGCTGATGGTGCATAAGTGCCTCAGATTTCAGTTAAATAAGAGAAATCAATTTAGGAGTTTTGATCGATGAAGTTGAATCCGCTCGATGATCGTGTTGTTATTGAACCACTGGCTGCTGAAGAAGTGACTGCAGGCGGGATCGTTCTTCCTGACTCTGCCAAAGAAAAGCCACAACGTGGCAAAGTGGTTGCCGTTGGACCAGGACGTTTGCTCGATAGTGGCGAACGCTGTGCGATTGCAGTCGCCAAGGGCGACGAAGTTCTTTACGGCAAATACGGCGGAACCGATATCGAAGTCGAAGGCACGGAATACAAAATCCTCCGCGAAAGCGACATCCTTGCCAAAGTCGTTTAATTGACACTCAACTGAGGGAAGGTTGCAGGATTCTTCCACATCTTGCCTCAGATTTGCCCTGCTGATTACAGGTCAATGAGCACTAGAAATCATTAATTTCGCTCGACATTACTGAGAAGTTTTTCAGACATAATTATTCGCCGGTGAAAACAATTGCTCCCGGCGCTGCAATTTTGAGGAGATACCAACGTGGCTAAGCAAATGCTTTTTTCAGATCAGGCTCGCATCAGACTGCAGCGCGGTGTGCGAACTTTGGCGGATGCCGTCGCTGTCACGATGGGGCCAACCGGTCGCAATGTGATCATTGACAAAAGTTTCGGCAATCCTGTCGTCACCAAGGACGGCGTGACCGTCAGTAAGGAAGTCGATCTGGCTGACCCTTACGAACACATGGGTGCCAAGCTCGTCAACGAAGTCGCTTCCAAAACCAGCGACATCGCAGGTGACGGAACAACAACTGCAACGGTCCTGACCCGTGCGATTTACGAAGAAGGTCTCCGCAGCATTTCTCTGGGTGCCAATCCAACGGTTGTTCGCCGTGGAATTGAAAAAGCAGCCAATGCCGCGGTAGAGAAACTCAACAGCATGGCCAAGCCTGTGTCGGATAAATCCGAAGTGGCCAGTGTCGGTGCGATTTCTGCCAATAACGATCAGGCGATTGGCGATCTGATTGCCAATGCGATGGAAAAAGTCGGTCGCGATGGTGTCATCACTGTCGAAGAAGGCAAAGGGAATGAAACAACTCTCGAACTGACCGAAGGGATGCAGTTCGAAAAAGGATACATCTCTCCTTACTTCGTGAACGATCCTGAAACGATGTCCTGTATTCTGGAAGATGCGTTCATTCTGCTCTTCGAGAAGAAGATTTCCAGCCTGCGAGACATCGTTCCGATTCTGGAAAAAGTTTCCCAGACCGGCCGTCCGATGCTGATCATTTCCGAAGACGTCGAAGGCGAACCACTGACTGCACTGGTCGTCAACAAACTTCGCGGCGTATTGAACATTGCCGCTGTCAAGGCTCCCGGCTTCGGCGATCGTCGTAAAGCGATGCTCGGCGACATTGCTGTGCTGACGGGCGGAACATTGATCTCAGAAGATCTGGGTCTGAAACTCGAAAACATCGAAGTCGAACACCTCGGACAGGCTCGCCGCATTGAGATCACTAAGGACAACTGCACCATCATCGAAGGTGGCGGAGACTCCAAGGCGATTCAGGCACGCGTCGATCAGATTCGTAATCACATCGAACAGACCGATAGCGATTACGATCGTGAAAAGTTCCAGGAACGACTTGCAAAAATCACGGGTGGCGTCGCCATCATTTCTGTCGGTGCAGCCACTGAAGCGGAAATGAAACAGACCAAAGCTCGCATGGAAGATGCACTGCACGCAACGCGCGCTGCTGTCGAAGAAGGAATTCTGCCAGGTGGTGGAGTCGCATTACTTCGCTGCATCGACACTGTTCGTGCATTGAAACTCGAAGGTGATGAGCAGATCGGTGTGGACATCATCGCTCGTGCCCTGCAGGGACCAATTCGACAGATCGCAGAAAACTGTGGCGTCGACGGAGCTGTCATCGCTGATGAAGTGATGGGCATGAAAACGAACGAAGGCTACGATGCCAAGAAGGGTGAGTATGGCGACATGGTTGCCAAAGGCATTATCGATCCTGCCAAAGTTGTCAAAACCGCTTTGACCAACGCCGCATCGATTGCCGGACTGATGCTCACCACTCAGGTTTTGGTCACCAAAACCGATGGCGATGGCAAAGATCACAAACCGATCGAAGGAGCCATCCGTTAATCGGAGGTTCTAAATAGTATTCGTCAGACAAGGACGATAGTGACGAGAATAGAAAAGGGTCATCGCGTTCCGATGGCCCTTTTTTTAAGCATAGTGCTCGACAAGAAACTGACTGGTAGTACAGGCACGAAGGGTGGAGGGGGCGCTCTCGAAGAGAAGCC
>DOCI01000159.1:2670-12043 GCA_003503535.1 Planctomycetaceae bacterium
CGCCCCCGCCACCCCAGATTTGGTTTTGTTAGAATCAGGTTTGACAGGCGTTCAAAATATGCTCGAGAGTTCTGTCTTAGAATTGACAGAAAGCCGAATGGATTGAAAGTTCTCTTTAGTCCATTCGATTCAAATAGCGAGAGTCTGCAATGATGGTTGAGAAGCGAGATTATTACGAAGTTCTGGAAGTCGAACGGACGGCTACGATTGAGGTGATCAAAAAGTCGTATCGCAAAATTGCGGTGAAGAATCATCCCGATCGCAATCCCGATGATGAAGAAGCAATTGCACGCTTCAAAGAAGCATCCGAAGCTTACGATGTGCTTTCGAATCAGGAAAAGCGTGCCCGCTACGACCGTTACGGGCATGCCGGCATGGGAGCAGGAGCCGGGGGCGGCGAACAGTTCCACGATATCCAGGACATTTTCGATGCCTTTGGCGATCTATTCGGCGGTGGCGGACGACGACGTTCCGGCCGCTCGCGTGGACCGGCTCGTGGCGATCATCTGCAGACAACCTTAACACTCGATTTGCTGGAAGCCGCGAATGGTTGCCAGAAGTCGATCAGCATCAAACGCAATAAACTCTGTGATACCTGCGATGGCTCTGGAGCCAAGCCCGGCACAAAGCCGGAAACCTGCGAGTATTGCGGTGGAGCGGGGCAGGTCGTACAAAGCCAGGGATTCTTCCGACTGCAGACCGCCTGTCCCAATTGCGGCGGTGCAGGCACGGTCGTCAAAGAGAAGTGCACATCCTGCTGGGGAAATGGTTTTGACAAAGAACAGGTCGATCTGGAAGTCAATGTGCCTGCTGGTGTCGATAATGGCATGCAGTTGTGTTTACGCGGCGAAGGAAATCCCGGTCGCGGCGGCGGGCCACGCGGCGACTTGTTTGTGCACATTACCGTCAAAGAACATCCCCTGTTTCAACGGGAAGGGATGCATCTGATTTGCAGGGTGCCAATCACTTTCTCGCAGGCGACTCTGGGATCAGAAATAGAAATTCCTGTCCTCGGCGGCAAAAAGAAACTGACGATTGCTCCGGGAACGCAGCCAAACGAAGTGATTCGTTTACGCGGGGAGGGAATTGCCGATCCACAAACGGGACGTAAAGGTGACCTGCATGTGGAAATTAATGTTGATGTTCCCAAGAAATTGAATGAGGAACAGGAACGCCTGCTGCGGGAACTGGCCGAGCATGATCATGTGCATGTTTCTGCTCAACGAAAAACGTTCTGGGATCATGTGAAAGAGTTTGTAAACTGGGATGATGATGAAGATTAGTCAGTAGGGTGCGTCCTGATGCACCGTGCTGCAGATGTGGATTTGAAATCAATCCATATTCGAAATTGTGATAACTTAAATCGAATACAATGTCACCAGCAAGGTGCGTCAGGACGCACCCTACGGTCTTTTGAACGTGTTTTGTCGTAGTGAATGAGAAGATCATGAATAACGAAGAATTGAATTCCGAACAGGACTTGCCGGAAGACGTCGAGAACGCGAACGGCGATGAGACGGAAACAGTTCCATTCGAAGATGCTGCCGAGCAGGCTGAGGAAGTTTCGCCTCTGATCGTGTTGCAGAATCAGGTGGAAGATCTCGAAGACAAACTGGTTCGGTCTCATGCCGAACTGGCTAACTTTCGTCGCCGGGCAGCGGTTGAACTTCAGCAGTTCCGCATGTACGAAGGCATCAATCTGTTGCGGGATCTGTTACCGGTCATCGACAACCTCCAGAGAGCGGCTCAGGCTGCGGAGAACGCTTCGAGCATTGACGACTTGAAAAAGGGAGTCGAGATGGTGACTCAACAGTTTGTGGAAACCCTGGGCAAACACAATGTCGAGCCGATTCATGCTGGAAATGAAGCTTTTGACCCAAATCAACATGAAGCGATTCAGCAGATTCCCTCAGCCGACGTCCCTGCGATGCACGTCCTGCAGGAACTCGAAACCGGCTACAAAATTCACGACCGAATCATCCGCCCGGCTAAAGTCATCGTCTCAACAGGACCTGCAGAATAAAGCTTGAATATACAAAGCAGGTTGGTTAGTGATGAACAAAATATTTTGAATCAAGTGTTGCACAATCTGGTCTCTGTGCGAATGATATCAGGTGTATTATCGGTTTCCGGAAGGCTCCAGTGAGCATTCCTCTTTTTAAGAGAATTTCAATGCCAACTTACGATTACATTTGTGGGGCCTGCGATGCCCACTGGGAATTGTTTCAGTCGATTAAGGCCAGCCCGGTTCGCAAGTGTCCGGAATGTGGCAAGATGAAAGCCAAGCGACAAATCGGCACGGGAGCCGGCGTGATTTTTAAGGGATCGGGATTTTACCAGACCGATTACCGCAGCGATTCCTACAAAAAAGGAGCCGACGCGGCTAAGAAATCGCAGTCAGAAGCGAAATCCGAATCCAAGTCGGAAACCAAGTCGAGTGAATCGTCTCCGAAAGCAGAATCGAAATCTTCGAACAGCAGTTCCGAGTAATATTGAGGGTGTCTGATGATTAAACCATTGACCTGTCCCGTCTGCAATAAACAGTTGCCGCCTCAGGTCACGGTGTCGTCTGCGACATTCCCTTTTTGCAGTGAACGCTGCCGAAATGTGGATTTGCTCCGCTGGTCGGATGGCAAGTATGCAATCGTCGAGGACATCAAAGATCGACCGGATCTCGTTCAGGAATATCTCGAAAAACTGGAAGAACTTGGCGAAGCTGAGTACGAAGACGATTCTGAGTCGATGTAACTTTCTGAGGAGTCGAACCGCTTGTCCGATGATCAGAAAATGGAATTCGACTGGTTGATTGTCTGTGCTTTGCAGATCGAAGCGGCCGCGATTGCCCGCCTGCTTGAAAATAAACAGTCGATCAAAATCAGTAATATTTCAGTCATCACAGGGCTCATCGAAGCAGACCGTGTCGCACTCCTCACAACTGGCCCCGGACAAAAGCAAGTTCGTCAAGTTCTGCCGCTGGTTCTGAATGAGATTCAGGTTTCTCATCTTCTGAATGCAGGATTGTGCGGCGGGCTTTTACCGGAGTTATCTGCAGGGGCTCTCATCGTTCCGAATGAGGTCATCTATGAGCAGGGTTGGACAATTCCACTGTTAGCTCCTGATGAAGTTATCCAGAAACCATTCGCAACTGGCTCGTTGCTGACCGTCATTCATCCATTGCATTCCCGCGATTCCAAAGAGAAAGCCTTTGCAGATACGTCTGCTCAAGCGGTCGACATGGAAGCATTCTTTCTGGCAGAAATCGCACAATCTCGACAACTTCCCCTAACTGTCATCAAGGGAGTCAGTGATGATGCCCTCACAGAATTTCCAGCTGAGTTAATTCGCGTGATGAAGCAGGACGGTGGAGTCCACTGGAGTAGGCTAGTGAAATTAATATTTTCTCAGCCGGGAATGATCGTGAATTTATTGCGATTGCAAAAATCCAGCCGACTGGCGATGCAAAATGTTTCTGGACAGCTCGTAAAGCTATTTGAGCAATACTCATCGCATCATTAAATTAAAGGAACCGCGGATGAACACAGATAATCGCGGATGGCTTTCTATTTATCTGCGTTAATCTGTGTTCATCTGCGGTTCTGAAAATGGTTTTAAATTGCGTTGATGGTTAATCGCGTCAGGCACAGCCTGACCTGCGGCTGATTTGTCTTCAGGGCTTGAAGTCATGGCTGAAACTGTGATACTTGCTTATTGAATTCATAGAGCTATCGAAACCACTTGCAGTTTGTCAGGTCAGGTTGAAATTGAGGATTTGTGATGAGTGAAGCGGTGAAGAATTGTCTGAAATCCTGGATCACTGCTCGTTGTGATGAGGCGACAAATAACTGGATTGATGAGTCTTGTGAGTTGATCGGCCAAAACCAGTTGCCGCAACTCTATTTGCGTTTTGGATTGGTCTCGCGAAAGGTTCCGAAGCGAAATCTGGAATTGTCTGCTGATGAGCTGAGTAACGCACAGACTGCTCGAACGAACTGGCGACCTCAGGATTGGAGTCTGAATGAAGCCGTGCGTTCTTTGTTCGTATTGTCACTTCCAGAAAGTGATGCAGCAGAATATGTGAAGGTGCTGGATCGTCTGTTCGGAGCAGGGGAAGTGAGTGAACTGGTGGCATTGTATCAGGCATTGCCCTTGTATCCATTTCCGAAAGCTCATGTGAATCGCGCGGCTGAGGGAATTCGGACAAACATGCGGAGCGTGTTTTGTGCGGTCGCTCACGACAATCCTTATCCTGCTGATCAGTTGCCGGAAGGTTTGTGGAACCAGATGGTGCTCAAATGCCTGTTTGTGGAAGTCAGTCTATATCCCGTGATCGGACTGGAAGCCCGCAACAATGCGGCTCTTTCCCAAATGCTAAGCGATTATGCCCACGAACGCTGGGCGGCCAGCAGAACGGTCCATCCGGAATTGTGGCGATGCGTGGATGTCGATGTTTATGAGCCCGCGATTGATGATTTATCACGGGTTCTGAAAACGGGAAACGATATCGAGAGGGCAGCAGCAGGGTTAGCGTTGACGGATAAAAAATCTCCAGCCGCGAATGAGTTATTGAGCACTCAACCCGAGTTGAAAGAAAAAATCGAGCAACAGCAAATCAGCTGGAAATTAATTCACGAACAATTATTCGTGTCAAAATAAAGTGGCATAATCACGGATAGACACGGATAAATAAAGTTTGTATCCGTGAAATTCCGTGTGCATCCGTGGTTCAGAATTCCGAGTCGATTTCGTCAGGCAGTGCCTGACCTACACAACAATCCCTTGGCGTCTTGGCGGTTCCCATTCATTACGGTTGAGGAAAGATCCGGAAGTTCGGGATCTGCATGCGTTTCATTTCGTCTTCGAGAGTTTGTGTTGCGTCCTCGGGGATTTTTATGGCGTCGCCCGGTTTGAGGATGTCCAGGTTGGTCATGATGATTTGATCGCCGGGAGCGATTTGATCTTTCAGAATGCGAATCGTTTGGATATCGATTGTTTTCTCAATCGGGACACTGACGACTTTCCCATCCTGTGCCAATAATATCTCATCATCAATGACCGCATCTCGAGGAATGGCGATCACGTTTTCGTACACCGGGCCTTCAATTTGCACGGTCACAAAAGTTCCAGGCAGAAGTGGCGATGCTGAATTTTCATTGTCGACGACCACAAACACGTCAACCGTACGCGTTTGAGTATCGGCTGTCGGAGAGGCTCGGGTGACCAGGCCTTCCCAATAGGCATCGGCCGTGCTGCGTGTAGAAATTCGAGCGGTCGGATATTCGCCCGCTGCAATTCGGGGAATGATTTTCAGATAGTCTTCCATCGCAATACCGATGGGGATTTCAACCTGTTTTTTACTGGTGACTGTGACGAGGGGATCTCCTACACGAACGTATTGTCCCTTCTCGACATTGATTTTTGAGAGTTGCCCACTGATCGGACTGGTGACAGATGTTCGTTCGACTTCCAGTTTCGCCAGATCGAGTTCGTTGCGGCGAGTTTGTCGTTTCGCTTCGACCTGTTTAATTTTCTGGGGCATTAACGCCAGTTCGGTTTCGAGTTGAACTTTGGCTTCTTCGTATTTTCTAAGATCAAGTTCAGCTGTGGTTAAATCGCTGGGACTGGCAATTTCCTGACGGACAAGATTTTCGACTCGTTTATATTCAGAGATGAAGGCATTGAAATTTTTCTCTGCGATTTGAAGTCGTCGAGTAAAATTCTTTTGTTCCTGTTCCAGACGATTCAACTCGGCCTGATCTTCATTGAGTAAGTCCTCGGCTTGTTCAACCCGCTCCTGATACGTCTGCGGATCGATGCGAGCAATCAAATCTCCACTGGATTGTTTGGAGACACCATCGACATCGGTCTGAAAAGAGGCTGCTGAGATCTCCTTGCCGATCTTCAAGGGAACGATCGTTTCGACAATTTCTCCAGAAACCTGAGCAGAAAGAATCACCTCCTGCATCGCCCGGGCGGTGCCGAAGCCGGTAATCATTTCCTGAATGGTCACACTGTCCGCTTCATAAACCTGAACTATATGTGACCGCTCAACCGGCTCTGCCCGTTTCGGATCTTCCCGCATCGAAGCGACCAGCCAGGTGACGAAGCCGCCACCAATCAGGCAAGCCGCAATCAGAATGATGGAAAACAAAGTTCGCATACCAGGCAACTTTCTCAGCAAAGATGTATGTTCAGAGGATTTCAGAGCGACTTTCCTCGGTGGCGGAGGTGAGGAACTTGTCGAGAAATCGGGCTCTTGGACACTCGAATCGGGCACAGTGAACAGCCTTTATTGGGTCAGATCAGGAATTGGCTAACAATTCCGATAGGTTTTGCAGCAATGAGAAATTGGATTTGGTTGAGTGTTGAAGGTTAAGCGTTTTTATCTGAAACTACCGCAGATACATAGTTTGATGAACTTGCATTGCAAAACTGCTGTATGTTCAGCGTTCTTCTCTCAACCCCTCAACCTTCAACCCTTAACTCTCAACAACATTATAACCATTTCTGGTTCTGAGTCAGCATCGAAGTTTTATGGCAATTACGAGAATTGACAAACTGGACGACCCTCGTCTTCATATTTATCGAGAGACTCGAAACAAATCGATTGGCCTCAATTCAGGACGGTTCCTGGCTGAGGGCTGGCGGGTTGTCGAACGCATGCTCAACAGCGAATTCGAAGTCGAGTCGGTTTTGATCAGCGAACGTCGGATCGAAACATTTGGCCCACAATTTGAGCATCGCACAGAAGTGTACGTATTGCCGCAAAGTGAAGCCTCACAATTGGTTGGGTTTAATTTCCATTCCGGAGTGATGGCTTGTGCCTTTCGACCAGATAATGCTTCCCTGGAAGATTTTCGCAAGCAGAAATCGCTGATCGTCTGTTGTCCTCATATTACCGGGCCAGATAATCTGGGTTCGATAATCCGACTGGCTGCTGGTTTTGGTGCGAGTGGGATCTTACTGGGATCAAAATCAGCTGATCCGTTTTTGCGGCGGGTAGTACGGGTGTCGATGGGAACTATTTTTACAATGCCGATCCGAGTCTCAGAAAATCTCGCGGAAGATTACCAGATGCTTCGCGATTCTGGATATCAAATCCTGGCAGCAGAAAAGACAGACAGATCGAAACCGCTTACTGAGTACAAACTGCCTGCAAATGATAGTTCAATGGTCCTGATGATGGGCAATGAAGCCGAGGGGCTGGATGAAGAGAACCTGCAATATGCCGATGAGGTCCTGCATATCGAGATGACGAGCGGAGTTGATTCGCTGAACGTCGCCAACGCGGCGGCTGTCTTTTTATACGCGTTGACGAATCGAAGTCATCGTCCTGGCTAACTCATCCAATAATATTTTATTAACCGCCAAGACGCCAAGAATTAAGAGAAGATATTTTGAACGGTCTAAAGTGTTAATTTTGAACTCTGTTCCAATTGAAAACCGGATTTTCTGTAACGTCTTGAAAAGGTCCTCCGGGGTGGCGGGGGCGCTCCGCTTCAGCGGAAGCCCCCAGAAGTTCAACGATTCTTGGGCTTCACTTCGAGAGCGCCCCGCCACCCGGGTACCATTGGAAACGCGATAAATGATAAACCCTTGTGAATCTTGGCGTCTTGGCGGTTTCAATTATTCTTCAGCTTCTGTTTTTTCTTCCGGGACTGCATCGGGATCGATGATTGTGACAATCTGGCCGGAGTTTTCGAGGCTGGCCTGCAAAGAATTGATCGTCCACTTGCCTGCTTCCAGTTTTGCTTTGACGAACAGTTTTCCTGTTCCGATTGGACCTGAGATTGGAATTGTGCAGTCGGCGTAACCTTGCTGCATGTCGTCATCGACTTCGATATTTCCTTCCGAAATGAAACCCCCTTCGATCGGCAGCCCGAGTTCTTTGACGACCTGCTCATTACCGCGAGCCGCTTCGACAGACTTCATATGCAGAGGGTTTTTTCTCAGAGACTGCAGAGAACTGATGTAGGCAAGTCCAAAACATCCTCCACATAACGAGAATACCAATGCCATCACTATTGGCAGGACAAGCAGTTTGTTATTCCAGGCCCAGTCGAGAAAATAAGGCGAGTGAGGTTGTTTTGGTGCTTCGCTCAATGAATTATGTCCTATGGAGTGATGCTGATTAGAATCGATGTGTATTAAACGTCAGATCCTTGAAGTGTCAAAACGAGTCGTCTGCTGCCGCCATGGTTTCGATGTTCACAAAGATATATCCCCTGCCAGGTTCCCAGCTGGAGTTGCCCTTTTTTGACGGGAACCATAACGGAGGCTCCCATCAGGGAGGATTTGACATGGGCAGGCATATCATCTGGCCCTTCGCAGGTATGGACGTATGGAAAATCTTCCGGTGCGATGTGATTCATGGCTGCTTCCATGTCGATCTGCACATCGGGATCGGCATTCTCGTTGATGGTCAGTGAAGCGGAGGTGTGCTTGATAAAGACGTGCAGTAACCCGACTTCAATCGACTTCAACTCTGGCAGGGCTTCGAGGACGTGACGAGTGATAATATGAAACCCGCGAGATTTTGCCGGCAATGAGATTTCCGTTTGATGCCACATGTTAGAGAACTTCTTGTTCAAATTTCTTAATTGTCCAGGACCGTCTGAGATTTCCATCGCAAGTAATGATCGACAATAGTTATGGCGACCATCGCTTCAGCCATGGGGATGAAGCGGGGGAGCAGGCAGGGGTCGTGTCGTCCTTTGGTGCTGATTGTTGTGGGCTCGCCATCTTTCGTGACGGTTGGCTGTTCCTGCGACAATGAGCTGGTTGGTTTGACCGCTGCCCGCAAGACGATAGGAAGTCCCGTTGAGATTCCGCCCAGCATGCCGCCGTGGCGGTTGGAATCGGTTGTGATTTTTGTCGGTGGCTGGCCGGGGATGAAGTGATCGTTGTGAGCCGTTCCCCGCATGGTCGTACAGCCGAAGCCGATGCCGTATTCCACACCCAGGACTGCTGGCAGGCTGAAAAGGGCTTTGGCAAGATCGGCTTTGAGCTTATCGAAGACCGGCTCTCCCAGCCCTGCAGGAATTCCCGTCGCGACAATTTCGGCTGCTCCACCGATGGAATCCTGCTCTTTGCGAACGGTGTCGATCAGCTCGATCATCCGGTCGGCTGCCACTTCATCGGGACAGCGGACGATATTCGGCGAGCCATCGCTACGGGTTTCGACCTGTTCCAATGTGATTGAGCCGGGATCGGGAATGTTCGCATGGACATCGCCCACTTGAGTGACATATCCAACCACGCGACCGCCGCAGGTTTGCTCCAGAATCTTTTTCGCAATTACTCCCGCAGCTACGCGGACAGTTGTTTCCCGAGCAGAAGAACGTCCGCCGCCGCGGTAATCGCGGAAGCCGTATTT
>DOCI01000159.1:12244-12576 GCA_003503535.1 Planctomycetaceae bacterium
GTTCCCGTCGTGCGGCCTTCGAAGACGCCCGCAAGGATTTCCGGAATATCGGCTTCGTTTCGCTGGGTGACAATTTTACTTTGGCCGGGACGTCGACGATCGAGATCGACTTGAAGTTCTTCAACAGAAATTTCAATCCCGGGCGGGACGCCATCAATGATAACGACATTCCCCGGCCCATGGCTTTCGCCGGCTGTTGTGATGCGAAATGTGTGTCCAAATGTATTACCGGGCATAGTTTATGACTTAAAAGACTGAACCGTACTGGATTTTTTGGGTCATTACGGATTAGTAGTTAGGATATGATTTAACATCATTATGGGTGGCGGGGT
>DOCI01000159.1:12721-14263 GCA_003503535.1 Planctomycetaceae bacterium
AAGCCCCCGAAAACATATCGTCCGGGGGCTTCCACTATTGTGGAGCGCCCCCGCCACCCAGTCAGCAGTGGCACCTGGCGATCCCAACTGTTTAAGATGTTTCTCTCAACCATTCTAGCAATTCCGATTTGAGGAACCAGCCGACAAACTGTTTCGTTCCGCTTGACGTCGTGACGGAATCGCGGACAATCCGGCTGAACGAGACACAAATTGATCAACCATCAGTAGTTGTTGACTTTTTGATCTTCAGGAAGTTTTCTCTGACCGTTTTCACCATCGATAAAGATTTCGAATCCATGAAATTTTCCCCAGCTGTCGAAAATCTCGCCACTTCAGCCACCATTGCTGCTGCGACCAAAGCCAAAGAACTCAAAGCTCAGGGAAAAACGATTTATGAATTCACGCTCGGGGAACCCGACTTTAACACGCCGGCTCATATTTGTCAGGCGGCTGTTGAGGCGATGAATTCGGGCAAAACCCATTATACACCTGCAGGTGGCGTTCCCGAACTGCGCCAGGCCATTTGTGCGGCTGCCAAGCGGGATTACAATCTCGACATCACGCCTGCCAATGTAATTGTGTCCAACGGTGCCAAGCATTCGATTCACAATGTGCTGACCACGATGTGTCACCCCGGTGACGAAGTGCTGATCCCAACTCCCTACTGGGTCAGTTACAGCGCACTGGTCGATTTAGCGGGCGGAATTCCGATTCTCATTTCAACAGACGAATCCCAGGGATTCTTGCCGACAGTCGAGCAAATCGCGGAAAAAGTGACCGGCCGTACAAAGCTGATCATGCTCAACAGCCCCTGCAATCC
Organism: Planctomycetaceae bacterium; assembly: GCA_003503535.1. Lineage (GTDB taxonomy): Bacteria > Planctomycetota > Planctomycetia > Planctomycetales > Planctomycetaceae > Rubinisphaera. The sequence goes on from DOCI01000159.1 coordinate 13,542, forward strand.
GACGGGAGTTGTGTTCCCGGTTGAACTGATGAAAGCGATTGGTCAGTTGGCCGTCGAACGTGACTTTTATGTCCTTTCCGACGAGATTTACGACAAACTGATTTACGAAGGAAACGAAACTGCCTGCATGATGACGCTGGGCGAGGAGATCGCTGCCCGCACAATCGTGATCAACGGCGTGAGCAAAGCCTACGCAATGACCGGCTGGCGAATTGGCTGGACGATTGGCGAACCGGCTTTGATCAAAGCAATCGACAAGCTGCAAAGTCAGCAGACGCCGAATCCCTGCAGTGTCAGCCAGTATGCCGCCATTGCGGCTTTGAACGGCCCTCAGGAGTGCGTCACAGAAATGCTGGCTGCGTTTTCAAAGCGTCGTGAGTATGTTGTGAATCGGATGCGGAAGATTCCGAATGTCACTTTTGCCGATCCCGGTGGAGCGTTTTACGTCTTCTTCAAAGTCTCTGATTACTTCAACAAGCCTCTGCAGAATGGAGCTGTCGCTAAGAATTCAACCGAGTTCTGCACGAAATTGCTCGAAGAAGGTCAGGTTGCTCTCGTAACCGGCGATGCCTTTGGAGCAGAGGGTTATGTTCGACTTTCATTTGCAACTGATATGCAAACTCTGGAAGCGGGATTGGATCGCCTGGAAAAATTCCTGGCTGGATAATGTCATTCGGGCTGTAGATTTGTGCTTGCATCCGCTGTGTAAGCCTGAATAATTT
>DOCI01000159.1:14313-15445 GCA_003503535.1 Planctomycetaceae bacterium
AATTGAATTCGAGCGACAGATCTCCAGTTTCAGCATAGTCGTTCGGATTGAACTCGACCCGGTAAGGGCCGATCTGGATTTCGATTTTGTTGGTGAATATTCCAGGGTAGACAATAGTCGCTTCTGAGTCACTTTTCTCGATGGGAAGATAGTCGTAGATCAATTCGCCATGCGTGCCTCCCTGATTCGTTTCGTACTTGAATCGCTGATCAACTTTCACGTAGGGATGTCGCTCTTTGAGTTCCCGGAAATAGCGATCTTTAATTTGAGTGAGATTGCCTCGGAGAGTGACATGCAATGATCGTAACGGAGGAAGTTCATAGACGATGCCGGAAAGCCCTGCCGTGAGATTTGTAAACAGAGTTCTGCGTTTATCAGGAGCTTCCAGGACGCCGTAGTAATTAAATTGTTTACTCAGTTCGGTTAACTCGAATTTCCCCTGAGCATCGGTTCGGCCAATTTCTTTGCCCATCCAGCTGTGAGTTCCGGAACTGTTTTTTTCAGCTTTTTCACGCATGTACAACAGGATCTTCGCATTAGCGATCGGTTGATTCTCGACGTCGATTACCGTTCCCGTCGCCGGCTCTGCTCTCGTTAGCTCAAGCTCATAAGTTCCGATTGCCTCGGGATGTTCCAGGTTTAACTCGGCTGGTTCATATCCGCCTGCTTCTACACAAACTTTATAGGTCGCTTCGTTCACATTCTCGAATCGATAGACTCCTTGCTCAAGGGCTTCGGGTTTACGATGGGAGCCGCCGGCAAAATTTCGATAAGGATATCCATAGACATTGGCGTCATTAACAGGGTTTCCATCCTGATTGATTATGGAAATATCCAGAGGAACCCCCGGATTGAGAACAACGACCAGATCCTCGACTACTCGATCCGCATGGTTTTCAATCGGTCCCAACCAGGCTGGGGCGTAATCCGAAGAGACAAACATTAATTCCAGATCGCCACTGGAAATTTCAAGATCAAATGTATCCGTGACCTTTCCCCCATTACCTGACCTTGAACTTGAAGAATTTTTGGTTCTTCTTTCGGAATGGTAATGAACACTCACTTCACTCGTATTGGGTGATCCATCTTCCAGAAGTATTTTCCCTTTGACACGGCCTGTACCCTCCTCATA
>DOCI01000272.1:0-8918 GCA_003503535.1 Planctomycetaceae bacterium
TCAAGGCATGGAACTTGTCGGCACAAAACTTTATGTCGCCGATACCGAAAATCATGCCGTTCGCGTGATCGATCTGATGAAGAAAACCGTCGAAACTCTCGCAGGTAACGGAGAACAGTCTCGTTATCGCGACCCGGGTGGCTCATTGAAAGAAGTGAGTCTGAACAGTCCCTGGGCCATTTCCGAACTCGATGGCACGCTCTATATCGCTATGGCGGGGCCGCATCAGTTGTTCAGGCACAAACTCGGCTCACAGACGATTGAAGTCTTCGCCGGTTCCGGACGGGAAGATATCATTGATGGTTCCCTGACAGAGTCTGCACTCGCGCAGCCTTCCGGAATTACACATGATGGAAAAACTCTATACTTCGTTGATAGCGAAGGCTCGGCTGTCCGGAAAGTCGACATGGAGAACAAGACCGTCACGACAATAGCAGGCCCTCGGGATTTGCCTCAGGGACGCTCTCTGTTCGAATTCGGTGATATCGACAAACCGGGAGCAGAGGCCCGTTTCCAGCATCCAATTGGCGTCGTCTATCACAATAACAAACTGTACGTTGCCGACAGCTACAATCACAAAATTCGCACTATCGACCTCACAACTGGCGAGGTCTCCTCCTTACTCGGCACGGGCACTGCAGGAAATACCCTCGGTGAAACTCCACAACTCTCCGAACCAGCTGGCCTCTCGGTCGCTAACGATACCCTGTATATCGCTGACACAAATAACCATCGCATCCTGACAGTCAACCTGAAAGATAACTCCGTGCAGGAGTTGAAGATTATGGGTTTGAAAGATCCAGAATAAAGTTTTTTGGGAACTCAACCCGTAATTAACTCCTCTTCGAGAATGCAAGTTTTCAAAACTATGATTCGGACTTGTTAAGCCGTTGACTGTTTTCATGAGCCTTTTTGGGTGAATAAGTTCCTGGGTAGCATGTCCCAGAACAAAATGATGGGCGTGGATATTGCAAACGACTGCGCCCTTTATCTTGCGAATTGCCATTTAGCCCATTTTCAAATGGTTTCTGCAGTCGCATGGGCATCAAATGGCTTTAAACACTGAGTTTGCTCTTGCCGAACGCTGCAGGTATTTTTGAATATGTTCTTGTGGTTTGCCCCGATTCAAACTTCGGGTTGTGTGCCACTGGCTCCACCAGTGCCATCCTAATAATAAGTTGGAACAGAGCACTAATTAACAAAAGGATTTGACTCTTCGTTCTTCGGGCGGAAATACAATTTGATGGGGACTTCCTGAAAGGGGAGTTCTTCGCGAAGGTAGCCCAGGAAATACCGCTTCCAGGCGGGATCGAACAGAATCGGCTGATTGCATTTGACGACAATTGTGGGTGGCAGTGTGCTGACTTGAGTTGCGTAGTAGACCTTCGGTCGCTTGTTGCGGCGCATCGGCGGCGGATTACGTTCAACAGCCTGTTCCACAATTCTGTTGAGCAGACCTGTTGAAACCCGCTCCTGTCCCTGCTTATAAATTGACTGCGCCAGATTGATCAACTTGCGGATGTTCTTGTCATCCTTAGCCGTGATGAAGGCAATCGGAACATGACGCATCGATGCGAACGATTTGATCAGATATTCGCCCCACTTCTCGGATGTCATCTTCTGTTCGAGGCCCAGATCCCATTTATTGACGACAAAAATACAGGGCTTGTAATTCTTCTCGATTTCTTCAACGAGTTGCTTATCGACTTTCGATATTGTTTTTGTCGCATCGAACAGCACCATAACCACGTCTGCTCGACGAATACTTTTCTGAGCCCGGACCAGTCCGTAAAACTCGATATCGTTTGCCAGAGATTTCTTTTTGCGTACGCCCGGCGTATCAATTGCGATAAAGGCTTTTTCATCCAATTCGAATCGCACATCGACACTGTCACGCGTTGTGCCTGCGATTTCGCTGACGATCATACGATCCGTCTGAGCCAGTGAGTTGATGAAAGTACTTTTGCCGACATTTCTGCGTCCGACGATTGCCAGCTTCATTACCGGATCGGCTGAGAGGTCAGTCCCTTCTGAGAATTCCGTTTCCGAGGCATCCGGCATCAGTTTAACGATAGCATCGAGCAATTCGATACGATTTCGGTTCGCTTTCACACTCGTCTGCAGCACTTCCGCATCGGCCAGTCCAAAGAATTGCGGCATTTCCATGTCGGTTCGTGTTGATTCACATTTATTGACGACCAGCAATTTCGGGCGATCAATGCGGCGCAACTGCTCGGCCACTTCCTGATCGAGCGGGGTGATCCCTTGAATCCCATCGACCACAAAGACAATCGCGACGGCTTCTTCCAGGGCGACTCGAATCTGATATTCGACATCCTCAGACAAGTCATCGCTATCGACGATGCCGATTCCGCCCGTATCAATCACTTCAAAGTAGCGATCATTGTGAAACAGCAACTGCATGACGCGATCGCGGGTGACACCGGCGGTCGGATCGACAACGGAAACCATCCTTCCGGAAAGCCAGTTGAAAATCGAACTCTTGCCGACATTCGGACGACCAACAATTGCGATTTTGGGGACGGACATGAATCAAACCTGCATCAATCAAAAAAAGTGTGACAACCTCCCGAGAAATTTGAGATCACGCCATTTAGCATGACCGATTTATGTGTTCCACCGAATGGAAAGTCACGCATCCAGAATGGTCGGGAGACTACTCTGGAAACAAAATTCAGATAGATAAAACTAAGTCCCCTCTCCCTCAGGGAGAGGGAAATCGCATCGTCGCTTAACTATTCTTGCTTTCGAAATCTTTCATAAAGCTGACCAGATCGACGACGCCCTGTTTTGGGAAGGCGTTGTAAATGCTGGCACGCATCCCGCCCACGCTGCGGTGACCTTTCAGACCGTCGAAGCCGGCTGATTTGGATTCGGAAACGAATTTGGCATCGAGAGTTTCATCACCAGTCACAAAACAGACATTCATCAACGAGCGACTGTCTTTATCGGCTGTCGGTTTGAACAACTGGCTTTGGTCGAGGTAATCATACAACGGCTTGGCTTTCTCGGCATTATGTTTGGCCATTCCTTCGAGTCCGCCGTTGTTCAGAATCCATTTGAAAACCAATCCCATTATATACAGGCCAAAGGTTGGCGGAGTGTTATACATGGAATCGTTCTCGGCATGTGTGCGGTACTGTAACATGGCTGGAATGTCGGAAGGTCCTTTGGCGACCAGATCCTTGCGAATAATAACCAACGTCACACCACTGGGACCGAGATTTTTCTGGGCTCCTCCGTAGAGAAGGCCATATTTGGAAATATCGAGTGGTCGTGAGAAAATATCGCTACTCGCATCACAGATAAGAGGAGAACCTTCAGGAACTTCCGGCTCGCTGGCAAATTCAGTCCCAAAAATCGTGTTGTTCGAAGTGAAGTGCACGTATGCGGAATTGTCGCTGTATTTGCAATCTTTGGGGATGTAGCAGAAGTTGCGATCTTCACTGCTACAGGCGCTATTGGTACTGCCGAAGTTCTTGGCTTCCTTGATCGCTTTTTTCGACCAGGATCCAGTAACCAGATAGTCAGCCGTCTTTCCCTGTTCGAGAAAGTTCTGGGGAATCATAAAGAACTGAGAAGAGGCGCCTCCCTGCAGGAAGAGGACGTCGTAATCATCGGGGATGCTGGCCAGTTTGCGGCAATTGGCTTCTGCTTCTTCAGCAACGGCCACGAATGGCTTGCCGCGATGGGAATGTTCCATCACACCAATGCCGGTTTCTCCCAGAGAAAGCATGTTTTCGCGGGCTTCTTCGAGAACTTCCACTGGCATAACCGCTGGTCCTGCGGAAAAGTTATAAACTCGCTGTGTCATTTCTTCAGCCTTATTTTTGGTGGATTCCAAGTTGAATCCAAAAGTGTTATTAAAAAATGGGAGGACAGGCTTCCAGCCTGTCGAATCGAGCTTAAATCCATCACTCAATAATGATTATTTTATTGCCAGACAGGCTGGAAGCCTGTCCTACGAAATTTTGGCGACATTTTCTTGGCAGGATACTCAATTTTCACCCCTTATGCGAGTATCGCTCGTGTTCTGAATGCGGCATCCTGAGAAGTTCTTTGTCATGTGGACTCTGGACAATCACGCCAAGGCTCAATACATTGACAGGAGTCGATTTCTGTCGGCTTAGTTTGAGGCTCAAAGAAACGCTCCTCTGATTGATGCACCCATAAAGAGCATACCAACAAGGAATTGATGCATGTCATCGAAATCCCCAGAAGCCAAAGCTGCAGCCAATGCCGCTATTGTCACCCGACTCTCGGCCATGATGTTCATCCAGTTCTTTGTCTGGGGAGCGTGGTTCACTTCGCTATCTGCCTGCCTGATAACAAATGGTATTGGCGATGCGCAAGGGGGAGCTTATGGAAGTGCGCCAATCGCCGCAATTTTCGCCCCGTTATTCCTGGGACTGATTGCCGACCGGTTCTTCGCCTCGGAATTCGTGATGGGTGTGTTAATGATACTGGGAGGCTTCTTCATGTGTGCGGTGCCGCATTACGCGGCGCTGGGAGATTCGTCGACCGTCGTCTGGCTGTTCACGGCTCATATGATCTGTTACATGCCGACGTTGGGACTCAGTAACACAATTGCCTTTTCCAACATCCCCAGCCAGAACGATTTCCCAAAGATCCGCGTCTGGGGGACGATTGGCTGGATTGTCGCCGGATTGCTCGTCGGCTTCCTGGGCTGGTCATTGAGTACAAATATGTTCTGGCTAGCCGGGATTGCTTCGCTCATCTTTGGTGTGTACAGCTTCACACTGCCACATACTCCACCACCAGCCAAAGGGCAGAAAGTCGAATTTCGGAACTTGCTGATGCTCGATGCCCTGAAGCTACTCTCCCGACCAAACTTCGCGGTGTTCATTATCTGCTCGACTTTAATCTGTATTCCCCTGGCTTATTATTATGGAATCACATCCAACTATCTGACAACAGTCGGTTTTGAGCAGCCTGCATCTTCCATGACACTCGGCCAGATGTCAGAAATCGTATTTATGCTGCTGATCCCTTACTTTCTCAGACATCTCGGCGTCAAATGGATGATCCTCATCGGCATGCTTGCCTGGGTGACTCGTTACGCTTTGTTCGCAGTTGGCGCTCCTGATCAGGTGGCCTGGATGATTTTCCTGGCCATCATTTTACACGGGATTTGTTACGACTTCTTCTTTGTGACGGGATTTATTTACACCGATCAAAAAGCTCCCAAAGAAATTCGTGGACAGGCACAGTCCATGCTTGTTTTCTTCACTCAAGGTGTCGGCATGTATTTCGGTTACTGGGTGGCATTTGCAAGGCAAGGCACAACTGTTCCCAGCCAGCAGGCATTGCAGGATGCGATTAAAGAAGCCCGTCCTGAAGAAGTGCTTTCGTTTGGTCAAAAGTTGACGAAAATGTTCTCCGTCGATTTGCCTCCGGTCGATCCTGCACTGGTTTCCGAAACGATGGCCCAATGGCAGGCCTTCTGGTGGGTTCCTGCGGGGATGGCGGCTTTGATTGCTGTTATCTTCTTTGCGTTCTTCTGGGATCGTGAAGTTGAAGAAGCGATTACGGAAGTTTCAGCCGAGGATGAAGCTGGGTTGTCGGATATCGTTCAGTAATATGAAGCCGTGGTTCAGGCTGCGTCTGGCCTTTGGATGATTGTTATCAGTGACGGTTGAAAATCAACCGGTCCGTTTCTGGCGAAATCATTTCCTGCTCGGTATGATGTCCCTTTCAAAAAAATACATGACTCGTGCATCACTCCGACTGTCTTGTTGCATTCTAGCGACGTCGGAACAGAAATTTTTCGACGTTAAGTACTAATAAATTCTGAGGCGATTTCCATTGGAGTTCCTATGCCAGTGACTTTCATTGGCATTGACTGTTTTGAATGGATCCCGTCCTCATTTCATAATATCAAGAGCCGCTTCTAACCTGGCGGCTGTATAATTTTCCGAGGGTTGATAATGAAAGTATTGTCTCGAAGCGTGTCTGAGAGTTTCGTTATTGACGACCATATTATGGTCACGGTGAAAGCGATCAAAAAAGAGATGGTCGTTTTATCACTCGAATCTTTACGAAACGAGTTCCCCTATCGTGAAGAAACGATTACGCTTAATCAAATGGAGCAGGTTTTACCGGAGGCTCTCAAGAGATAATTTGTCTGATGGCCAATGCTTCGTGCTTGCCTGATCAATAATTCTGATCAAAAATTCTGACAATGTTCGTGAGATCATCGCGGGCATGACAAGGTCACAACGATAGCAATTGAGCGATGGAAACAGAAATCAAAACATCGTCGGAAGCGATCCAGGAAAAGACTTCAGCTGAAGATTCTCAGGCATTAGATGCTGCCCCCCTTCCCCGTCATGTGGCCATCATCATGGATGGCAACGGTCGCTGGGCTCAGCGAAAAGGGATGCCCCGGATTGAAGGTCATCGCAATGGCGTGAAAACAGTTCGCAAAATTGTACGAACTGCTGCCAAAGCCGGGGTCGAGTATTTGACGCTTTACTGCCTGAGCAGTGAAAACTGGAAACGTCCTCCTGCAGAACTTTCTTTTCTGATGTTCCTGCTCAAGAAATATCTGGTCGATGAGCGAAAAGAAATTCTCCGACAGAAACTTCAGTTTCGCACGATTGGTAGAACAGAAGAATTGTCAGCAGGCATTCTCGACGAGATCAATAAGACTAAAAAACTCTCGGCCGATAATACCGGCATGACACTCTGCCTGGCACTCAATTATGGGGCACGCGGAGAGATTATTGATGCGGTTCGCAAGTTAGCCGAACAAGTCGAAAGACAGGAACTTCGTCCCGACCAGATCGATGAGCAAGTTCTCTCGAACTCACTCGATACAGCCGGTATGCCCGATCCTGATCTGGTCATTCGCACAGCCGGAGAAATGCGGATCAGCAATTTTCTACTCTGGCAAATCAGCTATTCTGAATTGTGGGTGACGGACAAACATTGGCCGGAATTTACTGAAGCCGATTTCCATCTGGCGATGCAGGATTATGTCAAACGTGATCGCCGTTTCGGAGGATTGAATAGTTAGCCAGCCAGAGTGAGAGAATATTTCTCTGGAATTGAGTATCATACGTGCTTAATCACGACTCCTTTTTAAAATGATTGAAATTGTTGTGTGCTACTGGCTGCGCCAGTGCCACCCCGCAGCTATTGAACATCGTTCCCCTTGAAAATATTGTCTATGCAATCTTCTCCTGTCGTCCAGCCCGCAAAAAAAAGTCGAAACCTGCGGTGGCGGCTGATCATTTCTGCGATCCTCATTTCTTCTCTGGGCATCCTGTTTTACTTTGATCATAAAATCGGACGCAGCGCCCCGGTTCTTTTATTACTTTGCTTGTTCCTGGCCATTCGTGGTTCCTGGGAAATGACGAATCTGCTTAAGACACGATCCTTCCAACCCAAGTTTCTGTTGGTGGCATTGGGAAGCGTCTCTATCATTCTGGCAACGTGGTTAAAACCTTTGGGAATTGGGGAAACACAGGGAGTCGATCTCTCTTACCTCGGCCCGACGATGCTCACGTTTAGCCTGGTAATGATGGCCTTGTTCATGATGTCTGCCCTGCGCTTTCGAGAACCCGGGCAAAGTATGGAGACGCTCAGCGCGGAAATTATGAGTGTTGTATATGTCGGCGTATTTCTAAGCATGACCGCTCAACTCCGCTGGGTTGCCGGTCCACAGGCGGGCTATCTGGTATTGGGTTCGCTCATCGTCGCCGCAAAAGGAGGCGATGTGGGAGCATTTACTCTCGGAAAGCTTTTCGGACGCAAGAAGTTGAATCCACTGCTCAGCCCCGGCAAAACGTGGTGGGGCGCTCGGGGTGCCCTCGTCGCGTCTGCATTTTTCTCCTGGCTTTGGCTGACCTATATGCCCCCAGTGTTTAATCCCAACTGGGAAGCCTGCCCGTGGCCGCTGTCCATTCTTTACGGCATCGTTGTTGGAGTCGTCGGCATGTTGGGGGATCTTTGCGAATCACTCATCAAACGGGATGTCGGAAAAAAGGACTCCGCTCCTCTCATGCCTGGCTTTGGCGGAATTCTCGATATCCTCGATAGCGTCCTTTATACCGGTCCCGTTGCATATCTCTTCTGGAGTTTATTCCCGATGGCAAGTTGGGTGTAAAGCTGAACTGCGATGGAGTCTCCCCATATCGCAAAGTTCTACTATTACGCCAGTACCGGTTCGCCAATTGACCAGCGATGCCCATCGCGAATAACGCGTCGATAAAGCGTATCGCGTTCCACAGGTTCGCAACCAGCTTCGCGAATCATGCGGTGCAATGCGGGCACTGTCAAAGCTTGCGGCGTTTTGGCCCCCGCGTCGTGATAGATCGTTTCGTGCACGACGGTGCCGTCGATATCGTCTGCTCCAAAACCGAGTGCGATTTGAGCAGTCGCTTCTCCAAGCATAATCCAGTACGCCTTAATGTGATCGAAGTTATCAAGCATTAAACGGCTCAGGGCAATCATTCGCAAATCCATTTGACCAGTGGGTTTGGGAAGATAATCCAAGCCTGTATTTTCCGGATGAAATGCCAGTGGAATGAAGGTCTGAAATCCGCCGGTTTCATCCTGCAAAGTTCGCAGTCTATTCAGGTGATCAATTCGATGCTCGGCCTCTTCGACATGACCGTAAAGCATGGTTGCATTCGTGCGTAAGCCGAGTTGATGAGCAGTCCGATGAATTTCGAGCCAGCGTTCGGAATCCGATTTGTGTTCGCAAAGTTGCTTGCGGATGGTTTCATCAAATATTTCCGCGCCACCACCAGGCATACTGCCCAGTCCAACATCGATCAATTCCTGAATGACCCAGTCATAAGGCTTCTTCGTGATGTGGCTGAACCAGTTCATTTCGACACCGGTCCAGGCTTTGATGTGAATATCCGGAT
>DOCI01000272.1:8975-12391 GCA_003503535.1 Planctomycetaceae bacterium
CGGATCGGTCTCATGGATCACCCGAACCAGATTGAGATACCAGTCGAATTTTTTCTGATGATGCAATCCCCCCACCACATGGATTTCCGTAGCCCCTTTTTCCTGAGCCTCCCGGACACGTTCGCGGACCATTTCATCCGTAAACACATAGGCTTTGTCGGCTTTCAGATCGGAACGGAATGCGCAAAATCGACAGCGATATACGCACACATTGGTCGGGTTCAGATGAATATTGGTGTTATAATAAGCGTAATGACCATTTCTCTGCACGCGAACGTGATGAGCCAGCCGCCCCAATGTCAGCAGATCGACTGAGCGATCCAGAAACAAACCATCCTCAATAGACAGACGTGTTCCTGAGTAGACCTTCTCTTCGATTTCCGCAACTCGTTTTTGAATATCTGCTTGTGGCATAGTATTTTCACTGTGTGATATAATTTGTCGTGCTGTAATTGATGGCAATCATCAATTGCAGGATGCCTATCCTACAACTATTTTAGACATTGATCGTCTGAAGTCTGTTGTAATTCGTCTCTTATGCGACCAGTTGTCGCGGACAGTCAATCTATCGAGTGAACCACAAGTCTGCAATTCCGAACAGAAACAGTCCAATGCTGATAATCGCATTGATATTAAAGAATGCGATGCCTGCCCGCGAGAGATCCTGAGGAGTGACCAGGGCATGCTCGTAGATCAATAACAGAGCCACAACGATTACACTGGCTAAAAACAGCCAGGAAAGTGGACTTGTCCACGCGAACAGAATCAGGGTGATCGCACAGAGGAAATGGCTCAAAGCAGCCAGTTTCAGCGCTTTGGGTATTCCAATTCGAGCCGGGATGCTGAATAGCCCTGCCTGCCGATCGAACTCGGCATCCTGACAGGCATAAATGATATCAAATCCGCCCACCCAGAAGAAAATCGCAGCTGCCAGCCACCATAAACTGGAATCGACGGTTCCCGTCAAGGCAATCCAAGTCGCGATGGGCGAGAGCATCAATGCTGCAGCCAGCCAGTAGTGAGCCCACATGCTGAAACGTTTCACGTAGGAATAGCCCAGTAAAAACACAAGAACGGGAACGGAGAGAATCAGCGGAGTTCGATTGGGAAAAAACAGCAGTGTGCTGGCGACGAAAGCCAGTCCACTGAAAATCGTCAGCCCCAGGACCTGTCTGGCCGAAAGAATTCCAGCGGGGATGTGACGACTTTTCGTCCGCGGATTCTCCGCATCGATTTTACGATCAGCATATCGATTAAAGGCCATCGCAGACGTGCGGGCAAACACCATGCACAGGAGAATTCCACACAAATCCTGTACCCGAAATTCAACTTGAGTCCTCCAGGCGATTGCGGCACTGAGCAATGCAAACGGCAATGCAAAAATCGTGTGACTGAATCGAATCAGCCCCAGATAATTTTTGAACGTCGATGTAGGAGTGCTCTGAGCAGTGGTCATGTTTTTCAACTCAATTGCGTGGAGATCCGATTTTACAGAGATGTCATACCATTTTCACTGGAATGAAGAAATGATCAATTTTTGCCAATGCTTTCACTCAACATTCCTGTTGAGTAGGATAGGTTTTGCTTTCTGATAAACAAAACATTTCATGAACAAAAACAATCGAGTGGGAATAGAAATATGAGATGGGCATTAGCAGTCGTGATCGCAACGATCGTGGTTTTCATGTGGGGATTTATTTTCTGGGGAATCAGTGGACTCCCCGAAAAAGGAGTGGTAAAAGTTGAGGACCCCGCATCTGCTGGAATCGCACTGGTCGAGCATTTTCCAGAAAACGGGATTTATTTCGTCCCCGGATACAGCCCGAATAATGAAGTGGCTAATGAGGACGAAATTGAAGAAGTCGATCCGGTTGCAGATTTCACAAAACTACATAATGCGGGCCCACTGGCGATTGTCTGCATGGCATCCATCACTGGGGGACCTCTTATGGATCCCGGCGTGATGTATTCGGGTTTCTGTCACATCATGCTAACCTGCATTTTCCTGGCGTTTTTACTGGGATTGAGTGGATCTGCTCTACCAACCCGCTGGCGTCGTGTTCGCTTCTTTATCTTTGTTGGCTTTCTCTGTTCTTTTTATTGCAACATCGGAGATGCCGTCTGGTGGAGATATCCCTGGAATTGGCAATTGCTGACTGCACTTTACGACTGGGTCGCCATTTCCCTGGGCGGAATCGTCATCACCTTGATCGCTCCCGTCTGGGAACGAAAAGAGAATGCTTGAACTGAAGCATCCTATCCTGTTAGCAGGAAGACAATAGACAAAATGTAATAGCCTCAATCGGCAATCACTTTCGCGATTTCTTCTGTTGTAACCGGTTGAATCACGCCGCGTTCGGTGATCAAACCGGCGATGTATTTGGCTGGCGTGACATCGAATGCCGGGTTGTAAGTGTTGATTTCGAGCGGAGCGGTTTGTTTACCGTAGCCATGGGTGATTTCGGCTGAATCGCGTTGTTCGATGGGGATTTCTTCGCCTGTGGCTAAGGAAAGATCGAACGTGCTGGAGGGGGCGGCGATGTAAAACGGAATGTTGTGAGCCTTCGCCAGTACTGCGACTGAATACGTGCCAATTTTATTGGCGGAGTCTCCATTGGCAGCGATGCGGTCTGCGCCGGTGACAACCGCCTGAATTTTGCCCTCTTTCATCACCCAGGCTGCCATCGAATCGCAGATGAGGGTGCCGGGGATGCCGTGCTGGAGAAGTTCCCAGGCTGTTAAACGGGCCCCTTGCAAGAGGGGGCGAGTCTCATCGGCATAAACATGGATATTCTTTCCCTGTTTATGAGCCGAGTAAAGGACCGAGAACGCGGTTCCCATGCCAGCAGTTGCCAAGGCTCCGGTGTTACAATGGGTGAGGACGCCTGCTTCCTGCGGAATCAGTTCGGCTCCGAAACGCCCGATGGCATCGCACATTTCGCGATCCTCGGCATCGATGATTCGAGCTTCTTCGAGCAGTCGTTTCCGCATGGCTGCGGGATCCAGTTGGGATTCGGACTTTGCCAGTTTCTGCATGCGATCAATTGCCCAGAAAAGATTCACAGCTGTCGGACGGCTCTCTGCCAGATAAGTACAAACTTTGTTGAACTGCTCATCAAAGGTCGCTCGGTCTGCCTGAATCACATCCCGCAGTCCGACAATGATGCCATAAGCGGCAGAGACTCCGATCGCAGGAGCCCCGCGGACACTCAGGCGTTTGATCGCACCGTAAACATCCTCAGGAGTTTCGCATTCCAAAAATATCGTCTCGGTCGGAAGTTTTGTCTGGTCCAAAAGGCGTAAATGTCCATCGACATCGCCAATCCATTCAATGGTTTTCATAATAATTCGCTTAAGCTCTATTTGATATGTTCAGTTTTAAAAGAAATTTTCTGGGTGGCGGGGGCGCTCCGCAT
>DOCI01000272.1:12631-13463 GCA_003503535.1 Planctomycetaceae bacterium
GTTTTCATTTGGAACGCGGAATAGTTCAACTGTAATCAATTTGACCTCCCGTTCCCACCCACAAGAATTTGCACAGGATTGCCAAAACAGCCCTGTTGGCTAAGATCAATTGAGTCAGTTTTGATACAATAAATACTCGGCTTCCAGCCCATTGCAGATTAGACTGGGAGCCCCAAACATTTATCGCACATTCTCGAAAACTGGTCGAATGTATCGGCCTTGAGAGACTTTTATAACAAGGACATTGACGCATGTTGGAAATTCCTGTCATCCGCTGGGGACAGCCTTACGAGAGTCTGGAAAAAGCAGAAGTCGTTCATTTTGAGACCGGTGAAAAACTGGCCGAAATTCATCAGGCCAACGGTGGCCTCGTGAAAATGGATATGCGAAAAGCTCACAAAGCTCGCGAAGCCTTGAAAAAAATCGACATTTATGAACTGGTCGAAATGTGCGCCAAAGCCGGCGACCTGTACATGAACGCCACCTTGCCTCTGGGAAATAGTACGCAAACTCCCGAAGAGTTCTGCAAAATCCAGTCAGCCAGCACAGGCCTGCCGGAAAACATGTGTGCGGGGAACATGCACAAAATCGCGTTCGTGCTCAAGAACATGAAAGAAATTCTCGATGCACTGACACGTGGGCTGCCTCTGGAAATTCTCCAGAAGGGTTACGGCATGGAAGACCGGGGCGTGATGGTCAGCTATCAGGCAACTTCACCAACTCTCGGATTGGTGCTGCCATCCAATTCTCCCGGTGTTCACACTTTGTGGTTGCCCTGTATTCCGATGCAGATTGGCCTCGTCCTGAAGCCCGGCTCTTCCGAACCCTGGAC
>DOCI01000119.1 GCA_003503535.1 Planctomycetaceae bacterium
GTCAATCAAAACCGAACCGCCCTGACGCGGAAACGGATCTTGTGCCGCGATATCGAGGGAATCCTCGCATTCCTCGAAACATGGAAAGAGCTTGAAATGGTCATCGAAACGACGGCCAACCACGAATGGTTTGTTCAGTTTGCCGGACCGCTGGCCTGTCGAGTGACCAACCTCTTGAAATTGACTTGAACCGAAAATTACCATACACAAAAAAAGCATTGAAAATAAAACTTCAAATTTGGGTTAGCGAAGTGTAACCCAATAAAAAGAACGACAATTAATACCAGGGTGGCCCCGAAAGATTCTTTCGGGGCGGAGCAGTCGTAAGAGGATTGCAAGAAAAGTTCATCATCAAACTAATGACCTCTTGTGGACTTCGTCCACCCAGATAGCAAAGCCATCTGGGCCACCCGGTACACGGGATTTGTAACACAATAAAAGATGTGAATCGATTCGTCAGGCAGTGCCTGACCTACAGAATGAAAAACAAAACAGGTAACTATGGCGACTGCAACTCCATCTAATTATAAAGCGTCTGATATTGAAATTCTCGAAGGACTCGAGGCGGTTCGGCGGCGGCCTTCGATGTATATCGGTGGGGTCGACCATCGCGGATTGCATCATCTGTTGTGGGAAGTGATCGATAACTGCGTCGATGAATTTCTGGCAGGTCATGCCGACACAATTAAAGTGACGTTACACAAAGATGGCGAAGCGTTGACCGTTGGCGATAATGGTCGCGGAATTCCGGTCGATAAGCATCCCAAATACAAGAAGTCTGCACTCGAAGTCATTCTCACGACACTGCATGCCGGTGGGAAATTTTCGGATAAGAACTACGCCCGCAGCGGGGGATTGCACGGCGTCGGTTCTTCTGTGGTGAATGCCCTGTCCTCCGAAATGGTCGCGACGGTGCATCGGGATGGTTTCGAATGGGTCCAGCGTTATAAACGAGGCCGCCCAACGACTCCTGTCAAAAAAGCCAAGCCTTTCAAGGGACACGGGACCGTTATTTATTTCCGACCGGATGACGAAATCTTCCGTCGTATTGCGTTCAGCACCGAGACGATTCGCCAGCATCTCGAAGATATTTCCTACATTCACGCGGGCTTGAAAATTCGTTTTACGGATGAAGCGAAAAATGAAACAGACGAGTTTTTTCAGCCAGACGGAATCAAAGCTTATATCGAAAAACTGACAAAAGATGAGAAGAAAAAGCCAGTTCATGAAGTTATTTTCTCAACCGAGAAAGACGACGGTCAGGTCAAAACAGAACTCGTCCTCCGCTGGACCGAAGCGACTGACGAGCAGATTCGCAGCTACGTGAATGGGATCCGCACTCATGCCGGGGGCACCCATTTGAACGGCGTTCGTTCGGGGATTCTGAAAGCCGTCAAGAATTATATGGATGTGCATAATGTGAAGCCGAAAGGCGTCAACATTTCTTCAGAGGATATTCGTGAAGGAATGCTCGGCGTTGTTTCGATCTTTCATGGCGATCCGATGTTTCAGGGGCAGACCAAAGAAAAATTAAACAACCCCGAAGTGACGGCTGTTGTCGAAGGTCTTGTTCGTCCCACGCTCGAAACCTGGTTGAATAATAATGCGTCGATTGCGGATGCGATTCTCGGGCGAATCATTCTGGCTGCCCGGGCACGTCAGGCGAGTCGGGATGCGGTTGCGCAGGTGAAGCGAAAAACGCCCGGGGGCAAACGAACCAGCTTGCCGGGAAAACTGCTCGATTGTCGCTCGAACGATGCGGGGGAATCGGAACTGTTTATCGTCGAAGGAGACTCCGCCGGGGGCACCGCGGCTTCCGGTCGAAACTCGCGAACACAAGCGATTCTTCCACTTCGCGGAAAAGTCCTGAATACGGAATCTCTGAAGATCAATAAGGTACTCGCCAATCAGGAAATCAACGATCTGGTCGAAACACTCGGAGCAGGAGTGGGAGCCAACTTTGATATTCATAAACTGCGATACAATCGCATCATCCTGCTGATGGATGCCGATGCAGACGGATATCATATCAGTACACTCCTGTTGACCTTCTTCTATCGGCACATGCCGGAGTTGATTCGACAGGAGAAACTTTTCATTGCCCAGCCGCCGTTGTATCGAATTACAACCTCGAAAGAGAGCATGTATGCTCTGGACGACATGCACAAAGAGCAAATCCTGGCTTCACTGGCAACCAATCGGAAAGTCGAGATCAGCCGCTTCAAAGGTCTGGGCGAAATGGATGCTTCACAATTGAAGGAAACGACACTCGATCCGACCAAGCGTGTGCTGTTGAAAGTCGAAATCGAAAGTCAGGTTGATGCCGATGAGACGTTCCATCAACTGTTCGGCAAAGATGCGAGCGAGCGCTACCGGATCATCATGTCGGAGTCGGCGCTGGCAGATGATCTCGACGTTTGATATTCTGAAGACATAGGTTTCTGGGTGGCACGTCCCAGAATGAAATGATGGGCGTGGTAATCGCTGAAGACCACGCCCTTTGTTTTACTCAAGATCGTAACACAGACATATTTCAACTGATCAACTTCACCAAGTGATGGGTAGAGCGGGATGATTCTGACAGGCCAGGAAATCAAGGCACAGCTGGGCACGAATATCGTCATCGAGCCGTATGACGAAAAGCGTTTGAACCCAAACAGTTACAACATGTGTCTGCATAATGAAATTCTGGTGTACGAAGAGATCGTTCTCGATATGCAGCGGCCAAACCGGTATACTCGATATACGATTCCTGAGGAAGGGATGGTGCTCAGCCCGAACCAGTTGTATCTGGGTCGGACGGTTGAGCGGACAGAAACCCGGAATCTGGTGCCGATGCTCGAAGGCCGTTCTTCGATTGGACGACTCGGATTGTTCGTGCATGTGACTGCAGGCTTCGGCGATGTCGGATTCTGTGGCTACTGGACTCTCGAAATGTTCGCCGTGCAGCCGATTCGTATCTATCCCGGCGTACCCATTTGCCAGATCTTTTATCACACAATTACGGGTGACGTGACCGAATACGCCAGCGGCAAGTATCAGCGAAATCAGGATATCCAGCCGAGCTTGCTGTACAAGGATTTTGATCAGGTGAACGATAAACAGATGAAACTCGGCTTTGAAGAAAAGTAGTACACAGCCATGATCGATGAAGTTCGTGAACCTGTTTTATCGCAGGAATATCTGGTCCGCTTCGGCCAACAGAGTGAAACCGTTCGTTGTTTTGGAACCGAGGAATCGAATCCACAGCGGGGAGAGAAAGTGATTGTGCAGACCGATCGCGGCGAACGGCTCGCGACAATCATGCAGAAACTTCCGCAACCGATTTTCGAAGAGTCAGAAGCGAATCCGCAGGCCATTCTTATTCGCACTGCTTCTGCTGAGGACATGCAGCGAGCGGATGAGCTTCGCCAGAAAGCCGATCAGGAATTTGGCATCTGGCAGGAACGGATTGACGAGTGGCAGGTGGCTGTCGAACTGGTTGATCTGGAATGGACACATGATGGCGAACGATTGTTACTTTATGTGCTCAACGATCGTGGCCCCGAATGTACGAAGCTCGCTTTGATGACCGCGGCCAAGGGATTGGGAGTTGTTGAAGTGGTGCCCTTATCGAGTAACGGTATTGCGGCTGAGAAAAAATCCGGTGGCGGATGCGGCTCGGGAGGTTGTGGCCATTAAACATGGGTGGCGGGGGCGCTCTCGAAGAGAAGCCCCCGAATCGTTGAACCTTCGGGGGCTTCCGCTAAGCGGAGCGCCCCCTCCACCAAGGTTGATTATTATTTGATCACGTCAGGCAATGCCTGACCTACAGATTAAAGAGAACGAGGCGAGTATGTGGGATGAATTGAATCAGGGGTTGGAAAAAAGCCCGGCTGAAGCATTGCAGACTTTGATAGATCAACTTGGTGCCAAGGGGGATCCTCATCATTTGTTTGATGCCGAGTTGATGAAATGGAAGTTCGAGAACAATCTCCCCGTCACGCAGCCGACTTCGGTCGCCGATGTGCCTCGCGAGAAGAAGCTGGAATTCGAACAGGTCTATATCGAAGCAGCTCGCAAAACCGGCAAGCAGTTGCTGGATCGTGGTCAGCTTGCCGATGCCTGGATGTATTATCGTGTGATCGGTGAAACCGATGATCTGGCCGCGGCTCTGGATGCTTACCAGGCCCCTTCAGAGATCGACGATGAACTTGAAGAGATGCTGCAGCTGTCGCTTTATCAGCGGGTCAACACCGTTAAGGGTGTCGAATTGATGCTGGCCACGCACGGCATGTGCAATACCGTCACGACAGTCGATCAGATTTATCTGGATATGTCGCCCACCGATCGCTGCAAGTGTGCTGATGTGCTGGTGAGACAGTTGTATGCCGACTTGCTGCACAACGTGCGGTATGAAGTCGAACAACGCACACCGATGCTGCCTCCCGACCAAACTCTTTCAGAACTCTTGGCAGGACGTTTGTGGCTCTTTGAAAACGAAAATTATCACACGGATGTTTCTCATTTGAATGCCGTCGTGCGATTTGCTCGCTCCCTGGAAAAGGATCAGCCTGAAGCTCTCGATATGGCGATCCAACTTTCCGATTACGGGGCGCGACTCTCAACGCACTTGCAATATCCGGGTGAGCCGCCATTTGATGATTATTACGTTGCCCATCAGCATTATTTCAAAATCGTGGCCGATAAAAACCGCGATGCCTCGCTCGATTTCTTTCGTCAGAGAATGGAAAAAGCAGAGGATGCTCAGGATCAGGAACTGATCGCCTATGTGATGGTCGATCTGCTGATGCGTCTGGATAAACATGCCGAGGCGATTGAGACAGCCGAGAAGTATCTTGGGAATGTCAACGAGCAATCCGGTTTTTCATTCACCGCGTTGTGCGAAGATACAGGTGATATGGAAGCTCTCAAGCGGCATGCTCAGAAGGTGAATAATCCCGTTCTGTATGTCGCGGCTCAGTTGAAGAGCGACCAGCAGAATAAGTAGAAAACCACTTCATAAGTAAAGGGGGGCTGGGGTCGTAGCGAAGCGAAGCCCCCAGTTGTCTAGACTCAGGGGCCTCACTTCGTTCGACCCCAACCAACTGGCTGTATAAAGAAATGAGTAATTTAAATCTGAGAAAACTCATTGCATCATTTTTTCGTGGACGTAATCGCTCGAATAAATTCTTCGCATACTCACATCCGCTTCAAGGTACGTGGAAGTTGAGATCTGTAAGCAATAAAACCAAAACATACACAGAGGAAGAATTAGATCGTAATAATAACGAGATCTATCTCGATATTTCTGGAAGTCGTTTCCGTCAACTTATAAACGGTGACTGGAGACACAAAGGTCAAATCTTTTTGAGCGACAATGAGTCTCCCCGACGAATGAAATGGATTTATGACTCACCATTTGGCAGTGATGACATGACGGAATTAATCTATAAAATTGAAGACGGTTTTTTGTCGTTAATCGCTGAAAGAAATTCTTCAGATGACTCCAAACTTTTTGAACCTGGCAACAACACCAATCTGTTAGTTTATAGAAAAGTTATGAAAGTAGATCGATAAATTTATTGGTGTTAATTTTTGCTATGTCGTCGAGTCTTCGAAAATTTCTGCAGCACCTCAAGAAACGATTTCAGAATCCGACTTTGATAACGATAAGGATTCCACACCGCCACAATTGTCCGGTTCGGTTTGGAGCCGGTGAGTGAACGATAAATGCGATCAGGGCTTTGATCGATTCTTCGGGCCATTTCCGGCACCATCGAGATGCCGTGATTGAGCGAGACGAGTTCCTGAATGGTGGTGAGCTGACTGGTTCGCTCAATCGAAACCGGATAGACCGAACGCTGACTGCAATACGATAAGACATTGTCCGAAAGACAGTGGGCTTCCTGCAGCAGGATGAAGGGGTAGGCGTCGATATCTTTTTCGGTAATCGTCTTTTGTTTCGCCAGTGGATGCTGTGTCGGCATGACGAGCAGGAGTTCTTCTTCAAATAACTCCATCACTTCCATATACTTCTCCCGAACAGGCATTGCCAGAATCGCGACATCAATTTCCCCCTGCTTGCAGGCTTTCAAAATGGATGTCGTCACATCTTCCCGGACTTGAACGCAAGCCTGGGGGAATTCTTTTGAGAATGTTCGGAGAAGATCGGGCAGGAAATAAGGAGCGATGGTGGGGATGGCGGCAATGCGTAGTCGTCCGGTCTGGCCGTCGTCGCGAATTTCAGCTTTGAGATCATCGAGCATGGCGATCAATTGGACCGCGCGGCTCTGCAATACTTTCCCGGCATCCGTCAACACGACTTTGCGAGCCTGACGATCAAACAGCGGTTGTCCGAGTTCTTCTTCGAGACGTGCGATGGCTCTCGAAAGTGCTGGCTGGGAAAGACCGATCTTCTCAGCCGCCCGAGTCATATTCTGAAACTCGGCGACTTTCAGAAACGTATGCAGCTGATCGGAATCCAATGTTATTTATCCTGACGTAATAAAATTAGCGATGCATAAACAAATGAGGTCGAACAAAGAAAACCCCAAAGGCAAACTTTCTGGGGGCTTCGTTTCACTACGACCCCAGCCACCCCATATACAAGCATTGGAATATGATTCAATCCTTACTATAAAAGATACAGGAATTCGCATCTCAACACATTCCCAGACAGGATTTCAAAATGCAATCACCCGTGCGCTGGGGGATTTTAGGGACAGCTCGCATCACCCGACGGGTGGCTCCCGCCATTCATGCGGCTCCTACTGCGAAACTAATTGCCATTGCCAGTCGATCTGCGGAGAAAGCAAAAGCCTGGGCGGAGAAATACGAGTGTCCGCAGATCGTTGAAAGTTACGAGCAACTGCTGGAACGTGATGATATCGATGCGGTTTATATTCCACTGCCGCCACATCTCCATGCGGCGTGGACCATCAGGGCTGCTCAGGCTGGTAAGCATGTGTTGTGTGAAAAGCCGCTGGCGTTAAATACACATGAAGCTGCGTCGATGGTGAATGCCTGCCGACAGTCAGGGGTTTGCTTTGAAGAGAATGTGATGTGGTATCATCATCCGCGTGCCGCTCAGATTCGAGACATTCTGAATCAGGGACGCCTGGGCGAAATCCGCCGCATCACCAGTGCGTTTTCTTTTCCCTGGCAAAGTACCGTCGAGCCCTCTGAAGAATATCGACTCAAGCAGGAGCAGGGAGGTGGTAGTTTGCTGGATCTGGGCTGGTATTGTGTGGGAGCTTCGTTGTGGACAATGGGGATTTTACCAGAAGAAGTTTTCGGCAGAGAAGTACCGGATGGATCTGTCGATGAAAGTTTTTCAGGTTGGATGCGATTTGCGAATGGAGCCGAGGCTGCTTTTGACTGTTCTCGCAATTTGACGTCCAGACGTTGGATTGAAATTGCCGGGACAGAAGGTTCCATTGTCTGCGATGATTTCACACGTCCCTGGCAGGAAGAGAAGACGCGCTTCTGGATTCACGATGCTCAGGGAAATGCTGAAGTGGTGAATTGTGAAGCTGCAAATCAGGAAACGTGTTTAATTGAAAACTTCAGTCAGAGAATACTGTCCGCCAAAATTGACGATGAGCAGTCACTTGGACTGATGACCCAGCAGGTAATTGATGCATTGCGAAAGAGTGCGAAGTCCAACCTACGGTTTGATCTTCGAGTATTTCTCAGGTAGAACGAGGAATACAATTCGGGAGATATTTAAGACAGGCTGGAAGCCTGTCCTACTTTTCTTTAGCCGATTCGTTTCATGTATTCGCGTGCGCGGGAGAGGACGGGGCCGATGCTGTTTTCGGGAACGTTGAAGCGTTTGCTGATTTCCGCATAGGAGAGACCATCGAGATGATAAGCACGCACAATTTTGCCTTCATACATCGAGAGCGAGCCGATCAGGTGTTCGAGTTGATCCCGATTGATTAGCTCGCGTTCGACTCCATGGCCATTCGAAGACGATTTTTCCTGATCAGTATTCTCGGTGATTGGAACTGTGCTCTGTTTGCGTCTTCGGGAAATATCCCGTACACAAACGCGACGGGCAATGACAGCCAGATACGTCGCCAGAGAACTTTTACCACGGAATTGACGCAGGACCTGGAATTCATTGGCGACAATGGTCGTCATGATTTCGGAAGCAATTTCGTCAATGTCTTCATCATTCAGGCGATAGCTTTGACAATCGGCGGTGTGACGTATCGCATGGACGAACAATGCGAGAAAGCGGTCGATGAACTTCTGCCAGGCCGCAGGTTCTCTGCGGAGGCATCTTGCTATCAAATCACGATCTAAAGGTGTCAGTGCCATTGTTGCAGGTTACGATTGGAAAATGATCAGTGAAACAGGAGCAGTTCCATTCCTGCAGCCTCATTGGCAATTTAAGTGAACACTCCTCTTGGCCGCAGTTCCATCGATTGAGAATCAGCAGGACTCTCGCATTTGCCCAGTTGGAAGCAGAAGGCCAATTTGTTCTCGACGATTTTTGCGCAGAAATTCGTAAATGCAAATTATGCGCACAAATATCATCTCACTTAAGTTTACGCGAGGTCTGGAAGCGGGACAAGAACTAATTTTCAGTGATCGTGGAATGTCGTGAGTTACGCGCCGTATTTTTCCAGTCGTCCGGCATGGGCAAGCGCTAATGACATGAGGTATTTAGCAGGAAACTGACCCAATCCCCCACTCAGGCAGGAAGCTTCGCCGAAAGTATCGCAGGCATCGTACCTGCAGTTATCTGCAGCGATCATCGTTGGCACAGGATGCCAGCTATGAGATTTCATCTTACTCGGGGTGCTGTGGTCGCCTGTCACAACGATGACATCTGGGTTTAGCCCAGTAATTTTCGGAATCGCAGCATCAAATTCCTCGATCCGTTTGACCTTCGCGTCGAAATTGCCGTCTTCACCGGTGGAATCGGTATATTTGAAATGCATGAAAAAGAAGTCGTAATCGTTCCAGTCGGCTTTGAGTCGAGCACATTGATCATCGAGTGTCTGGCCGGCATCGAGTACATCCATTCCGACGAGCCGGGCAAGCCCGCGATACATTGGATAAACGGCAATCGCAGCTGAGCGGGTGCCGTAGACTTCTTCGTAAGTTGGGATATCCGGCTTTTTGGCAATTCCACGCAACGTCAGGAAGTTTGCCGGGAAGTCGTCTTTAAGAACTTCGCGTGCCTGAGTCAGGAATTGTTTGGCGATTTCAACAGTTTTGGCGGAACCTTCCGAGCGAGCAGTCGGTTCCAGCGGAGCAACACCGGTCCGTTGTGGATCGGTATCATGGACATCCCCTTCGAGTCCTTCGCCTCGGAAGACGATGACGAGTCGGTATTCCTTGACGTGTCGAACAAAAACTTCGACGCCGGGAATTTCAATTTTATCCAGCTTTTCACACAGTTTGGCACCGACATCACTGCCGATACGACCTGCTCGACGATCGGAAATTTTGCCATCTTCATCCAGGCTGCAGTAATTTCCGCGAATGGCGACATCTTTTGGTCCGAGTTCGAAATCGATGCCCAATGCTTCCAGTACCCCCCGACCAATATTGTAAACGACGGGGTCGTAGCCGAATAAACCCAGGTGTCCAGGACCACTGCCGGGAGTGATTCCGGGCAGAACCGGTGTACTTAGGCCGAGTGTTCCGCGTTTGGCTAAGGCATCGAGATTGGGGGTAATTGCAGTTTCCAGTTCGGTTTTATCGCCTGGTTTCATGGGCAAACCGCCCAGACCATCAGCCACCAGAAGAACAATTTTCGATTCGCTTTGTCGCTGCAATTGACGGGTGAGATCGTGAAAATTCATCGAGAAGCCTTGTCGATTTAACGGTTACAGAAACAGCCGGAATTTCCGATGCACCTGATTGCAAATTACTTTTCCCATATTCAGAACGCATTGTGATTAGACAGGATGAATTTCTCAAGTCTGTCGATCCTGCCCAAGTAAATGCTTGGAAAGTAAGAATGATTATTGTACATTGAATCAAACTATGCTGATGTTTGATTGCCTCGCATCTCATTCCCAGATTCAATCTCACCATAAATCAAGAGGAACTTCCATGACCGAGCCGACACCAATTTCCCGACGCGATCTGCTAAAAACTTCTGCGACGGTTACCGCTGCTGTTGCAGCCAGTGGGATTTCCTCACGAGCCTATGCGGACAGTACAGAAACAATTCAAATTGCACTGGTGGGCTGTGGAGGTCGAGGGACCGGAGCTGCGGACAATGCTTTGAACACACAACAGGGGCCTGTCAAACTGGTTGCGATGGCCGATGTTTTTGAAAATCGACTCAGCGGCAGTTTCAATGCATTGAGCGGCCGTCACAGTGAACGGATGGACGTTCCTGATGATCGCAAGTTTATTGGTTTCGATGCCTACAAACAGGCGATGGATTGTCTCAATCCCGGAGACGTCGTCATTCTCACGACTCCGCCTGCTTTCCGCTGGGTGCAATTCACCTATGCGATTGAAAAAGGCTTGAACGTCTTTATGGAAAAACCGGTCACAGTCGATGCTCCGACCAGCCGAAAAATGCTTGAGCTCAACGAGCAGGCCAAAGCCAAGAATCTTAAAGTGGGCGTTGGCCTGATGTGCCGTCACTGCGAAGCTCGCGGCGAACTGTTCGACCGCATTCAATCGGGGGAAATTGGCGATCTGGTTTTATTGCGTGCATATCGTCAAGCCGGTCCAACTGCTTCCGCATTTGTTGCTCCTCAGGATGGAGAAGATTTGACCGAACTGATGTATCAGATCAAGAACTTCCACGGTTTCCTCTGGGCGAGCGGTGGAGCATTCAGCGACTTCCTGATTCACAATATCGATGAATGTTGCTGGATGAAAAACGACTGGCCGGTTATGGCTAAGGCTTCTGGTGGACGTCATTATCGCGGTAATTATATCGATCAGAACTTCGATAATTACTCCGTGGAGTATACCTTTGCGGATGGCTCGAAAATGTTCCTGGAAGGCCGGACGATGAACGGTTGCGACAAGGAATTTGCCAGCTACGCACACGGCACCAAAGGCTCGGCTGTCATCTCAACCGCCTCTCACACACCTGCCAAAAGCCGTATTTATAAAGGGCAGTCGTTCACCGATGATCAACTCGCGTGGAAGTTTGATCGTAAAGAACCGAATCCGTACCAGCTCGAATGGGAACATCTCATGACGGCTATCCGTAAGGATGAAACCTATAACGAAGTCGAACGCGGCGTGATGGCTTCTCTGGTCACATCCATGGGCCGCATGGCTGCTCATACCGGCCGCATGGTTACACGCGATCAAATGCTTGAGCACGATCACGAATTCGCCCCACAAGTTGCCGTGTT
>DOCI01000221.1:0-5713 GCA_003503535.1 Planctomycetaceae bacterium
AGGGTGCGTCCTGACGCACCGGAGTGGAGTATCGATTTCGACTTATTTGAGATGATTGAGCCGAGATGGATTCGTATATGGAGAGTAACTCTATGAGGAAGCCATGTCGGCAGCATGGTGCGTCAGGACGCACCCTACTATTCCAACTATCGCTAAAAGTCGTGTACATTCAGATTCTGGAGCGGGCAAACTGCCAGCGGAATTGCGATTTGAGGGCGACATTTAAAGCTCGAAAGAGCACTACGGTTCTGGAAAATATAAAGCTCGACACAGCACCTTACGGAATTTATTATGAAGCTAATTCGAATTGCGACTCGATCCAGTCAACTTGCGTTGTGGCAGGCCCATCATGTTTCAGATTTGCTGCGCATCGGGCAGGACGATCTCGAAGTCCAACTGG
Organism: Planctomycetaceae bacterium; assembly: GCA_003503535.1. Classification (GTDB taxonomy): domain Bacteria; phylum Planctomycetota; class Planctomycetia; order Planctomycetales; family Planctomycetaceae; genus Rubinisphaera. The sequence goes on from DOCI01000221.1 coordinate 401, forward strand.
TCGATGTGACGACAACGGGGGATGTCGATCAAACGCAGCCTCTGAGTCAGCTGGGGGGAACGGGAGTCTTCACCCGGGAAGTGCAACGAGCCGTGCTCGATGGCCGGGCAGATATCGCAGTGCACAGCCTGAAAGATTTGCCAACGGAGATCCTGGAACCGGATTTAACGCTGGCAGCCGTGCCGGCTCGGGAACAGAAATGGGATGCGATTGTTCTGCCAGCCAACTCAGAAATTGTGATTGATCCTGAGGATCCCTTTGCAAATTTCCCGCAGCAGGCTCGCATTGGCACGGGGAGTTTACGGAGGCAGGCTCAACTGCTGCGACTCCGTAAGGATTTCCAGCTCGGAGAGATTCGCGGCAACTTGAACACCCGCCTCAAGAAGCTTGATAGCGGTGAATACGATGCGATCATTCTGGCAACCGCTGGCTTGATTCGACTCGGCTGGGAAGAGCGATTGTCGTGTGCGTTACAGCCGCCGCATATGTTTCCGGCTGTCGGGCAGGGAGCCCTGGGGCTGGAGTGCCGACGTGATAACGAAGATGTGATTGAACTGCTTTCGCATCTCAATGACCCCGAAACTGTCCTGGCGACACTGGCCGAACGGGCGATGCTGGCGACATTGCGAGCCGGTTGTCATGCGCCGGTGGGGGTCGATTGTCGTCTGGATGCGGATCGCATGGAATTGTTGCTGACTGGCATTGTGCTGAGCAAGGATGGTCGTGAGTTAATTGAAGCCGAGGCTGGGTTGCCACTCAGTGCAGACATAGAAGAGGAGCACAAAGAGGGGGCGGTGAATCTGGGGAAATCGGTGGCTCAGCAATTGCTGGATCAGGGAGCCGAGGAACTGATGGGACGGTAAGTGAGGTTTGAACAGGGGGCTTTGCTGCACTACGACCACAGCCACTCGTGTATTTTATATTTATTGATCAACCGTGAAAATTACGTGACGTCCAGACTTCTCGGCACGGTCAAAGAACGCTGGAAGATCCGAAAACCAGTCCCAAGTATATTGACAGTCCTCCTGGCTCTTCTCCATATCATAATTGTTCGGTAATTCTACGTAGCGTTGTCCAATAAATTCTGGAGTGATTTCTGCCAATGCGTCGGCTAACGAACGTAATTTCTCATGCGGCACAAGAGCTACGATATAATCATCTCCTGAATAGAGCTGCTCTCCACCCAGGATGCAAAGCTTCAATGGTTCTGTTCCGTTGTTGAACTCAAGGTTGCCGTCGGTCAGGCATCGGTGAATGGCATCCCACGCTTTATCGGTCTCACATACGAATCCTTCAGCTTTCTCCCATCGCTCCTCGATCTCTTCCTGAATGACCTCGATAAGAGCATCATCTGATTCAGCTCCGCGTAACGCTTTCAAATCTTCGTCAGTGATTGCGAAATGGACTCCGCGACATGCCATTGTGGTAGTTTTCTTCTAAGAATTGAACTCAAGGATAGTTAACAGCGTACGTTATGTGTCAGAACATGACTTATTCCTCAGAACCAAAAAGAATACGGGAGAGTAACCGTGGTAGGCAAGTGCACTATACTTAGTTTCGACCCCAGCCACCCTTTGTGTAGTACACGCTGTCAAACTGATGGCCTCCTGTGGACTTCGTCCACCCAGAGAACTCTGCGAGATTCTCTGGGCTACCCATTTTTTAGATCGCTCGTGTCTCCACTCTGGTGGACCTTGTCGGGAGTCATCTCGATACTCGCACATTGGACGGAATCGTAAAGGGAGCGGATGACATTGCGGGCGGCATCCGCCAGATGGGTTTCGAGGACGACCTGTAATTGATAAATCGTTTCCCGTTTCGCATTGATGGCCTCGGCTTGTTTCAGTACGCCTGTTTCATTCAGTTCGCCTCCGACGCCGAAGGTGCTGAAGAGTTCGTCCCATTGTTCGTCCGACCAGTCGGAAAAAAGTTCGGGATGATTCTGACAGACTTCCTGAATCGCCCAGTTGGATTGACGGTCAAAGAGTCTGCGGGAATCCGCATCATCTTCGACCCAGGGCGAGCTTTCCGATCGAAAGTGTGAGGTCTCAAAAGAGGAAATCGGAGAGGTCTCGCCCGAGATCTCTCCGATTCGTGATTCACTTTTCAGAACCGATGGAGAAACCGAGAGTGCACTGGCCAGTTTGTGCAGTGTGTCATGCCTTGGCTTGCAGGCTCCGTGCTTTTGCCATTGATAGAGTGTCGCCCGCGAAACTCCCGAAGCCTCTGCCAGTCTGCTGATTGTCCAGCCATGCTTCAGGCAGTAATGCTCGATTCGTTCCCAGAGCAGAGAGTCTGAAGTTGTCTCGTTTTGTCCAGCTTCGTCTGATTTCATGCTGATTTTCCCCGCTTGATCAGGCTTCTGAAGGATTTTTGTCACATTATTGCCAATTGTGTGTACTAATGTCAATTTACTATTGACCGAGGAATTGTAGTAGAGCTAATATATGTACACTTATGTTCATTTTAGTTCAAGAGCAAACCCGAAGGGGCAGAATGATGGTAATGTATGGTCGGCTGGCGAGTGGCGATGAAGAAATGGGACTGTGGCGGGACGTGCAACCAATGGAGCGTGATGTCGAGGATTGGGATGTGAGTGATTTGTGGCCAGTTAAGAAGCCAGGGCCACCTCTGGCAGAGAAGCGAGCTGACAAATTGAATCCTCGCTTAAGCAAATCGAAACGCTCTCGGAAAGGATTCTCCAAATAGAAAAGATAAGAGTGGTTGGGGTCGGAGAGAAGTGCAGCTCCCAACAATCAGTTGGTAATAATTTCTTGTTTTCCTGAACATTTTTTTAATGAGAACTTTTATGAACCAGCGAATCGAGCGGAATGAAATGCGGAAACAAATTTCGATTTTTGTGCCGATGTCGGATTGGAAAAAAATCCGTCACGAGGCCGCGCGAAATCGAATTCCGATGACGGAGCTATGTCGCCGGTGGATGCGACCGGAAATCGAACGACTGCAGGAGGGACAGCACACATCAAACAACATTTTGCGGTAGTTGGAATACTACTGAGTCATCTGTGGCTAGATAAAAAAGCTAACTTCAAACCGGCTGGGATGCCTGGTTTTCTTTTCTTCAGGATTCGTTTTCTTCAGCTCGCGGAGCAGCATCAGATGTCAGTACGACGACCGTATCCCAGCGATCTTTCCAATGCACGATGGCAGTTTATTTCTGAGTTGATCGACGATTCCTCGCCACATGGCCGAAAGCGATCGACCGAACTTCGTGAAGTCGTCAATGCGATCAACTATCGCTGGAGCACCGGCTGCACGTGGCGAATGTTGCCGCACGACTATCCCAAATGGGAAACAGTCTACACCTATTTTGATCGCTGGCGTCGTGAAGGAACTTTGCGGGAAATTCGGGAAATCATTCTGCGAAAATCTCCTTACGTGCCCGTTGTTTCAGAGAAGAAGAAATCGGGAACGAGTTTACGAAAGTCAGATCGTCTCCGCAATTCAGCTCATGAATGGGATTGCAACCCCGACTCCACCCAGGTAGACCACTCCCGAATATCGGATGCCCATCGGTTCGGCTTGTCCAGCAAGACATCAGGACACAAAGATATTGTTAGTTCCTGAATGCCAGGTGGCACGTTCTTAGCGAAGCGAAGAGCGTGGGATTTGTAATCTCCACGCCCATCAGTGCGTTCTGGGTCGTGCCACGCATTGTCTATCAATACTCAGCGATTTTGCGAACGGCCGTCGTAGGGATTTGTGGAATCTGCAGTCGAGTGTTGAAACGGGTTTTGCCGAGCGGGAGTAAAGAGCAGATGAGAAGACGAATCGTCCCCTGAAGGTCTGCTCGACTGTTCTGTGAATCGCGAAGGAGCGATTGCAGAGACTTCAGGATTTGAGTTCGCATTCGCTTCCCGAACTTCCTCTTGTGTTTCAGGGGCGGATTTGCCGGGGATTTTCAGAGTGATACCCGGTCGCAAATCGTTCGGGCTGGAAAGTTGATCTCGGTTGGCTTCAAACAAATCGAGATATTTGCTGGCCGAGCCGAAGTATCGATAGGCAATTCCGCTGAGTGTTTCACCTGGTTGAACGACGTGTGTCGTGACAGTCGATTTCTCTTCGGGTGCAGGATCATTCCGATGGCTGACTTCGGCAGTCTGATTTGTCGGTCTGGTCTCCTGTCGAGAACGTGGTCGTTGGTGTTCATAGAACGGAGAGTCGGCTGGAGTTTCCAGAGGCGTTAACATGCCGATGGGCGCAGGAACTTCTCCTGGGGGATTTTGTGGTCCATCCGTATTCCAGGCTGCCAGTTGATCGCGCAGGGGATTGTAAGCGGACGCCAATTCAGAATCGGAAGGATGCCGTTCTCCGTCAGGCAAATAGGGCCGCATGCGTAACTCTGCAATTTGCTGATTGATCAGCTCTTCCTGTTTCAGATCGGGCAGCGCATTGCGATTCGGGTCGGGCTTGCGGAAGCAGAACGCTCCGGCAAAGCCGACGATCATGATCAGGATCGTGAACCCGATTTTTTGTTCGCGTTGCATGGGACAAACTACTGCGGTTTGCAGTTTACTGTAGCGGCTTTTTGTGGGCTTGAAGCCTATTTTCAGGCGACCACCCGCTACACTTTCGTGGAAACGGCTCTAATGTATGACTGGGCTGCAGATACTCTCTGTGGCTATTTCGTTCTGATATGGAAAAGCATGTATCCAGAACATCGTCCAACTCAGGTTGGGAGTTCATAAGGACCTTATGAGTCTTCAGTTGCAAATCGAATTCAAGGCGAATGAATCGAATAGACATGTTCTTCCGTTCGGACTGTATCAATTGTACGAAGTCGAACAGTCGCAATCGTAAGATCGAAATGAATCAATCAGGAGTCCGTCTTTTTGCCCGGCCAGCAGAGGCGAAGGAGATTTTTCCAACTCAATTGAAATACCCCAACGCATTTCACGAACGAGAAGGTCGACAGGTTTGTAATTTTCGGTTTGACGCACAAAAAGACAGACTCAAACCGGGGACGAAATCGGCTTTTAAAATGATAGAGCCCTTGCACGCTGAACAGAAAGTTCATTCGCTTTTCCCACAGGCTCAGGAAGAAGCGTGTGGTGGCTGAATCGCCCGGGTATTTTTTGTCACAATGGATCGCGGGGACCATGCAAAGCGAAACTTCTTCGATCCCTTCAGCCTGCATTTTGTCGATCAAATGCACAAACAGAAACGGGATGACACCCCGGACGCTATCATCAGTACTGCGGTACATTTCGGTCGCCCAACCGAGTCCCCCCTGCATCGGAGTGCAGGCGACAAACGCTTGCCAGTTGTCTGGTTCATTTTCCGGATGAGCGC
>DOCI01000221.1:5820-6831 GCA_003503535.1 Planctomycetaceae bacterium
GAGCGACGAACAGGCGACGGCGATAGAAGTAATCGGGATACAGTTTTCCTTCGAGCAATCCGATTTCATGATTGAGCACGCGACCGGATAACTGAGCCTCGTTCATTTTCTGTAATCGCTCGAAGGCATGTGTCCGTTCGTCAATGGTCAATTCATCGAGTAGAATTTCCCGACCGACAATCCCCTGACGGGAAACAAAACTGACCTGACGTCGGACCCACGAATAAGGCTTACCCTGCCAGTTGTGTCCCTTCAATTCCAGAATGGCATTCTCGCCAAACTTGGTCGCCTGAAAACCGAACTTTTTAAAGAGAGGCAGATCGTGTTCGGGAATCGAAAAGAAGTTGGTGTGCAGTTTGTTCTGCGCGACGAACTCACAAATTTGACGGAGTAACTCCTCTTTTTCCTCTTCAGGAGCGATCAGCCCCCCCACAATATGAATGTAGCGTCCATCCTGAACATAACCGATGTATCCGGTTCGCTGTTCATTCCAGAAATGCAGATACTCGGGTTCAGTAGTCAAATAGGAATCTGGGAATTGACCATTATTAAAGGCGCAGCGTTCCACTTCCAGACGTTCCTCAGGAGAGTCCGGAGAAGAAAGGTCATTCCGTTTCTGAGAATTCTGAATGGTGCAGGTATCTGTCAAAAGTGAGCTCAAATTGATGGAATACGGACTGCTTCTGCATAACATGGCCAGATACAGGAGATCTAATTACAAGACTCAGTATAGTCATCGGCAAACAGAGGAAGTGTACTTTCTTTAGTAAAGCATTGTCTCATTCAAATGCAAGAGGGGATATTTTCCGAATTTAGCGGTCGTGCCGATTCGGGGAACTGTCGTTTTTATCCTCCCCCACCATCAAAGATGCATAGACGATAGCGACATCACGGTCCGCAACTCGTAGACAGTCGTACGACAGACACTGTCCGATCTCCAGGATAGAACCCAATTTGGTACCAGAGTGATACGCATTGTGCCAGTGACTTTCCGGGTGGCACGTCCCAGAA
>DOCI01000221.1:6907-8060 GCA_003503535.1 Planctomycetaceae bacterium
ACGTCCCAGAACGAAGTGATGGGCGTGGGAATTGCACACGACCACGCCCTTGTCTTAGCTCAGGGAAGAGCTTCAAATCGCATTCAGTACGTCTTCGTTAATGCGAAGGAATTCATCCTGCCAGCGATATTCATCGAGCAAGCCATCCAGGGAATAGCCGAGGATTTTGTAAGCCACATAAATTGCTTCGATGGTCGCCAGTCCAGCAGACGGATCTTCAAAGAGTTTTGAATTTCTGGGATAGGCGGTTTTGCAGACTGGCAGAGAGCGAATGGGAACGTCTTCAAACTCCGCTTCCATTTTGGAAGCGAGTTTCCAGGTCGCATCAAGGACGAGCAAGCCGTGCTTCCGGTCTTCGCGGGAAAGAGGTGGGCCATCGATGCCGAGCCGAATGTAGTTGGGAAGTGCCTGCGGTTCTTTGAGCGGAAATTTCCAGAACTCGAATCCCTGTTGATGACGGAGTGGTTCGACAGTGCACTTACTGCGTCGCTCTTTGTAGTGGACGACAATGATTGTCGGATGACTGGGAAGGCTCATAAGAATTCGCGAAATGGATTACTCGGATTTGATCTTTTCGATAGCCGCTTCATGGTCTGCAATTTCTTTTTGAAGTTGCTCGACCTCAGCTGGGTCATCGGTTTGCTGTTTGGCGGCTGACAGAAGTTGACGCTGCTTCTGAATTTTCTGCCGGAGGACGTCGATCTGTTTTTTCTGCTTTTTATTGAGTGCCATATACGCTTTCTGATCCAGAATAATTGCTGAGTTGAATCAACGAAGGTTACTGCGACGGTGATTCCTAGAAGCATCTGCATTTGTAATCGCTGAACGCAGCGAACTCCAGAAACTCATCATACACTATTGGAATGTTTCAATAAAACACAGTATCACAAAGAGATCAAGTCAGGATTCTTCAGTCCTCATTCTGAATCCACGATTTTCCTTTTGCCTGTATCCTTCAGGCATGCAATAAAAACGTTTCAACACACGTTGGCCGTTCGGTACAACAAATGAGTTCTTCAACCCAAAATACAATACAAGGACAATACCAACTCTGATCTTATACGGATTCTAATAAGAAAGAGTGCGTTTACACCCCGGTTTGAAAGCCACTGGAAGCCCCCCAGGTTACTAAGGTAATCAATGGGTTATATTC
>DOCI01000221.1:8211-11640 GCA_003503535.1 Planctomycetaceae bacterium
ACAATGAAAATACTGATCTTTCAGATGTTGTTTTAGTCGTAGAATCGCGCTGTTTCAAATTAGAAAGCGTATCAGATGCAATTTCAAAGGATAAAACTTCGATCCCCGGTTTCACTTTCGCATTAACCGTTCCGACGTGGTGATTGCAGCAAACCACGCCCTTCGCAATCCTCAGGGCGTGCCACCCTGTTCGTGTTCCTTGCCCAATGGATCTTCCGGTAAATGCAATTGATCGCGATGCAGATGCAATTCTGGATTCGCTTTCAATAAGGCGCGTAAACCATCATCGGTCACTTTTGAGCCATCGAGATAAAACGACTGCAGATCGTGACGATCATGAAAGGGAATCAATCCCGCATCCGTGATCGGCACTTCGAGCAAATGCAGATATTTCAGTTTCGGCAGATTGGCAATCTGCTTCATTCCCGCGTCGGTCACATTCGGACTGTGAAAGCGAAATAATTCCAGACGTTTCAGTTTGGAAATTGCTTCAAGTGGTTGATCAGTAAATTGCCCCTGAGGAAGATTTAAGATTCTCAATGATTGGCATTGGGCGATTGAAGATAAGGCGGTGTCGTCAATTGGGATATCAAGACGTAACCAGTTCAAATTGTTGAATGTCGCGAGCAAATCGAAGTCTGATGGATCGAGTTCTGCGCGAATGATTTCGATCTTTTCAATTCGTTCTGCATGAGGCTGCAACTGCTGAAACTGTTCGCTGGTGACCCGTTCTTTTGTGATGACAATTGAGCCAGAGGTTCCATCTGCGATTGCCTGCAACTGCTCTGCAAACGCAGATTCGGTACTGAGCTGTGCAGAAGTGTTTGATGGTTCCGTATTTTCCAGATTTTCCTCTTCTTTATTTTGACAGCCGAGAATAATCGAAAGAGTCAAACTCAATAAAATGAATGCCGGGTGGCGGAGGCGACCCGCTTGAGCGGAAGCCCCCGAGTGATCGACGCTTCGGGGGCTTCTCTTCGAGGGCGCCCCTGCCACCCATGTCCAATATCTTTTCATCATGTCCCCCGCCGGTTGCCGAATTGTTGAATCTGGAGTCGTGAGGAGAGATGGAACCCGTGATCCATCGCCAGTGGTTGCAGCCAGTGCAGTTTTTCGTTCAACACATTCGCTTCAATCGCCTGTGGCATCAGCCAGACTTTTTCGTGATCGATTTCCGGGAACTCGGAAAGATATTCGAGCACGTCGTCAATATCCTCTGCTCGGTCAATCACGAATTTGAACTGACATTCGTACGATTCGAGCAGGCTGCGAATCACATCAGGCCGATGCCGCCGTTCGTTGTGCCGTTCTTTCCAGCCTGTGCTGGCATCGGGAGTGGAGTTGCTCCGTTTGGGACTGATCGACATCAAATCGGCTTTGACATCCATCAAAGCCGTGCCCGCTGTTTCGATGGTGATGGTGCGATCGTTCCGCTTGAGGGCAGCCGTGAGCTCGGGCATCTGCTTGAAGATCATCGGCTCCCCTCCTGTAATCACCACATGCGGGTGCCACCATTCGGAAGCCGCTTTGACCACTTCCGCCACCGACATCTCAACCCCTTCCGGGTTCCACGACGCATAAGGAGTATCACAGAAATGACAGCGCAGGTTGCAGCCCGACGCCCGAATGAAAACACTCGGCGTCCCCGTAAACTGACCTTCTCCCTGAATGGAGGCGAATATTTCTGAAATTAACACATCAATCCAACAGACAAACTCAATGAGACATCATAACCCGAAGCGTCAGCGAGGGGGCGGCGTTCCCTGAAAACAACGGGAAAATACAAGCACAATATTTTTCACGATTGTTCGCAACAAACAGACAAAGCCTGCAGATGTTACTCTGCAGGCTTTGTGATGTCGAACAGGATTCAGCGAAAACAATTACACGTTATCGCTGGTTGGGCAGACGAATTCGGGACGGTATTCGCGTCCCAGAAGCTCGTTGGCTGCTTCTGAATTCGTGAAGACTTCTTTTTCAGGATCGAATTCGAGGTATGGGCCCAATGCCAATGGGTACTTCTCGAGATCGACACCGTTGTCCTGCAGATGCTTGACGGTTCTCTCGACAGTTTCCACATTATTGTCGAGACCCTTCGCGCGTCCCATTTCCGATTTCAATGAGTCGACAGAAACTTTGTTCTCTTCTCCAACATAGTAGGAGATATTTCCCAGGTGACTCATCCCGGCTGAAAGATGCCCTTCGCGAACATCGGCGTTCAGGTCTTTCATGTTTCGGCTCACGCAGGCATCAATGAAGTTGCCGAAGTGATTTTCACCACCTTTGAACTCCTTGATCTGCTGCATGTCTTTGTCGTAAGCGATGCAGTGACCGTAGGTCAATTGGACCAGATAGCCATCGCTGCCGTAGAACACGACGCCGATTTTGTTTCCGGAAGTGCTTTGGAAGAGTTTGTTCAACTCTTCGTCAGCGGAATCGTTGACGCTCAAGCCACGAGTTTCGAAAGTGATGGACTTATCGCCGTAATCGTAAAGAGAAACAATTGTGTTCGGCGTATCGCCGGCGTCGACGTAATTCGGATCTTTGCGTTCGGCTTGATATCCGAGACGTCCCCCGTAACTGACGATCGCTTTCGGATGAGTATCGATTCCCAGTCCCCAGCGAGCAACATCGGTCTGGTGAGGACCCTGATTACCGAGGTCGCCGTTGCCGTAGTGACGCTGCCAGTGCCAGTCGTAATGGAATCTTGGACGGGTGACTTTGGGATCCATATAAGTGGCTGGACCACTCCACAGGCTGAAGTCACAGCTGTCTGGATAACCGTAATCGCCCAGGGCACCAATTGATTTACGACGTTTGTAGCACAAGCCTCGGGCGAAATTCACTTCGCCAATTCCACCTTCATTCATGAAGGCGAAGGCGTCTTTAATGGCCGTGCTGGAACGACACTGGGTTCCCACCTGACACATTCTGTCGTACTTGCGAGCAGCCGTGATTAACGATCGACCTTCCTGAATGGTCTGACAAACCGGTTTTTCGACATAGGCATCTTTTCCAGCCTGCATCGCCCAGATACCAGCCAGTGCATGCCAGTGATTCGGAGTGGCGGTTGACATGATATCGACGCTCTTATCATCAAACGCTTCACGCATATCACGGACGAACGTCGGACGGAAGCCCTGTTTTTTCTCGATTGCGTCGCACTTGGACTGACCGTTTTTCTCGTCAGCATCGACGACATACAGGATTTCGGTGCGGCTATCGCCCAGATAAGCCGAGACGTGTGAACTGCCCCGACCGCCTGCTCCGACAACCGCGACTGCGATTTTATCGTTTGGTGATTTTGCACGAGCAATATATGGAGCGGCAAAAACCCCGAGGCCAGCAGCCGCCGAAGTTTTTACGAATCCGCGACGAGAGAGTTGAGTCATAGCTGATTTCCCATTAGCTTTGGTGGAGGTCGATTCG
>DOCI01000221.1:11806-15339 GCA_003503535.1 Planctomycetaceae bacterium
GAGGCCTTCAGAGTTGAGCGAACCGGCGGGCAAATGAACATATCGGTCAATATTAATCATTACCGAGGTCAAATTTCAAATGGTTAATCGATTTGTGCCTGAAAATTACTTATTTATCCGTAGGAACGAATGGCGAGTTCTGTTAGAAAATTTCGCCATCAATTCACCGAATTGAGTCGTTAATGTTTGATGAAACACCCAATCCGCTGCAGATTCACGAGCATTTCATGCGGCTCGCTATCGATGAAGCTCGGGCGGCGTTCGAGGAAAATGAGGTTCCTGTGGGTGCGGTCATTATCCACGAAGGCCACGTGATTGCCTCGGCTCATAATCAAAAGGAAATGCTCAAAGACTCGACCGCTCATGCCGAAATGATCGCAATCACTCAGGCTTCCGAAGCCCGGGGCGACTGGCGGCTCGAAGGTTGCGTGATGTATGTCAGCCTCGAACCTTGCCCCATGTGTGCCGGAGCGCTCATCCAGGCACGTGTGCCGACCATTATTTACGGTGCCAGCGATCCCAAAGCCGGGGCCTGCCACAGTTTATATTCGCTCACTTCCGATGAACGACTCAACCATCAGTCGACCGTTTTGGGAGGTGTTCTGGCCGAAGAGTCGAAACAGTTGTTGCAGGATTTTTTCCGACAACAACGAAAGCTGGGGAAGAAGTAAATGAGCGAATCAACTCTCACGGCTGATGAACGAGCCTTATTGATTTATCTCGTTCTCGCGGAAGCGGCTCAGCGAAAAAAACAGCAGCCGGGACGAGATCGTTTTCTGGTTTTGTCAGTGCATTACGCTCTCAGAGCAGGATTACTGGAGACTGCTGAAGCGTGCAGTCAGATTGTTAAACGGAATTCTCCACAGCACCTTCTGTCGAAACATCCTAATATTACAGAAGCAGCCAGGTCCGATCTGTTTCCGCCACTGGTGAAGCAATTGCAACGGCATTGCAATCTGGAACGAGCCGAGCAATTAGCGGCTGCTCAGGATCTTCAGATCAGTTCTGTGCGTCTCAAAAGTGATCCCGCCGCTTTTCGACAGGACCTCAGCAACTTGATTTCCCGATTGCAATCTGGCTCCGATTAAAACAAATTCGTTGACAGAATCATTTTGCTCAATGAAGAATTCGGCAGCGTTATCTGTTTGGAGTACTCGGTGAGTATGGCCACTGCTCAGGCTGCACAAGAGTCTCTTGTTTACTGGGTTGTGGAGTTGGCTTTTGAGAAGGCGCATCCATCCAAGGCAGGCTTTCCTCCTGAGAGGACTGGCTGCCCCGAGTTTGTGCTGGTGTCTGAGATTGTTCGTCAAAGTGATTGTGTGGCCAGTTCGGAATGGTGTTGTTTTCTGTCGCTGGCGGATAGTTATTCACATCCGGATTTTGACCACCGACCTGCTGATAAGGTTTTTCCATCCTTGCATCGGCAGGTGTCTGTTGATAGTTGCCCAATTGAACTTCGGGAGTCGAAGAAGGAGTGACAGCATTGGGGTTATTATTGGCAAAATCCATCAGTACTGAATTCGGATCAGGTGTCGTTTGGATATTCAGCCGCTGATGTCCCGGTTGATAAGCAGGTTTGCTGGCGACGGGTCCCAGGGACGACGCTTTTCCGGAAGGCATCGGAAACATCTGACCGGGGCCAGCATTCATGCCCATCTGCAATGCCAGTTGCATGGCATTTTGCTCCGGCGAATTGGGGATGTTTCTCGATATTGTTGCGGATTGATAAATGTTTTCCTGAGAATCGCCAGAGGGCAGACTCGATGGGGGCGACATCGCAGGGGGTTCCGCAAATGCGGTCTGCGAAGGCGTTGGGGCTGAATTCGGAAACGGTGACGGAGATTCCATTTCAGGAGCAGAAGTTTCCTCGGTCATCCCGACGACTGCATATTCGCTCAAATCGATTGGAACAGCCGCTGGTTTTTGCGGTGGCACGGGATTTCGCGGCGTCTCCAGATTCATTGGTGGCAAGGACGAATTGCTGGCGTATTGATTTTGTCCATTCATCGGTTGCTGCGGTGGAGTCTGTGCAGGTGGCGTTGAATCCACATTAGGATGCGGGGCGACGACGGCTCGGTTGTCTGGCACTCCATTTTCGGAATTCTCCACCACAAAAGGACGCGAATCATCGATCAGAGCAGGATGCGAATTTGTAGAATCGTGATTCCGCAGCCGTTGGTGTTCGTATTCCTCATCAATTTGAGCGAAGGCATCGTTAATTGATCCCGAGGGGATTTCCCGGGGATTCATCTTTGAAAAATCTGGTGGCGTATTTTCTTTTTGTCGTGGGATTCGCTTGGGGTTTTGAGCAACCGGCAATTCCTGAAACGCCTGCAAACCTTCTGCACGTTCATTATTGCGAGCCTGTGCAATTTTTCGTTGCAGTTCCAGTGTTGCTTCGCTTGGCGGTTGTCGATTTTGATTACTCGCCATTTGAATGTCGTTCCCGCCCGCGGGAGGACCTCCTGGGAACAATCGTGCGATATTCGCCTGCGCTTCCTGTTCGGAACCTGCCTGTCGAAACAGTGCCAGCGATCCCTGATAATCTCCCTCACTGGCCTGTAATGTTGCCAGATTGAGCAAACTGGATTGATGACGGGGATCAATCTGCAATGCCTTCTCGAGATACCTTCGACCATCCTTTTCGCGGTTCTGGAGCATATAGGAGTAGCCCAGATCGCAGACAATATCGGGATTATCAGGTTCCAGACGCATTGCCGTCAAATAGTGAATTTCAGCCGATGCGTAATTTTTTGTTTTATCATCAATATAAGCTAACCGATGATGAGCTTTTGCATTGTCCGGTTCTGCAACAACCACAGCCATAAAGTGCTTCCTGGCCTGTTTCAGATTTCCACTTTGAAGATCCGCTTCCCCTTTGCGAAAGTCATCCCCGGCCAGCAGTTGAGAAGAGGGGGAGGCAGACTTGGAATCCCTCTGCGCATTGGTCGACTGAGCCAGCGTATGTTGGGAATCTTTGGGACCAAACAAATTGGCCCATCGAGACGACATCGAACCGGACTGGCAGCCTGTTGTGAGCAGGCAGCAGATACTGAATAATATGAGAGTGTATTTCATAGTCGTTCCGCGAACCGTGGAACAGTTGGCCTGTATTCTCAGGCAACCAAATGCCACATACAGGCAGGAAAATAACAAAAATCAAACAGATGGGAGTCTGTCAACCCGGTGGTATAACGCAATTCCGACAATCGTGTCGAGAGGATTTGAAAATCGCTCAAACCGACCAGCAACTTGTAAAAATTACCAGATGAGCAGGAGATCTGAGGCAAAACAGTATGTTCTTGACACGAATTACGAGATGACCATCGGGCTGAATGGTATCCTTTGTTCAGGTCCCCTGCTCAGGCTCCAGCTGTACTGCCAAAGGTATCCTGATAAAACCCATGTCAAAACTGACTCGGCTCGCCCGACCAGTCAATTCCATCCCCTGCTCGATCCATTGGATTACAGCGGATTCTCAGGGAATCGGCCCGGATTTCAAAAATCCTCAAAAAACCAGGGAAGATTTTGTC
>DOCI01000221.1:15638-22427 GCA_003503535.1 Planctomycetaceae bacterium
GCATAGGCATGGAGACTCAGCTCTCAGAGCTCGCTCCTGCAGTACGCTGCCCATTAAAGTCAATGACGTATTTTTCGCCTGCGTGCGAAGACGAATCGAGTGATGTTTGGGACCCTGCCGTCGTATGCGGCAGGGTCTTTTATGTGGCATGTACAAGATTAAAGCAATAAGTACGAATCAATCCATGTTATTGCAATAATCGGTGACTTAATTTCGACCCTCTTCTAAAGATCTTTAATGGTTCTCATTAGTCCCTAAGGGACTCAGCTTCAACCTTTGCCCATGATTGACAGAAACCTTCTAAAAACCATTCATTCTGCGTATTGAAAAATGGACTTTTGTCATTGGCCATTTCATGAAGAGTGGAAGTGTTGACTGTTCCATATTGACGATCACTGCCGTTCCAAGATTCTATGGCACTATTCCAGCCATTATCAAAAGCTGGCTGGAATTGAGTCACAAGCAATTTACGCAATTCTTCAAGTGGATACCGATTGCCACCAGGAATAATGGAAGAGTCTTCGGAAAGAAATCCATCAATGACATCGAGATAATATTTAGGTTTGAAGCCAGAATAAGTGGAACATTTAGCATTTTTCTTGAAATCAAATCCTCGAAGTTCCTTTTCCAATGCACAAAAAGCACAATAACTCGCATATTGCCAATGTATGGTTTGCTTAGATGATTCAGTCATTTGATAATAAAAATATTTAGAGCGATGTAATCGTGAAGTTTTAATAATCTGGTCGCTTGAACATTCCATTACTGCAAGGGGAATTGAACATAATAGAGAAAATCTTCCCTTTATTCTGCGGCAACACCAATTGGTAAGCAAACATTATCACCCTTTGAGAGCAGCAATTACTTGCATCTTGTTAAAAAATCCACTCCTGTTCAATACTCATTTATACCCGCAATCCAATCTGGTAAATATTTCAGCAATTAATCCCTCCCTCATGAGACAAAGGTTTAAAGTTTGGATCACGACTTTCCTTGGCCGATACAAATCGCTACCTTGAAATGAATTTCCAAGGGGTTCATCGATTAGTCACACATGCCTCGTTCCCGTTCCAATTCCGCTCAACCATTGCTCTCCAACCATCAGAAAAGCTGGTTGTGGGGTTCGCTTTGCGTCGCGGAAACCCTGGAAGGGGGGCGCTGGCCGATTTACGAACTGATTCTGGCCGAGAATGCGAATCAGCCGATTCATCAGCAAATTGAACAAGCAGCGATTGCTGCAAAGATTCCGCTTGAACGGCAATCTTCCAGGCGACTCGAGCAGCTCTGCAAATCGCGAGACCATCAAGGTGTCCTCGCGTTGATGGGACCGTTTCCGTATGGAAATTTTGATCAACTGTTGACTCAGATTTCGTCACAAAGTCGGTTCGTCATTCTCGATTGCATCCAGGATCCCTTCAACTTCGGAGCGATCGTCCGCTCCGCAGCAGCATTCGGCATGACGGGGATCCTGATCGGACAAAACAGTCAGGTAGGTGTGACCAGCCATGTGGCTCGTAGTTCGGTTGGCATGGTCAATCGCATCCCGATTTGTCAGCTCGAAAATTTGACGCAAGCCATTCAAGCCCTGCACTCAAAAAACACGGCTCTCTTCTCAGCCGAACAAAACGGCTCCCTCGAAATCCGACAGGTCTTTCAACAACCGGAACACCGCCAGCAACCACTGGCAATCATCATGGGAAACGAAGCCGAAGGCATCTCAAGAGAGCTGAAAGCCCTCTGCACGAACTCTGTCAGAATCCCAATGGCACCGGGGGTCGAATCCTTGAACGCAGCCGTCTCAGCCGGCATTCTGATGTACGAACTCTCGTCTGTGCGGAACTCTTTGCCCTGATCGATTCCCGAAGCATCACGATTTAACCCGTAGTGAATCAACTCGCATTCACAACAGCACCGCAGGCCAGGCATCCTGCCTGTCTGCATCTTCTGATACGCGTTCTAACTTGAGTTTTGCAAAATTCAGATTCAAGAGAGCAATGACTGGAGTACGGCCTCGCTTACGCATCTTAACCCGACGCGTCAGCGAGGGGACGGCATCCGATTCGCAATTCGGCTAAACTCTGATAATCAAATCGTCTCTGCCATTTTAAGCAAAAAACTGCTCAACAAGGTGGTATCGAGAGATGCTTCTTCACTTAACATTCCAGGGACAATATGGAACGCATCAGGAATGCGACACTGGCCCCTTGCTGACGCGTCGGGTTGTGATAAATCTGGAGTTTTGCAAATGCCAGTTATTTGTTGAACTGTGGAATCACGACACTTTTTCGCGGTTTAGCAACGGGTGGAGGATTCTCCGGCGTAGGTTGCGCCGTTTGAGGATCAGCATAATTGAGGGCGATTTTGAGTTCGGTCAGAGGTTCTTCATCCAGAAAGCGATTGATCAGAGCTTCGGACGCTTCCGCCATTTTACGGACCTGATTGGCAGCCACTCGATTTCCCAGTTCGAGTAATTCTGTTTCATTACTGACGCGGATAAGATTGGATTGCCTGAGAAATTGCTCACGGCTCGGCAATGCTTCGATTTGACTGAAGAACTGCTCAGGATCGATTTCGCGTGGGTCATCAATCAATTGCTTCAGAGCAGCAATTAAAGTCGCCCGCTTGGCTGTGACACGCAGGAGTTCTGTCTTGAGTTGCTCAAAACGGATCGACGCGGCTACGCGGGCTGAATCATCGGGCACCGTTAATGTCAACTCGCGTTGAGTTCCCAGCAGATAAGGAACTCGAGCGACCACGACGTCTTCGCTCATCACTTCAAGTTTCAGAAATGGAGAGCCGAGTTCCTCTGTGAGTACTGCTGTATTCAGAGTCAGATCACCATTACGATCCGCAACCTGTAATCGGACTGGTTTCTCAGCCCCGTCTTCTTCTTCTTCTGCTGCTGCAGTCACGTGCCAGTTTGTCAGATAGACTCGCCCCAATTGAAAATCCCGAACATAAGAACCGCGTCTGCTCAGGTGCAGTGAAGTTTTTTCGATTTGAGGCGAAACGCGATAGGCCATCACTTCTACTCGCCTGCGGGTGCGAGAGATAGGATTCCGGAAAGCCGAATGAATTTCACAAATCACGCGTCCTCGATCGCGCTGCCGTACCTGCAGATAGGTCCAGGAGAGTTTCTGTCGGGTGACAAGTTGCCCATCGCGATCGTAATACAACAGCAGGACCTCAAGATAATCGCCTGTTTTCATCAGTGGTAATGAAGCATCGTTCACATTGTATTCACCCGCCAGCAATAAACCGTCGACTGTGTCGACATCGACGGTTTCAATTTGAACAACAGCCGCATAGGCTTCAACAATGGCCAATGCCAGATGCATCGGCAACAGTTCGCCAGAGCGAACAGTGCGATTGACTCCGGTCGTCCATTCGTTTGTTAGCGCCAGCCAGCGACGCGAAGAAATTTCCCAACGTCCTGAAGCGTATCCGACTTGCAAGTCAATCATGGTCGCTCCCATTGTTTCCGGGCGACCTTCGGCGTTCAGCGGAATTCTCATCTCGGGAACCTGTGGCCACAGCACTTCCTTCAGGAATTCAAACCGCCAGTCGAGCGAATCCCCCCAAGTATTGACAAGATTTCGTTCCAGTTCCTCAATGAGGTCGTGCTCGTGGAGATCCTCAATCGCTGCAGGATGCATGTACAACAAGATGTCAACATGAGGTCGAATAAGTGATAGCGGTTCTCGTTTGGATTCTGCGGATTGCTGTTTGCTTGAGCTCTCCTGCGCCTGAATTGAAGTCTGAGGAACCATTACAGACATCAGAATCAGGAATGCAATCAGCACACGCAGCCGTGAGACAACTCCAGGACCAACGAAGAATTCAAGATCAGACAGTCTGAGTAAATACATTTGGAATTGGGGATCGTATTAAGAAAAGATACAGAACCGATGATATCCCGAAAATTGTTGTGATGTGGATTTCCAGGCCCTGGCTTCAATTTTGAAATGCACAGGTTGATGGAAAACATTGGCAACCGTGAGTTGGTTTGTTTTGACCAGACGACCATCAATCCGACAGGAGGAAATCACGAATGTCATACTCATATCTTACTGCTGAGGAACGCGAATCCATAGCGTATATGCATACCATGGGACACTCCCGGGTAGAAATTGATCGAGATCTGTCGCCAGACCCCTGCACGATTTCCCCAAACTGCGTCGGAATTCGGATGCAGCTGGGAAGGATTTCGCCGGGTAGGATATTGCCGTGAAAGCCGCCCGCCAGTCGTGGCAACCCGTTCAGAATGAGAACACCAATAGGCAACTGCGGCAATACTTTCCGAAAGGGAACGATTTCCGTAAACTGAAAGTCGAGGAAGTTCAGGCTGCCGTGGTGGAGTTGAACCAACGTCCTCGCAAACAGTACCAATTCAAATCACCACACGAACTGTTCGAACCCAAAACCCGCGCATTTCAAAACGGAATCCACCAATCAGTCAGGCAACAGTTTCGGGTCACTGCTTGAAAGTACAGGAATATCTTCATGAAACACTTCATCGTTCTGGTCGCTCTGCTGTGCATTACTGTGACGACTTCCGCCGAAGACGTCCGCCATCAGCCGCTCAAGGATTTGAACGGCTATTTCCCCTTCAATCCGCCGGAATCGATCGAACAATGGGAACAACGCAGGGAGTACGTACGGCGGCAGATTCTGGTCGCGACCGGTCTCTGGCCGATGCCAACCAAGACACCTCTCAATCCCGTAATTCACGGCAAGATCGAGGGCGATGGATACACCGTCGAGAAAGTTTATTTCGAGAGTGCACCCGGTTTCTTCGTGACGGGCAACCTGTACCGCCCGACTAACATCCAGGGCAAGGCGCCGGGTGTCATGCTCGCACACGGACACCACAAGGATGCGCGTTTGGATCTGACAGCCGATAATACGTTGCGAAACCTGATCGCCGATGGAGCCGAGCGGTTTGAACGGGCCGGTCGCAGCACCTACCAGTCGCAGTGTCGCCAACTGGCCCGCATGGGCTGTGTGGTTTGGCAGTGGGATATGCTCGGCGATTCAGATTCGATACAGCTCTCACGTGAGCTTGTGCACGGTTTTGCGAAACAAAGGCCGGAGATGAACACGACTAAGGACTGGGGTCTGTTTAGCCCTCAAGCCGAGTCGCATTGCCAGAATGTCATGGGCCTGCAAACACTCAACGCCGTCCGCGGGCTGGACTTTCTGCTCAGCCTGCCGGAGGTCGATCCGGAACGGGTCGCTGTCACCGGTGCAAGCGGCGGCGGGACTCAAACGATGATCCTGGCGGCAATCGATGACCGCATCAAACTCTCCTTCCCCGTCGTCATGGTCAGCACCTCCATGCAGGGGGGCTGCACCTGCGAGAACGCCAGCTTGTTACGTGTGAATACCGGCAATGTCGAGTTTGCCGCCTTGTTTGCACCAAAGCCTCAAGGCATGAACACCGCAAACGACTGGACTAAGGAGATGGCGACCAAAGGCTTCCCCGATCTGCAAAAACTCTACACGGCCTACGGCAAGCAGGATAACGTCTTCCTGAAACGTGGCGAACACTTCCCGCATAACTACAATGCGGTCACACGCTCTGCTTTCTACACGTTCCTCAACAAGCATTTTAAACTCGGTTTCCAGGCCCCTGTGGTCGAAGACGATTTCGATCCACTGTCACCCGATCAACTCAGCGTCTGGGACGAAAAGCATCCCACACCAAAGGCCGCCGATCCAGATTTCGAACGCAACTTACTGGCATGGTTTACCGAAGATGCCGAACAGCAACTCCAGGCTATCGCAGCCACACCTGAGGGCTTGCGAGACGTGATCCGCCCTGCCGCTGAGGTACTCATCGGTCGCAGCTACGCCAATGCTGGGGACGTGCAATGGGCACCGCAAGACAAGCAGGATCGCGCCGACTACGTTCTACAAACCGGGACGCTACTCAACAAAACCTACGGCGAGGAAGTGAACGTCGTTTGGCTCAGTCCAAAACAATGGAATGGCCGCGTTGTCATTTGGCTCGATGAGACAGGCAAAGCCGCGGTTTGCACTGACGACGGCAGCGTGAACCCCGCAGTGATGAAGCTGGTTCAAGCGGGCTCTGCCGTATTGGGTGCCGACTTGTTCGATCAAGATGGCGAAGCAGTCAAGCAGACTCGCGTCGTTGCTAATCCCCGCGAATTCGCAGGCTACACCTTTGGCTACAACCACTCCTTATTCGCGAAACGCACGCACGATGTATTAAGCATCGTAAGTTTCCTGCGTAATACAGACTCCGGCCTCGGTCCGAACATCGGGTATAAAAACGTTGCTGTTGCCGGATGGCACGGCACCGGCCCCATCGTTGCCGTTGCCAGCGGGCTCGCTAACGATGCGATTGACCGCACAGCCATCGACACCAACGGGTTTCGTTTTGGCAAAGTGCTCGATTATCGGAATCCAATGTTCTTACCCGGTGGAGCAAAGTATCTCGATCTCCCCGGCTTGATCGCTCTGCAGGCTCCGCGCCCCCTGTGGCTGGCCGGCGAATCCCAGACACCTGCAACAATCACCGCCGCCTATCAGGCCACATCTCAGGCCGATAAGCTGGTGACGTTCACCGGCAAAGCTGCCCAAGAGCAAGCAGCGGCCAGCGAGTGGCTGCTCGAGTAATTGAAACTCCCAGACCAGCTGACGAGAGCAGAATCAATAATTATACGCTTTCTAATTTTTGAAACAGCGCGATTCTACGACTTAAAACAACATCTGAAAGATCAGTATTTTCATTGTAAAAAAATGTTTCACGCCAAGACGCAAAGC
>DOCI01000126.1:0-335 GCA_003503535.1 Planctomycetaceae bacterium
ATAATACGTCCATAGGCATCTGGTTTACCGGTCTCGACGAGTTCCGGTCGAAAGAGCGCATCGCGATCCAGAAAGATGGACGATAAACCGAGGGTCGCGCCCTCCTCCTTGCCGAGTTTTTCTATGGACTGCTTAACAATTACCAGATAATCGTCGGATTCCTGATTGGTTGGAGGACGGAAGGTCAATGCTTCAAAAAGATCATCAATCGCAGCCCGCAAAAGATCATCGTTTACTCCCTCTGCCTGCATGAGGTCATAGACCGGCGTCAACGGACGCACGATCTTCGTGCTGTAAACAAGACTTGTCGGCAAACCGCGAATATCGCCTTTCAT
>DOCI01000126.1:486-1355 GCA_003503535.1 Planctomycetaceae bacterium
ATATCGCCTTTCATCTTGTCCGCAATGGAATTGGGATCATCTGTGATTTGATACGGCTGAGCGATACTCAATGGTCCATAAGCCATGTAGCGAATGATGTCGTCAGCAACATCCAGAATTTGCGTCGCTTCCGCACTATTAACGGTGTAGAAGTCGGGATAGTTTTCTAATCCGTGTGCACGAGCCGATGAGAGAACGGCAGGCAGACTTTTGACCGCAGTCGCATAGGCCACGGTTCCACCTTGCCATTTGATGATGCGATCCGTACCAAAGTAAAGTTTGAGTTCGCCACCATGGTTTGTGGGAACGACATCCCCGTGAGTGCGCAGACCAGGCATTGCTGGATCGTACTCCGGCTCCTTATTAATCAATTCATTAAGACGCGTAATGTGCTCCTGGGGAGTCAATCGCCAGATGCGTGCCGGCGATGATGTTGGTGCGAGTTTAATGCCTTCAGGGAGTGGGCCTAAGAGCAGGTCATGGTCGACGTAGTTGCCTTTATTTGGATCAAGATGATCGTGAAACCCACCTTTGTCACTCATCACGCGAGTGAGTTCACCGACAATCCAGTCCGAGAACTGGAGACGGTCGATCACTTTCGGTTGGTCCATCTCCTTAGGAGGCATCTCCTTTAAGGTAACCTGTGCCCACACACTTCTCCAAATGGCGGCATTGACTTCATCCACTGGTCCCAGGTCATGAAGCGAGAGATTGCCTTCGGGTTCTGTCTCTCCATGACAGTCCACGCAGTGATTCACAAGAAATGAATGAGCAAAACTGTCAAAGTCTTTGGAAACTTTTTGTCCTGGCGTGTAAGTCTCACCTCTTGTCACAGAAAGTAAGCTACACAGTAACGTGATCCCAAAAAT
>DOCI01000126.1:1512-3812 GCA_003503535.1 Planctomycetaceae bacterium
GGTATCGAACTTCCTGGCCAGCTTTTCATCCATATTGAAGTAATCACACGAAACGCCCGCCGCCTGCAGAATTGTTGCATACAGCGAGTTGATGGGGCGTTTGCCGTCCAGTTGTGTAAAGCAACCCGTTTTGAATGTACCGTCAAAATTGCCCAACAACATGACCGGCCAGTTGGCTCCGTTGGTGTGCTGCTTATCGGCATTGTTACTTGTGTAGACGATCAGCGTGTGGTCCATCATCGTGCCATTGCCTTCTGGGACACTTTCCAGCGCCTTCATAATCCTCACCAGCATACGGCTATTGTACTGACGAATCTTAATCCAGATCGGGTTTCCAGGTTGTTCCATATGTCCCAAATTGTGTCCCTGTTGTTCGATACCCAATCCCTTCCACGCACCAAAGATCTCACCACGGCCCGAACCTATGGTCAGTGTATTGGTGATACCCGAAGTGAGCGATGAGATTCCAATATCCAGCAGAACATCATGCCAATCTGTTTCAAACTCGGGATTCGTGTAGCGCGAGTCCACCGGAGGTGCGAATTTGCGTAAGTGATCAGCAACCGTGCCGAGGCGATCGCGCAGGCCATTGACTTCCTTAAATCCCTCGACAAATTGTCCATATCGCTGTTGGTCTGCAGTCGGAAGAAAACGTCCCTTTGAAGCGGCTAACTCTTCAATCTGATTCAACACGTTTGATCGTGCTTCGTGCTGGAGACGAATGTCACCAGTCGAGATCCCCCCGTACAGCATTTGATAGAGATGATTCGGATTCGAATGCATGAAGATCGGCTGACCTGCGCCGCTGGCGGAAAGAGTCGCAATGGTCGGCTTGGTCGTCATATTCTCAATGGAGTCCATGCCGATGCACAAATGAGGCAGAAGTGTCTGCGGCAGAACCTTACTCAGCTCAAAATCAATCGTCGATCCGCTGGGGGGAACACCATCGCTACCGCGATAGCCGCCCAGAGCCCCAAAGAAGGCACTATGTGACGGGCTGGTATGCAGACCATGCAAACCATTGATGATATGCAGCCGTTCCTTGTAAGGTTCCAGTGCACTGATTGGCTCAGGAAGTTTAGCTTTCGCCAGCGAACTGCTGCGTTTCATACCTTCTGGAATGCAGGTCTCTGGATCAAAGCCCTGATTCTGCATAAAGAAGACGATACGCTTCGGTGTGGTGTTACTGGTGGAAGACGCCAGAAGACGTTCGGGAAAAAGCGGGAGGCCGAATGCAGCACCAGCACCAACTGCCATCCCTTGAATCATTTTTCTTCGATTAAGCATGATCGATCTTTCAACAAGATTTGCTGTGATATCAATGTGAACTGTATCTGAGTTGGAAATTGTTAATCCATTCAGCAGACCTGTCAGACACTAAAATCTCCTGTGACAGATCAGTTGGCAGTGGCAGGCAACTTTGAGGGAGAAAAATGCGGCTTGGTTGGATACTAATTGTAACTAAATTAAATGCTTGTAACAATACATTTATTTTAACTTATTCGAGAGATGCTGAAATCTGCATACTGACGATTTCATGTAGCAAAAACCAAATATTACGATTATTCAACAGTAGCACATTCCAGCTTAGATTTCGTAATCCCAAAGGATTCGTAAATTCTCGCAAAAGTCGGAATAAATTGTCGGCGTTTCTGTCATCGTATCAAGGATTATTTTCTATGGGGTGAATTCGAAATGTCTCGACGAGAATGGCATAGAGAGCCGGGATAATATAGAGCGTCAGTATGGTGGCAGCCAATAAACCGTAAATCATCAACCAGGCCATGCCTTCCCAGAGCGGTCCGCCGGAGAGCGCCAATGGGAAGAGTCCACCGATTGTGGTGGCTGTTGTCAGGAAGATGGGAAGCATGCGTTGCTTACCAGCAGAGATCAGGCAATTCCGAAATTCATCGACATTCAATCCTGCAATGGGTCCGTTTGCACTTCCGGCAGACGAGAGTTCATCACGCTTCTGCGCGATCAGAATATCGGCGAATTCAATGAAGATAATTCCCGTGTTGAGAACAATTCCGAATAAAGACAGCAGTCCCAGTTGAGACATAAAACCGAGCGGGTTCTGTGTGACCCATAAGCCGAACCAGGCACCGATCACTGCCAGAGGCAATGTCATCAGAATGACAATCGTTTTCGACCATCCATTGTATTGAATCACCAGAATCAGAATGATGCACAAAATGGAGATCCCGAATGAAGTCATCATCTGTACTGATGCATCCTGACTTTCCTCCAACGCGCCACCAATCTCAATTCTGTAGCCGACAGGAAGAGATTCGATCAAC
>DOCI01000126.1:3864-8586 GCA_003503535.1 Planctomycetaceae bacterium
CGAAGAGATTCGATCAACGCTTTCATACGATCGGAATTCCAGACATCCAAGACGACATCATTACCCTGCACGCCATCTTCAACTTCAGCAGTCACCTCGATCGTGCGGTTTTGATCGCGTCGATCAATTTTTGCAGGTTGCCAGACCGGGGTGATGGTGGCGACGGAATTGAGTGGAACTTTGCCATTGGTTCCTTCAACGAATGCGGTATCTATTCCTGACAAATCCTGGCGATCTTCGGGGCGAAGTCGAAAGTAAACAGGGACGAGATGATCCTCTTCGCGAAAAGTCGTCAGTTCCAATCCTGTGAAATAGGAATTGAGCGTATCAGCGACCGCCGCATTAGTGATACCGGAAAGATTCGCCTTTTCTTCATCGATATTGACATTGAGTTGAAATCCATCGATCCCCCAGGAATCAGCGATGTCCCAGGTCCCACTTTCCTGGTGAATCATCAGCTTCACTTCATCTGCGATTTTTCGCAGTTCGTTGATATCAGCAAATCCGTCACCAGAGACTCTCAACTCAACGGGAGCGGCATCTGGTCCCATCTGCAGTCGTTTTGCAGTGATGCGTGCACCTGCAATAGGAAGAATGTCGCGTTCTTTGTTTCCGAAATCGACTGTTTGACGCAAGTCACGTATCATTCCATCGGTCAGAGATCCATTCGTTGTCCGCACGAGTATTTGTGCCGTATTGGAACCGGCTGGTTGAGGAGCGACAGAAAGTGCCCATCGTGCGCCTCCCTGACCGATGATACTTCGCATTACTCTTAGACGCTCAACGTCATTGCCATTCTTATCCGTAATTAGACTGAGTTTCTTAATCGCAGACTCCACTTGTGCGACAACCGCATTGGTTTGCTCAATGGTAGCCGTTTCGGGAAGTTTGATATTGACGTAAAACTGATCCCGACGATCAAGCGGAAAAAATTCTGAACTGACAGGCAGTTGAAGTGTTGCAAACAATAAACCCATGGCTGCAATGGCACTGATCCACTTGTACTTAATGGCGACCCATGCGGTTGCACCGTAAACCTGCATGAAAATGTTGTCGGCTTTCTGCTTTGTCTGATTAGGCGACGTGGTTTTCCCGGAAGAACCTTTTCGTCGTAAGTTTTCAAACAATTCATTCAACCACGGGAGAGGAGCGGAAGGACGATCTGGATTCTTAGGAGCACGAATGATCGAGGCTGCAAGAACAACGCAGATCGTCATTGCATAAACCCAGCTGAGTAACAATGTTGTAGAGAGGGTCACAGGCAAACTATAAACATATTCTGCACTTCCACCCTCCAGGGCAAACAACATCGGTAAGAAAGCCGCAACGGTTGTCAGCGTTCCTGTCAGCATGGGAAACATGAGAGTATTGGTTCCACAGACAGCTGCGTCCGTCGGTGTCATCCCCTCTAATATATTGGTACGTGTCTGATCGCAAACCTGGACAGCATTATCGACCAACAGACCTAGTGCGATGATGATTGACGCCAGCGAGATTTGCTCCAGTTCGACCCCGAACAAACTGACGATGGCGATTGAGCCGAGAACGACAAAGGGAATATTTGCAGCCATGACCAGTGAAGTTCTCACGCCCAGAAACAGATAGACAACGACCACAACAATTAGAATGGCAGAGATGACGTTATTAATCACATCATCAATTTTTGCGGTTACGTTGTCCGACTGTTGAGAGACCGGGCGGATCTCGATATCGCGAGGGAGGGCCTGTTCGACATTGACGAGTTGATCGATCCGTGCCATTGCGCTTTCACAAACGTCAACAATATTGGAGCCCGATTTCATCGTCATCCCCAGCATCACAGCTGGAAATGTACCTCGGTCTTCCGTAAAGCGACTTATGACAGCGGGAGGGTCTTCGTAATCGCGTTTCACAGTCAATCCAAGATCATTCAGAGAGACTCGATTACTGGAATCTCCGCTTTGAACCGTCCCGACAGTCAGCATTTCGATTTCGCTCATTGCATCGAATTCGCCCCCCGGCTTGACATTGAATTTGCCATCTTTCGTGTCAATCGTTCCACCAGGAGCAACAATATTCCGGGCTTTGAGTAAATCCTTGAGAGTCGAGCTCGTCAAATTCAGTTGCGACCACGCTCCTAAATCGGCTTCGATAAATATTGCCTCGTCCTGAACTCCATATTTATCTACTTTTGCAACTCCAGGAAGGAGGCGGATTGCGTCCTTGACTTTGTCTGCATAAATCTCAAGTTGGCGGGGGCTGTAGCGATTTTGATCCTCAACTTGATCCTGCCCTTCCAGCGGCACTTGATAGATCCCCAGCAGGAGAATCGTTGTGTCACCAAATTCATCATTGACGATCGGATGAATTCCTGGGTCCGGCATCGGGACGAGATCAACTTTCGCTCGAACTTTATCCCAAACCTGCTGAATGTCTCCTGGCGGAACATTATCTTCTAAATTGACATAAATGATCGACTGACCATTCGTCGTTTCCGAGTTCAGATAATCGATTTCTTCGATGCTATCGAGTTCTTCTTCCAGCTTGTCGGTGACAAGTTCCTCGACTTTGATCGTCGGAGAGCCTGGCCATTGAGTCGATACAACACAGGTGCGAATTGTGAATTCGGGGTCTTCACGCCGTGGCATTGTGGCAAATGTAATCACTCCCCAGACCGTGACCAGACCCACGAAAGTTAACACAATCGGACGATAACGAATCGACAGCGTTGAGAGATTCATTGTATCTCCTCCGAGTCACTCACAGGAGCGACTGGTTCGCCATCGATCATGTAATGAGCCCCCTTGACAATATATCTGCGACCTTCCAGAGCAACATCGTCAACGGGTTCAATCCGAAGTAAACTGGTTGTCGTCTTCTTGCCAGAACTCTCCGCGATCCGAATTGGGATTCGCTTTGCGATTAATTGTTGGCCTTCTTCTTCCACAATAAAGAGATAGGAGTTGTTGTCTGTCCTGACAATTGCATCCATGGGCACATACAAGCCTTCAATAGTTTCAGCTCCCGACAAATTGACTTTTGCCAGATCTCCCGGCCGGAGAATCCATTTGCCTCCGGAATCCAGCAGGACCTGATCTCCGTTCCAGGTTTCCGGAGTGCCCTGTTTGACTTCAATTTCACCGATAATAAAATTCTTTTTGGGGGCGAACTCTTCGTCATTGACAATGACATGCTGAAACACCCAATTCCCCAGGAATGGTACTTTTAGAGATTGAGGAGTAATACGAACCTTGCGGACATCGAGAAGCCCATTAAGTGGTGGTCGTTCTCCAACGGTAACGTTCGTAACCTGCCACAGATAATATCCTTCATCGTCCTGAAGAATAGCACCTTCTTCAGCAAATAGCGTGTTTTCATTCGCTCCCGGCAAAAACTTAAAATCCAGACGCCAGATATGGGATGTGGTCGCCAGATCCTGTTCATTTTCCAAACCATTCACTTTCTCATTCATAACCAGCAAAGTCACGGTATAAGTTCTGGTAAGTGGATCTGCCACGGGATCAATTCTGTATAAATATCCTTCCCGCTGCTGAACAGTTCCATCCGGCATGTTGACCATGACGGGTAAGATTTCAATCCTTTCCAGACGCCGCGACTCCTCGGCAGAGACCTCAAATTCAACTTTTATCGGATCCATCATCTGGACGGTAATGGCAGGCTGCCCAGCGGAAACAACACTTCCGGGAACGACAGAAACGTCTGCGATCTGTCCCTTGAAAGAAGAAAACAGTTTGCAGTCTTCGAGGTTTCGTTCTGCATCACGCAGATTTTGTTTGGATTGCAAGATCGCATTCTTAAGCGATTCAATTTCTGTCTTCTGCGACTTTTTATTGGATTCGAGCACAAGCAATTCTGCCTGGGCGTTTTTGAGATTCGCCTCGACCTCGTCCACTTCACCTTGGGAGACCGCATTTTGCGCAAGCAGTTGCAGGTTTCGATCGTATTCCGTTCGTATTTTTGAAAGGGTGGCTTCCGCTGCCGCAATTTGGGCGGGAAGACTTTCCTTGAGCGTTATTTCAGCCACCGCCAGATTCTGCTCGGCTTTCACAACATCCGATTTCTCCAGAGCGACCGCGAGTTGATAACGTTCGCTTTCGATTTGCCCAATTGGCGTTCCCTCAATAAGGAGTTTTCCACTTTCATCAATAACACGACCTTCAACTTCTGTGTTTGGTTCCAGGACATACTGCACACGTCCACCGACTTCAAAACCAATCTCTTCGGTTTTCCAAGAGGCCACTGATGCAGAAATTGACGACGAACTCGGTGGAGGCTGCTTTGTTAATAATTGAACAACAACAGGTCGAGGCCGCTTTTCTTTAGTCTCCTGCTTCTTGCGATCGCAGCCAATGGCAAATGAGAAGAATACGATTGCCACAAAAGTTGCGTATCGATGAAATCGGAATATGGCAGGCATTTAGTCGACTTTACAATGTGCTATTGGGATTTTGATAGAAGCTCAGAGCAGTTGGCTACTCGTAGACGTCACACATTATGACGAGAATTCATGCAATAAGAAATTCATTCAACAAGAAAGTATAAAAAGACCAGATGCTAGATTGCAATGGGCCTCCCCAGGAATGGTGGGAGCGGGGTTATGGTTATATCCACTATCGCCATCGAGATACAGATTCCAGTTGTAGATCTGCAAGATCGTCTTACTTAATGCGGACTAGCGACTTTCCAAGATTGTCTCCGTCGAACAATCCGATAAATGCGTCC
>DOCI01000126.1:8699-11344 GCA_003503535.1 Planctomycetaceae bacterium
ACGTCGGCAGCGTTCTCCAGTCCATCGGTGACAGTTTCTTCCCAATGAATTTTGTCGTCACGAATCAGAGTAGTCATTTCACGCAGAAAGTCGTCACGGTCGTGCATGTGATCTCGCACAATGAAACCTTGCATACGAATTCTCTTACCGATGATCTTGAACAGGTTTCGCGGGGCAGCAGAAGGTTCCGTCGCGTTGTAAGTTGAAATCATTCCGCAACAAACAACACAGCTGAAGTCGTTCAGATGATCCAGAGCTGCCTCCAGATGATCTCCACCAACATTATCAAAATAGACATCTATTCCGTCGGGAGCAGCCTTCCCGAGCGCATCACTGAGATTATTTGTTTCCTTGTAGTTGATCACAGCATCGACCTTTGCGACATCTTGCAACCATTCTATCTTCTCGGGCTTACCAGCACTTCCGATCACCTGGCAGTTGTTCGCTTTGGCAATCTGACAGACGATTGAACCAACCGCTCCCGAAGCGGCTGATACAAATATCGTGCAGCCGGGTTGAAGCTCAGCCACGCGTTTAAGACCAACCCAGGCGGTCATGCCGGTCATCCCCAGCACACCAAGAAACGCCTGTAAAGGCGCAAGATTCGCATCAATCTTTGCGACGCCTTCTCCATTTGACTTCCAGTATTCCCGCCAGCCAAGATTCCCGAGCACATAGTCGCCCTCTTTGAACTCACTGTTCTGTGACTCGACGACCTTGCCGATACAGCCACCTTCCAGTGACTTTCCGATCTGGAATGGTTCAACGTAGCTTTCACCATCTTTCATGCGTCCACGCATGTATGGATCTACGGACATCCATTTATTCTTGACAAGGAATTCGCCTTCTACGATTGGCGAGAGTTCGCTCGTTATTAATTTAAAGTCCGAAGGCGACGGCTTACCGTCTGGACGAGAATGAAGATGAACTTCACGGTTGCTTGTTGTTGTAGATGTACTCATGTCACACTCCATTTGGTAGATGCTCCGTCGACTCAACGAAATGTGAAGCCGAATGCGTGAATTGAATCCTATGGCACTGTTTTGTTATTTGTTGATAGCTCTATTTTCTGTTCCCCAGGTGGATGATTTTCTTGTTGACAAATTCGAGGATGCCGAGATGCGATAACTCTCTTCCGTAACCGGAATTCTTGATGCCGCCAAACGGCAATTCTGCTTGAGATTTAGTGGGCTGATTGATGAAGACCATACCTGTTTCGATTTGTTCAGCGACGCGACGCCCTCGCTCGATGTCTTGCGTGTAGATGCTACCGCCAAGTCCATAGGAAGAATTGTTGGCAAGCTCAATGGCTTCAGCTTCGTCTTTGACAACATAAACGCTTGCAACCGGACCGAACAGTTCCTGATCGAACGTGGGCATGTCTGGCGTAATATCAGTCAGGATTGTGGGGTTGAAGAACGCACCTTGGCGATCCGGTCGATCACCGCCGAGGACAACCGTCGCTCCGGCATTGATGGTTCCCTGGACTTGCTTCTGCAACTTCACTGCAGCCTCTTCGGTCGACAAAGGAGACAACGTTGTCTCTTCGTCCAACGGGTTACCCATCTTCAGTTGCGACATCTGTTCCTTGAAGGCCGATAGAAATTTGTCAGCCACTTCTGCGACCACGATAAATCGTTTTGAGGCAACGCACGATTGCCCCGCATTTACCATTCGTCCCTTAACCGCCAACTCGACTGTCTTTTCCAAATCGGCATCTTCCAAAACGATGAACGGATCATTCCCGCCGAGTTCGAGCACACTGCGTTTGAGATTCTTACCAGCCAATGCTGCAACCGCCGCTCCCGCCTTTTCGCTGCCTGTCAGCGAAACGCCTTGAACACGCGCGTCCGACACGATGTCTTCAACGAAGTCAGTGGGAATGAACAAGTTCGTGTAAACACCGTCGGGAAGTCCGCACTGCGAGAACAACTCAGCGATCGCCTCAGCACATTGAGGCACATTGCTCGCATGCTTCACCATCACGGTATTGCCAGCCATGATGTTGGGAGTCGCAAACCGAATCACTTGATAAAAGGGAAAGTTCCATGGCATCACCCCCATCAACACGCCGAGTGGTTCGTAGTGAAGATAGGCATCTGCATCGACATCTTTCATCGGTTGATCAGCGAGAAATTTCTCAGCTCCGTTGGCATAATACTCCGCAATGCTCGCGCAATACTCAATCTCATACTGGCTTTCAGATATTCTCTTCCCCATGTCAAGTGTGATTGTACGAGCAAATTCATCAGCATCCTTTCGCAATAATTCTGCGAATTTTAAGAGAGCCTTTTTACGTTCATCAAAAGATGTCTTTCGCCAGCTTTGGTAGGCATGGTGTGACTTCCCAATCGCATCAACGACATCATCTTTAGATAACGCCGTGTAGGTCTCAAGTTCTTCATTCGTGGCGGGATTGATGCTTATGATCGTCATGGGATTTTCCTTTTTCTGTTTGATTGCTGATATTTCGTTTTACAAAGTGCTTATTGTCAGTTGAATTCATTCTCTTCAAAGAAATAAGAACTACCAGGACAAACATGAGCGCTACCACACCACGGCGGTCATTATGCGACCATTGCCGTGACTCACGCATTCTGCAACTAGTGAATCGTTACGCTTAAACTTCGGGGTGTGTGCCACTG
>DOCI01000348.1:0-5524 GCA_003503535.1 Planctomycetaceae bacterium
TGGTTCGCCCCGCAGTATTACAACACAAAAAGAAGCCACATGGAACGTGACCACCTGCCACCGATTCGAGAGGAGCCCGATGAAGTGACGACGATTTCAATCGATCAAATTGAAGTGAGGAAATACGTCGGCGGATTGATCAAGTCGTTTGAGCGGAAGGTGGCTAGATCGAGAGAAGGGCCGTTCGTTCACGATTGGATTTGAAATATGCAGCGATTGTTTCAAATCCTTTGATATCGATCAAAGAGTTGCTTTGAGTGGCAATTGTGATTTTCCTATCACTGGGGAATCACACTCACTCTTTCTCACAGGAGGACGACCATGCTCTTTCTCGGTATCGATCAACATGCACGACAACTGACCATCTCCCTGGGAGACCAGCAGGGCGATGTCCTGCTCGCTCGACAGTTCTCCACTCGGCCTGCCAAGATTCTACAAATCTTCGACCAACTCACCCATCTCTGTGCTGAGCACAACGAATCGTTCATTGCTGTCCACGAATGATTGATCAAATATTTGAGCGGAAGGTGGCTTGAGCAGATCGAGCAGTTCTATAGTTTGTTCATGATCGGAATTGAAAAGAGCAACTCACATCTCAACTATATGGAATCATCGACGTCGAAGCCTACAATCATGGTCTGGTAATTCTCATTAACGTTGCAATTCTCTTGCTGTGGTAGTTTGGGTCATAGATCAAATTGGCTGTATCGGAAGGTTTAAGGAATGCCATGTGGAGGCAATATTTTAACAACAAAGGGGCTGCAACATGGATTGCAGCCCCTTTCCTATATGTTGCTTCTTTTTATTGCCAGCGTGGCAATAAAACAACATCAGATCCGTTTTGGACCTTCTGCAACTGGAACGTCGCAAGCGATATCGCACTGATCAGTGTCGCAATCATCAGTTTCGTCTTTCCAGGTTGAACCACGGGTGTAGGCTTTGGCCTGTCCTGGATCATTCTGCTTCATGGCAGAAAAACCAGTGTAGAAGTAAGACTGATTCACAGCACCGATTGCATCAGCAACATCGTTCAGCTCAGCAACAACAGCGTGTTGAATTGAGCTCAAACCAACGATCAGACCGATCACAAGCAAAGTTGCAATCAGAACCAATTCACTGGAAACAATGAAACCAGCTTCATCTTTCAGGAGTGACATCAACATTTTTTGAACTTTCTAAACTTTTTTGAAATGAAGTAATGTGAATTGGAATGAAACATTCCAGTCCAGAAATGGCTCGATGACCGACATGCCTGTGTACAGCAGGACATCGCCAGCTTACGAATTGAAGACGTAAACAACGGCTACGGAAATCGAAAATGTGAGATGTCTGTTTGGCCCGCAGAAATCTCGGTTTCGCTGCAGCTGTCCGGGTCATGTATCCCGATTCGGATATTGATCTCATCACCAGAACAACCCTCAGAATGCACATAATTGATACAACCCTGAGGATGGATCAGAGACTAAGCATGAGTCCCATCAAAGTAAACACTTAAAATTCTCAAATTACCATAAAACTCCCATATTCACATTCCGGCTATTGCCTCCATGGTTACGATTAACCTTTTATTACCGTATAAATCCAGCAAAACGGGCTCCATTCGTGGAGACCATTTCAATCAATCAGATTGAGGTTAAGAAATACGTCAGCGGATTGATGAAGTCGTATGAACGGAAGGGACAAGGCATTCGAGGGAGTCGGGCATTCCGTCATAAAACAGTAGGAGAAGCCCTCGACCCACGAACCGGGAACTTTTTTGGCTTGTTGCACGTCTAAACCGTAGATCCGTCTCGCCCGTCGTTATCTGGAGACCACGATGCCTTTACGCTTTGCCGCTGCCCTCTGTCTCATGGTGATCCTGTCTGTCGTGACCTTTGCTGCCGACAAGATGCCCGCCATCGATAATTTGACCCAAGTTCAAGCCAAGGTCGTGTATGGTGCCGCTGCGGAACAGCAACAGAGTGCAGACATCGACCTCTGGATCAGTGAAGCTGTCGCCAAGAAAGGTTCTCCGTTGGCCCAACCGCAGACCAGCTGGATCGCCCTCGCTGGTGAGAGCAAGCGACTCCACTCGGACAACGGACTTTATATCGACGGCAAGGTAACGGAAAAAGATGGTCAGTACGAAATCGAGATCGATGGTTGCAACGGCTTTTCTCTCGATCAGAAGACCACCTTGAAGCCTGGCGAACGTCGAGTCCTGAACTTGTCTGGCATTTCTGGTCCCCGCAAGATCTTCATCGCACTGAAAACTCCTGTCAGCAAGAATGCAAAAGAACGGGTGGAGACAAAGAAGGCCAATGCTAATTTTTCGCCTCGAACCAAACTACAACGCTGAGCAGAGCAACCTGAATGGTCGGTGCGAACGGTTTATTGAGACGATCAAGCTGCAATGCCTCAACAAATTTATTGTGTTTGGCAAGAAGCATCTCGATTATCTGACAGTCGAATTTACGGGGTATTACAACACAAAAAGAAGCCACATGGAGCGTGACCACCTGCCGCCGATTCGGGAGGAGCCTGGTGAAGTGGCGACTATTTCCATCGATCAGATTGAGGTCAAGAAATACGTCGGAGGATTGATTAAGTCGTTTGAGCGGAAGGTGGCTTGATCGAGAGAAGGGCAGTCCCATGGATATCAGGATTGAATTGAGAATCACAGACTCGGAAGCAAATTGAAATTAATGACCGAATCCGGTATTTATCGACTGATCGTCAAAGTGACGAGAACTCACGCGGAAAAGTCCAGAATGTTGTGACAAACAGCACGGAAACAAACGAAGGGAAAGTTAGTGAGATTCTCGGAGTTTTTCAACGGGCTGCCATACACTTCTTGCTGAAGCAGTTTCCTCACCAATAAGTACTTTGAGATTGTAAATCGTTTTATTCCCGCAAATTACGATACGTCTGCTGAACTGGCTGTCTTTACTGACCTAGCGGATAATAACCTTCTACAAGCAGTGTGCCTTCGACAGGGAGTCGTTGAGTTAAACTAAGGGTGTTATGCTGCAATACATATCTAATGATCACCTTTGAGCTGACTAAGTTAATGCGGGCCGAAGACCTTACAATTCCCCCTATTCTTACTTCTCTTGCATTGCTGAGATCCATCTTTAATTCCGTGACATTTAATAGACCTTGTTTGTCATCGGCTTTGACATCATGCGTCAACATCACACTCACGGAGTCTTCATTATTCGGGTTGATGTACAGGATCGTTAATTTCCCCGTTTCTCTGCTATACAGGAAAACTCCACCGGTCGTGTCATCATCTCTCAAAGGATAGATTTTCATCAGAACGTTTTTGCCGATGGAACTTTCATGGACAAAATTTTTAGTGATTTGTGGTATTCCAAAATCTGTTCTTTTGATTTGATATCCTACAAGCTTTCCTGTGTCCGAATTTAGAAAATACAATAAATTTTCTGCAATACCGAACAAGATCTGAAATCGATCCGTCGGCACATTACGGAATTCCTGGCTTACATCTAAGAAAGTGGAGCCTATGATGCCTTGGTTGATGCCTTGGTTATCTGTTCGTGGCCCGAAACAAATCAGATGCTTGCTTTCCGTGTTGAAGAGTGAGACCCAATCCGCATTGTATCTCTGTATCACTGTTGTAATTGTTTCTGCATGAACAGAACTGGCCATTGCATGTGTCAAAAGAATCACACAGACACTTTTGAAGAATGTTGAAAATCGATGCATTTGCATGGTTGGTCATCCTTAGAAATCTGTGACACCTGACTTTCAGCTCCCCAAGCACCGGGTCTGTAAAGCGAGTCGCAATCATTAGCGAAGCCAACTAGCGAGTCGAACTCCTCAGTGGCTTACTGATATTGTGATCATACATCGACTATGCTCACCATTCAATTAAAAATATATCTACCGGCAGAATTTCATTTCCATGCCAGGGCAATCGCATGAGATTATGCCTGATTTCCTGTCAAATATCGCAATAAGTTCTCCGAATTCCAGCTCGCGGTGAGTCGTTTCGAGCGGATGCTCATTTTTTCGCCGGTGTATCTCGTCAAAATTGTCAGTGCTAATCGGCGGAAGATCGCTGCGTTCGCCGCTCCCCCTTTGATATCGATGAAAGAGTTGCTTTGAGTAGAAATTGTGATTTTCCTATGGCTGGAGAATCACACTCACTCTTTCTCAAAGGAGGACCACCATGCTCTTTCTCGGTATCGATTAACATGCACGACAAACTGCACGGAGCAACGTCTGAAAACAAATCGACCTCTGAGTTGCCAGAGGTGCGAGGATCTGATCGCGATCGAATGTTAATACTCGCAGTTGAATGAATGAATACGGATTTCAAAAGAGCAGGGGCCTGAATTTCGGGGCCGATTCCCTGAAGACGATTGAATTACCAATCACGCCCCAATGTTAAACTCTCGATGTGTCGGGAACTCGGACAGAAAATATCAGAATGTCGTGACAAACAGCAGGGTTATCGATCGTACATACGGAACGCACCGATCATCACACCTAAGACAAAACTGGGTAGGCAGACCATAAAGATGCGAGGAAATGTAAGATTAAATCCGAACATCGGAAAAATCGCCGCCCCTCCAATAATCATTCCAAGCATTCCATGCAGAAGTGGATAGAACGCCTTCCCATTGCTGGCAAGCACCATAATGTAGCTTAAAATAGCCCCGCCAATGGACCCAGCAATTGTCGAGCCAGCAAGAACGGCATCGGAACCGTTGCGGGCCAGAAATGCTCCCAGTAGTAATCCGACAATCGTTCCGTAACAAGCGACGATCGGCATGACCTGGCTTTCGACCAAAAATGCTTCATCGTTTTCGGGTACGATGGTTACGAATTTCTCACGCAGCACCTGAAAGTCGTTGTTCAACTTTGGAACAACCACCTTGCCGGTCTCAGTGCTTATCGAAAGTGACGTATGGCGGCGGCGGTCTTGTGACTGCATTGTGAAGGTACTGGCCGAGCGAATTTCTCGAAACAAACAGGAGTGCCACTTCGGAGATGGAACCGGCCAGAAACTTCG
Organism: Planctomycetaceae bacterium; assembly: GCA_003503535.1. Taxonomy (GTDB): domain Bacteria; phylum Planctomycetota; class Planctomycetia; order Planctomycetales; family Planctomycetaceae; genus Rubinisphaera. The sequence goes on from DOCI01000348.1 coordinate 5,021, forward strand.
CGGCTTGTGACAATGACGAAAATGAATAGCCTGAAAAGCGGGATCGATGACAATCATTCGATGAAGCGACCCCGGTTTGAATTGATAAACGAAGAGTTCATCAAGAGAGGTCGCACAACCCTGTTCCACTGGAATAACTCTCTTCATGCGAGACGTTGCGATAGCCAACGACTGTTTCAAATACAGCATTTCAAGTTCATCAGTGCGGTCCGGAAACCTATTTTGCCATTCTTCAAGTGACAGGTTCTGATCTTTAATCCGACGATGGGTCATTTCGATACGAATCAGCGGCGAAAATATGCGATTTCGAATGTTATCCGGCGTCTGGTACATGATCGCTTCGATGAGTGGCGGATTACCGTCGGACCATTCAGCGTCGAAAAGTTTAATAATATCTTTCGAGTTAAAAGAGGTTCGCATATTCGAGTTCATGTCTTGGATTTGTATTTTTTCCCTTTTATATCGATGAAAGAGTTGCCTTGAGTGGAAAATGTGATTTTCCTA
>DOCI01000348.1:5681-16312 GCA_003503535.1 Planctomycetaceae bacterium
CACGACAACTGACCATCTCCCTGGGAGACCAGCAGGGCGATGTCCTGCTCGCTCGACAGGTCTCCACACGCCCAGCCAAGATCTTACAATTCTTCGACCAACTCACCCAGCGTTGTGCTGAGCACAACGAATCGTTCATCGCTGTCCTCGAAGTTTGATGATCAAGGATTAGCGGAAATTAAATTCAGATTCTGGATCTGCCGATCATACATGGCAATCTTCGTCGTTAATTCGTGTCTCTTTTTATCGATATCATCTACGACATCGGTACGTCCATGCTCATAACCGATTTGATAAACCCATAAACTAAGATAGATCGCAGCAACTGCTCCGAGCACCAGAGAATTAATTCGTTTCATGACTATCGGATCTTTCAGTGGCAAAAAGTTCCAAAACAGATTTCCCAATTCAGTATGGTGTCAATTCTCTTTCTCTTGAGTGTGAATGCATGGTGCCAAGTGCTCACTTGCCTGCAGCCCATGTTGTCGTGCCCAATGGAAGATCAGGGGGGCGTAAAGTTCGACAAAGCGTGTCCAGGCGTCGCCAGACTCGGAAGATTTTAACCGCTGAAGAAGATTGACAGAGGTCGAATTCACAAATTGTCCTCTCTGTTCATGCGATAACAATTGAGTGAGAGTTGATCATACTGGACTTGTACACCATTGGCTACACTGATGATGGAATTTTCGTGAGCCTCTGGGGGATGACTGACCTGTCACAGCTTATTGTTCTGACGGAGCATTACAGCGATGATGTTCAATTATGGAGAATCCGAAATCGTTTCTGAGAGATTTGGCATCGGAATCCGGACAAGCTTCACGCCGTCCGGAACATTGTCCTGAAATTCGTGCCCACGACCGCAGATCAGAATCATAGTATGATCGTTGGATTTGAGGAGCTGCTGAATCATGAACGATTCACGAGCTTCCCGGGCCACATGATCCACCTGGAATGTCCCGGTCAGCATAGGATTATCCGCGGCCAGGAGGTTTGCGTCTTCAGTCGATTCAACCGACCGCAGGAGCCCCGTCTTCAGCAGCACGCCGGGATTGCCAACGGTTAAAGCCAGCTCGGGGAACGAACGCATCACATCCCGTTCGGAATTATTGGGATTACTCTTCAATTGCTGCTCGCGGAGCTGCCAGTACATCTCGACAGCCTCTAAGTAATCGTTTTGCTCTTTGGGGGCAGCGATGATCTGGCGAATGTGAAGGGATTCGGGGTACGCCGTGCGTCATTTCTCCGGTCGGCTATTTTCCACCGCCGATTCGTAAACGGCCACAGCCGCCTTCGCCATCATCTAAAACGTGTGGTGGCTTGGAAGCAGCGGCAACTTCTTGAGGCCCATCTTCACGATTTTCTCTTCGAGCTTTTCGACGGTCTTGGGTTCCATAGATCGGTACTTACTACTTCCGAAGAGCGTTCACAATTAAGAAGCCTATGGCGACCAGACAGCCGACTCCGATGACTGAGTAGCCGATTCTCAAGGCCATGAACTGCCCCGGATTATTTGTCGGCTCAAACGTGGCCAAGTAGCCGAAGACGCAAAATGCCGCCACAGCGAAAAGCAGAAGTGAACCGATAATGGCGACAATGATCTTCATGAGGGGTAGTATTCGATCTGGCTATTTCTTTGGGAAGACATGCTCTTCCTCTTCCTGTTGATGACCGCAGGCCGAGCAACAATACACGACCTTTTAATGGTCAAATTCGACTTTCGAGTCGCCATAAAGAAACTTTCGGCCGACTTCCCGAATTGCTCGCCGCTGATGGCACTTTTTACATCGAGTCCTTTGATATCGATGAAAGAGTTGCTTTGGATGGGAATTGTGATTTTCCTATGACTGGGGAATCACACTCACTCTTTCTCATAGAAGGACCACCATGCTCTTTCTCGGTATCGATCAACATACACGACAGCTGGCCATCACGGTGTCGGGGACTCGGACAGAAAATATCAGAATGTTGTGACAAACAGCTGAGTACCGTTTCAAAGCGGAAGAACATCTACACATCATTCCTGATACAGATTCCATCTAATAAATGCTGCTTGAAGTCGCTGAAATAAGGATCTATGATGAACCGAGAATGGAACTATCGATTCCGTTTTCTTGCCCCCCCTTAATTTGAAGGATCTGACTCTATGAAGAATCTACTCAGAGCTACAGGTATTTGTCTGTTATCACTGATGACATTGACCGTCTTCGCCGCCGAAGAGAAAAAGGTTGAGCCGCAATGCCCAGTATCTGGAAAGGCCATCTCCAAAGACTATGCGGTCTCCTACAAAGGAGCCGAAGTCTATTTCTGTTGTCCGAAATGTCCGAAGGCATTTGAGAAGAACACAGAAAATTATTCAGTCAAAGCCAATCACCAACTCGTGCAAACCGAACAAGCGAAACAGGTCAAATGTCCGATTGCCGGACGTCCGGCCAAGGATGACAAATCGGTCACTGTCAATGGCGTAAAAGTTAATGTCTGCTGTGGCAACTGCCTCAAAGCGGCTACCGAATCCGATGATAAAATGGCGTTGCTATTCAGCAACAAAGCTTTTGAAAAAGGATTCAAAGTCACTGAGTAATTATCAGCTTTGCTGATTTCTCAGAGCACAGGATAGGACGCCCCGATTCAATTCTGGGTGTCCTTTTTTCATGCGATTTGTGAGAATCGAAGTATAGGTTTCCAACTGGAGTTAATGATTTTTATCCATGAATGGAAACTCCGCCTATGACACTCGTTGATTGATCTTATAGTATTGGAACGAATATATCCATTCACAAAATCTGTCCAGAAAGTGGAAGTCCGTGCGTTACCTGCAGTTGTTTCTATTATCTGCTCTGATGTTCTCACCTGCTGGAGCAGCGGAGAAGGATCGGGCTACAACTCAAATCAATTCGTTTCTGGAATCTCACTGGACGGAATTGAAAATCAGCCCTGCAGAGCCAGCTTCAGAAAGCGATTATATCCGTCGCATTTATCTCGACCTTGTCGGACGGATTCCCACTCGACTGGAGCGAAAAAACTATCTAGCCGATCAGCGTACCGATAAGCAAGAACACCTGGTCGATCAGTTGCTAAACAGTGAAGATCATATTCAGCACCTGACTGACATTTTCGATACCCTTTTGATGGGGCGGGGTAGTAATCACGATTATCGAGAACGCCAGAATCATCAGTGGCGGACCTGGCTGGAAGGTGAATTCCGCGAGAACCGTCCCTGGAATGAAATTGTAGCCAAAATTCTGATGGCTCGGCCCAAATCGCAGGACGAGCGGGGGCTGGTCTGGTTTCTTTATGAACGCAAAGACAATGCTCAACAGATAGCTGAAGCGATCGCACCAGCTTTTTTCGGCATTCGCATCGATTGTGCTCAATGTCACGATCACTTCATTGCCACCGAAATCGAGCAGGCACATTACTGGGGGCTGGTGGCGTTTTTCAATCGCAGTAAAAACACGAATACTCCTAATGGGCCGCGTGTCAGTGAATCAGCCATTGGAGGATATACAGAGTTTGCTAATCTTGAAGGCGGCAGCACTCCCAACTTTCTAACATTTTTTCAGTCCACCACAGTTGACGAGGCCCGTCCAGAGAAAGATCAGAAACAGGAAGACATGGCCGAGTTGTACCGGAATCCGGTTCAGCCGGGTAGTCCGCGTGTGCCACAGTTTTCCCGTCGAGAGAAATTCGTTGAGGAAATCGTTAAGCAGCATCCGCTCATCGCCCGTGCTTTCGTAAATCGCATCTGGGCCATGCTGTTGGGGCGTGGAATTGTGCATCCTTTTGATGAAATGGACAGCGTCCATCCCCCTTCACATCCGGAATTACTCGACTGGCTGGCAGAAGATTTTCGTCAGTCCGGATACAATATTCGTCGTCTCACCCGTAATATTGTCCTCTGCCGAGCCTATCAACTCGATTCGCGTCAGCCGTCCGGCATCGATGATCCGGCAACCTTTGCTTGGTATCTGGAACGGCCCCTCACTGCCGAGCAACTCGCACGTTCAATGCAACTGGCAGTTCAGGGAAGTTTCCGGAACGATCATCCTTTGTTCGAGCAGTTACGCAAACCGCTCCCTGAAGTTTTACCCGAGACCATATCAACAGGGATTGCAGAAGCACTCTTCTACTCTAACAACCCGGCAGTGAATGAGTTTCTCAAAAATAGCAGCGGACCGGAATCCCTGATCAGCCAGGTTATGAAGCTGGATTCATCAATCGACCAGGTGAATCTGCTGTGTGAAACCGTTTACGGACGCTCCGCTGGGCAGGATGAGATGGAACAGGTTGCTGCTTATCTGAAGTCAACGCCCTCGGACTCGGTACGCCAGCGTTGGGAACAGATACTCTGGGCCTTACTGACTAATGCCGAATTCCACTTTAATCATTGAAGTCTTTCTATGAATGATTCTTTTCCACCAATTAGCAATTCGCAGTGCGGCAGTCCCGAGCACACCGTGCATCGTCGTCTGTTTCTGCAGGGTTCCATGGCGGCTAGTCTGGCGTCCGTTGCCAGTTTCTCCGGACTGTTTTCCATTCCTACATACGCAGAACAGGTTCAGAAACGCAGCAAAAAAGTGATTCTGCTATGGCTGTGCGGAGCACCCAGTCAATTTGAAACGTGGGACCCCAAACCGGGCACTTCCATGGGAGGACCATTCGGTGCCATCCAAACTGTTCTGCCCGGTATTCAGATTAGTAGCCTGATGCCCAAATGTGCCACAATCCTCAATAAGTTCACCATCATCCGCTCGATGCAAACCGAACCAAGCGAGCATTTTCAAGGTATTGATGTAATGACACGGGGAGAGAAGCCCCGACCTCCGTTCATGCGTCCCATCCTTGGTTCAGTTGTGGCTGAACAACTGGGACACCTCGACAGTCCAGTACCTCAATTCGTTTTGCTTGATCCCTGTCCGGAAGGAAATGAATTCAAGGCCTTCAAGGCGGGTAACTGGGCTGGTTGGCTCGGAGCCGAATATGGCCCCGTGCGAGCCGGGGGAGAGTATTCGATCCCTGACTTGGCCCGGCCGGAAAATCTGACCGAAACCGACTTCTCAGATCGGGAAGCACTTCGGCAGTTTTTCAGCCGTAAGTTCGAGAACGATCGCAACAGTGCTGCCGCCGCAGCCTACAATGCGGCTTTTAATCGGGTTCAGGGTTTGATGAGTTGTGCCCCACTGTTTGACCTCGAACAGTTACCGGCAGCGGATCGAGAGCGTTACGGCCGCGGTGCATTTGCCCAGCATGCTCTGCAGGCACGTCATTTGATTGAAAATGGGTCTACATTCGTCATGGTCGCTAACGGCATGCCTTGGGACAATCATGTATTTCAACACGAAATGCACCAGATGCTGGTTCCCGAGCTGGATAATGTTCTCTTTCAACTTGTAACTGATCTCGAAGAACGTAGTTTACTGGACGATACAATGGTCATTGCGATGGGCGAGTTTGGTCGAACGCCCTGGATTAACGATGCCCGCGGACGAGACCATTATCCCAAAGCGTGGAGTATGGCTATAGCGGGTGGTGGGGTTCAGCCCGGCATCATATATGGTGCGACCGACCCGCTAGGTGTGGAGGTTGTGGAAAACCATGTCGATAACCGCAAGCTTTTTGCAACCATTTTCTCCGCTTTGGGAATCGAACCCGGACAATCTTTCAACCTGCCCAATCTGCCAACATTTCATCGAGTAGAGGGAGATGTTCAAGCGATTCCCGAACTTGTCATCTGATCTCCTGCACCCCGTTAAGTCATTGAAAATAGTGGTTATGGAATCTGTTTCATTCAAACTCACCTCCCATTTTAAACTTCCAACCGGTCTGCTAGGTGGAGCGTTGTCTCTGGATGGAGATCTGTTGATCGCCGCATGCATGGATGGTATCTATCAGGCAGACTTGAAAACAAAGGAGTTCGAAAAGCTGGGAGAACATGGCAGCTATGTCAGTTCCGCTGCCTGGCTACACTCTCGTGGTACCTTCCTCACCGCCGGATATGATGGCGTATTGAAATGGTTTGATGACGAATCGCGGCAGGTTCGTCTGGAGCGAAAGTTGCATGATTTCTGGTCTTGGGATATGGCTGTATCCCAAGACCAGTCGCTGATTGCATCGGTGACCGGACAATACCTTAGTGGGGGCTATAAGTACGAACCTTTAACCGAAAGCGAACCTTCTGTGTTGCTCATTTCGGCCGAAACAGGAGAGGTCATCCATCGTTTCGAACATGTTCCCTCTGTTCAGGCAGTCGCTTTCAGTGCCGATAGTCAATTTTTGGCAGCCGGAAATTTGATGGGAGAAGTTCGCATCTGGAACTGCCGGTCTGGCGAACTGGTGTCCAAATGGACTACCCCAGACTTCACAAGTTGGGGCATTATCAAGAGCCACTGTTACCTCGGAGGGATTTTCTCCCTCTGCTTTACTCCGGAAGGCAATGAAGTTCTGCTGACTGGGATGGGCCCAATGCGAGATCCGATGGCCGGTAACGGAAGACAACTTTGGCAACGTTGGGATTGGCAGCAGTCCCCTCCAGTTAAGCGTGATGAAACTCATAAGAACGAATCCGGGGAAGGTCTGATGGAAACGATCGCATTCCATCCGTCTGGCAAATTTTTTGTGATGGGCGGTCGGCTCCGTGGCGGCGATTTGAATGTTGCTGCATTCGATGAAGAAACCGGCAATCGAATTGCCAGTTTGAAAACCGGATACCGCGTGACCGAAGTCCTCTTCCCCGGCGATGGCAACAAAATGATCCTTGTCGGGATGCAGGGCCAACCCGGCCCCGACAAAAATGGTCAGGTAGGTAAGTTTGGCAGAATCGAATCTTACGAAATTTCAGGACTCTCGAATTAGACAATTCGAAATGTAATGTAACTTAGTATGAGCTTATTAGTCCTGGAATGCGGTGTTTGCTCAGACAGAACGCGGAACGTTATTTTTGGAACTGATTATTTGACATCCTTTGATATCGATGAAAGAGTTGCTTTGAGTGGAAATTGTGATTTTCCTGTGGCTGGGGAATCACTCTTCACTCTTTCTCGGTATCGATCAACATGCACGACAACTGACTATCTCGGACCGAAATTCAAGACCGATTCCCCGAACACTGCAGACGATTGAGTGACCAGTCACGATCAAAATGATAAACTCTCGGCGTGTTGGGATCACGGGCAGAAAATATCAGAATGTTGTGACAATCAGCAGGGTTCTTCGTCCAGCCTTCGCATACTAACTACATCTAGTCCATATCTCAATTAGATGTTTCGCTCATAAATGCCGGAGTGCCGGTGCCCTTGTGGTTCTTTTGATTTCTAACGGGTATCTGTGTGCTTACGGAACGGCTTCCGATTCTTTGGTGCACTGCGGCCAGACGCCTTCAGCGTCGACAGCAAGGTTTGAAGCTCCTTCCGTTTGACTTCTTCCGTGAAATACAGGTTGTTGGTTTCACCGGGATCGTCGTCGAGATTGTAAAGCTGCCCCGGTGCAGCAGGAGCGTTGTCCGGGATGGCCCACTTTTGCATGTTCGGTACGTCGTAGTTGTTCCCGCCAGACCCCTGGTGATCCAGATATTTCCATGGCCCCTTGCGAATCTGGAATTCTCCACGAAAGCTTTGCGTGAGTAGATGAGGGCGAACGGACTTCGATTCCTCCTGCTGCCCCAGCATGACAGGCAACATGTCAAAGCTGTCTGTCGCCGCATCATCCGGCAGCGAGACACAGACGACTGAGGCCACTGTTGCGAAGATGTCTGTCGTGTTGGTCATCTGAGCCGACACCTGATGCGGTGGAATGTGACCAGGCCATCGAGCGATATAGGGAACGCGGTGGCCACCTTCCCATCCATCTCGCTTCATTCCCCGCCATCCACCGGAAGGATCGTGCTGGTGATCCTGCCGCATCCAATTGACGTGAACGGTTTCCGCTCCGTTGTCAGAATTGAACAGCACGAGAGTCTGTTCATCGATTCCGAGTTCTTTGACAAGGTCCAGAACACGCCCGACCAGCACGTCCAGTTCCCAGACAAAGTCCGCTCGCGGACCAGCTTCAGTCGCCCCGTTGAATTCTTCTGCTGGCAAGACTGGTGCGTGAGCAATTTGGGTTGAGAACACGGCGAAGAAAGGTTTGTCCGGAGACTTCTGGCGATGTTCCTTAATGAACGCTTCTGTTTTTTCGTAGAACAGAAGATCCGCGTTCATAAAATCATAGCCCGGCGACATCCATCCGGCGTCATTATCCCATCGCCACTTACCTCCGGGGTTTGGCAGGCTCTTGGGATTGTGCCGCTCGCTTGCAGGCGTCGCCACCATTCCGTTTTCGAGGTAAACGTAAAGTGGGTCGGTGTTCGGACAATTGGGTGTCACGAAAGACTCGTCAAACCCCCTCGCGTTGGGACCGTCAATCAGTGGAGTGCTCTTTTCGTAATCGATCAGCAGCGAATTCTCGAAGCCTCCGCCGAGGCGTTTGCCATCCTTATCAAACCAGCTGAGCCCAACGTGCCACTTACCAAATACTCCCGTGCGATATCCCTGGTTCTTCAGCATCTGAGCAATGGTGAGCGTTCCCGGCTTTAGATAACTTGGCCCACTCGGACCTTCGAACGCACCGCCACCTCGCCCGGTGGAACGATAGATTTGCTGGCCCGAAAATAGACCATATCGCGATGGCGAGCAGATCGTCGATGGACTATGGGCGTCGGTAAATCGAATGCCCTCCGCAGCCATTTGATCCAGCCGAGGAGTCTTATAGGGGGCCTTGTCGTTGTAACACGATAGATCTCCGAACCCGAGGTCGTCGGCATAGATAATGATAATGTTTGGATAGTCTTCAGCCTGACTCGTAATGGTCATCGACAAAAGCAATACGATCCCGCACAGTCGCTGACATGCCACTCGGCTTCGGTTGAGAACACTCATTTGATCAACCCCTTTGATATCGATGAAAGAGTTGCTTTGGATGGGGATTATAATTCCCCTACTGCCAGGGATTCTCACTCACTCTTTCTCACAGGAGGACGACCATGCTCTTTCTCGGTATCGAACAACATGCACGACAGCTGACCGTCTCTGTCCTGTAAAACTGAAGGACCTCAGCTGGTGCTGGAGGCCTCGATAGGTTTTTACCCGGGGGAAGACTGCAGTTCGTCCCCAGGCTATACGTATTATGGCTGTTGTTTACAACAGAGTGAGAACTCGAAGTTGATTGAAGAAACACGGATTTCAAAAGAGCAGGGAACTGAAATTCGATAACGATTCCTAGAAGACTGCAGACGATAGAGTGACCAGTCACGCCCCCAATGTTAAACTTTCGGCCTGTCGGGAACTCGGACAGAAAATATCAGAAGGTTGTGGCAAAAAGCATGTCTGTGGATCGCCGGTGGAGGCAATCGTCTGCGACAAGGTCAACACATCAACATACCGGAAGGAACGCTATTGGCCAATCTCTGGTTAACCCAAACCAACTTGCTCGGTTTGAATCTGCCTCGCTTCGCGGACAGTACTGGAATAATTCTCGCTTTGTTCGCTCAATTGTTCCCGTTCGCCGTTTGTTCATTTCCAAAAAAACCTGGCTCAAATGGTTGAGCCAATGGTCGGCACGTGGGTTGGAGTCACGATCAAACGATTAAGGCACCGCGATCTGGCTACCACGATTGCCTCGGGGAGCATAGCGTCCAACAACGACATGTCTGCCTCTTTTGTCTCCGACCTGATACTGGGCTATGCCTGCTCCAATTTTTGTTGACCGTGCCCAAACCATCTGAGTATAGTGTCCCAACACGTGACCGGGATGTGCCTCTTCAATATCGTCGTAGACAATCCCGTTCACCTTAACAGGTGCTCCCGTGTTTTCGTTGATTTTCTCCTCAGCCCAAGAAGCAGTGCTGCCGGATATAATTTTTACTCGCTCGGAACTTGAGGTCCAATACAGGTTTTCTCCCTGATCGAGAGTCTTCCGAACTTCTCGGGTGTAATGCTCGAATTTGCCGGTTTTCGCCAGATGATCGGCGTATGCCTGAGCATAGGCAGCTACTTCATCGTCCCAGACTGCCAGCGGAGCTCCTACCAAACGCCGTTCCACGTTATGTGCTTCGACATAGGCTTTGATTTCTTCTGGGGTAAATTTTGACGGAGTGCGTGGGATTTCAGCGAGTGCCATTGAAGTCACCATCACACAATTTAATAAACCCAAAGTAATCCAATTTTGAAGTTTCATTTGACCAGCTTTATAGTTGATTTTTTTGTTGCATTAGTGATCATGTGGAAGCCCAGTGGGGCGACGACTTCTCGTACATAGAAACGTCGACTAATCGGTATTTCCTTACTGGTAACTAATCGCGTCCCTCTCACAGCAAAATTATTTTTGTTGTTGAGTCAGCTCATTAGTGTCGGATTCCATAGCTTTTCTCTCCCAGACAATTGCTGGTGTACGATCTTGGATTTTACGAATGATTTGCGACACGCTAAACCATTCGATTTGTGAGTAGCACTAGCAATCTACTAGACAATAGGCGTCCAAAGCTTGGTTCGCGAATGAAGTACTGATTGAATCTGTTGAACGAATCTAATCTCGCGACGCGGTTAAAAATATGATGACTTCGGTCTGATCTGTCAACAGCCCTTCGGTTCCGTAGACCGAAT
>DOCI01000348.1:16560-16759 GCA_003503535.1 Planctomycetaceae bacterium
TACGGATTTTGATGAGCCATTTTGCGGCAATTGCGAAACAATTCGCTAGCAATTTGCCTGCCACCTGACAGTGAAAACTCTTCGATCGCATCAATTTTCTGCTCGATATTAGTTTCTGCTTTCACTCGCTCGATCATTTCAAATTCTGTCCCAATCTGCATAAAATCTCGCCCCCAAGGTGCTGTACAACGAATGTGTT
>DOCI01000134.1:0-350 GCA_003503535.1 Planctomycetaceae bacterium
GACGCAGATGACCGATACGCTTTCGCATCGTGGGCCTGATGCACGCGGACTTCATTGGGAACAACATTCCAACTGGGGAGTCGGGCTGGGACATCGCAGGCTCTCGATCATCGATCTGGCAACTGGCCAGCAGCCCATGTGGAATGAAGATCATTCTGTAGGCGTTGTCTTCAATGGTGAAATTTATAATTATCGCGAACTGCAAAAAGAACTGAAATCAAAAGGCCATCAGTTTCGTACCGACAGCGATACCGAAGTGCTCGTTCATCTCTACGAAGACTATGGTCGAGAGCTGGTACATCATCTTCGAGGCATGTTTGCCTTTGCGATCTGGGATCGAAACCACTCAT
>DOCI01000134.1:510-812 GCA_003503535.1 Planctomycetaceae bacterium
CTTATTGCTGGCACGAGATCGTTTTGGGCAAAAGCCACTCATCTATCGGCAAGATGAAACTCGACTGCTGTTTGCCAGCGAGATGAAAGCGATTTTGCAAATACCAGGGATCCCGCGTGAAGTCGATCCCGTTGCACTCGATCTGTTTTTGACCTGGCAATACGTACCAGCTCCCTGGTCGATGCTCAAAGGTTTTCAGAAATTACTGCCGGGACACACTGCTGTCTGGCAGAATAATCAGTTGAACATACAGCAATACTGGGCACCAACTTCCATTCACAGTTCTGATTCAAAAGGCGATC
>DOCI01000134.1:918-1751 GCA_003503535.1 Planctomycetaceae bacterium
GATCAGGATCGCCGTCTAACGAAAGATCTGAGCTATACTCAGACACAGCAAAAACTGAAGGAAACATTAACGGATGCGGTTCGGTTGCGGCTCCGAAGTGATGTACCCCTTGGAGCTTTTCTTTCGGGCGGGATCGATTCCACGTTAATCACGGGCTTGATGCAGCGGGAGTTGGATCGGCCTGTCGAGACATTTTCGATTGGCTTTGACGTCGCCCATTTCGATGAACGCTCCTTCGCCCGGATGGCCGCGAAATCACTCGGCACAAATCATCACGAGAAAATCGTCTCTCCGTCAGCGGTCGATTCCTTGCCCGAACTCATCTGGCATTATGAAGAGCCTTATGCGGATAGTTCTGCCATTCCGTCGATGGCTCTGTGTGAGTTCACACGCGAAGCCGTCAAAGTTGCATTGACGGGAGACGGCGGAGATGAACTGTTTATCGGATATGATCGCTATCGAGCAGCCGGATTAGGGGATCGGATCGATCGCTTGCCTGGTCCGCTGCGGTCTGTGTTAAAGTCTTCTCTCTGGCAGAAGATGCCGGCGTCGCTCAAGCAGAAGAGTTTCTCTCGAAGGCTGAAACGCTTCCTGACGACAGCTGGTCTTTCTCCTGAGCAGCGATATATGACATGGATCAGTTATTTCGATGCGGCTCGAAGAAAGGATATCTACTCCAGTGGATTCCGTGAAAAGCTGACCGGGTTTCAGTCAGAAGACTGGATGTCTGATTTATATGAGTTAACAGCCAAAAACGATTTTGTCTCCCGAACGGCAGCAGTTGACCAGATTTCCTATTTGCCGAACGATATCCTGACCAAAGTCGATATCGC
>DOCI01000134.1:1808-9860 GCA_003503535.1 Planctomycetaceae bacterium
ATCCTGACCAAAGTCGATATCGCCAGCATGGCTTACGGACTCGAATGCCGGAGCCCGTTTCTGGATCATCAGGTTGCTGATCTGGCGACGTCTATGCCACTTAATTACAAGTTGAAGGGTCGCTATGGCAAGCAGATCCTTCGGGACACATTTGCCGATTTAATTCCCGAACCGATTCTGCAACGCTCGAAAATGGGATTCGGCGTTCCTGTCGATCACTGGTTCCGAAACGAACTTAAACCGTTGTTGCATGATGTGCTGTTGAGCGAACGGGCGATGAGCCGTGGTTATTTTGAACCTGCGAAAATTCAGAGGCTTGTCGAAGAACATACCACAGGTCTACGCGATCACAGCAAACATCTCTGGGCGTTACTTGTTCTTGAAGTCTGGTGTCGGATGTTTATCGATGCATCAGCAGTTTCGGCGACACGACCAGCAAGTCATGGCGTGTTTTAAAAATTGGGTGGCACGTCCCTGAGCATCGCGAAGGGCGTGGTCTTCTGAAATCGCCACGCCCATCACTTCGTTCTGGGACGTGCCACCCATTGCGAACAATTGCTTTTATTTACTTACTCTGAGTTCTGTTTTTGCTTGTAAAGTTTCACGCCGCGGAATGTGTATTCAATTCCACTGTAAATCGTAATCGCAATCGTCAGCCAGAGGATGACGTCTCGAATGATCAGAAATAGCGTGACACTTTCTAACTGTGGCATCAGGCTGATCAGGCAGAATGGAATCGCAATCGATTGCATAACCATCTTCATTTTGCCAATCCAGGCAGCCGAGAAATCGATTCCCTGTTGTTCAAAGAAGCCGCGCAGGCTGGTGATGTAAAGTTCGCGGACAATGATCGCTAACGTCATCCAGGGAGTGATTCCACTGCCTGCCACACTTTGCAGAAAGATGAACGATCCACAGATAATGACTTTATCGACCAACGGATCGAGAATCCTTCCGAAGATGGTGACGAGGTTATATTTTCGAGCGAGATAACCATCCACTGCATCCGTCGTAACGGCCACAACAAAAACGATGGTTGCAGTCAGCCACCAGTCTGTGAGTGAAATAATGGCAAACAGGACAAACGAAAGGATGAGCCGGGACATCGAAATGATGTTCGGAGAATTCAGGATCTTCTCTGAATTCTGCGGTTGGTGAGATACTTCTGGAGTGGGGGATGAATTGCTAATGACTAAACCTCGTCGTCTTCTTCATCGGAAGCGACCACGCCAATCAGGTCGTAATCCTGTGTTCCTACGATTTCGACCGGCACGAATTCTCCAATTTGAAGTCCTTCACCCTGAACGTAAACTGTTCCATCAATTTCCGGTGTGTCTGCATAAGTGCGTCCTAGCCAGAGACCCGGTTCGACCTCTTCATCGATCAGCACATCCAGTTCATAGCCGACGAGCGATTCGCCAAAGTCAAAGGCGATCTGTTGCTGATCGGCCATCAAGGTTTCAACTCGCTGTTGTTTGATCTCTTCGGGCAAATGTCCATCCAGTTTCACTGCTGGTGTTCCCGGCTCGATCGAATAGGGGAAGACGCCCATTCGCTGGAAGCGCGTGTTCTTGACGAATTCGCGCAGTTCTTCAAATTGCTCATCGGTTTCGCCAGGGAAGCCGACGACAAATGTGGTGCGCAGGACGAGATTGGGGATACGTGTTCGCAGTTTTTCAACCAGTTCAATCGTGCGATCCCGGTCGACACGCCGTTGCATCCGCTTGAGGACCTTGCTGTTAATGTGTTGAAGCGGCATATCGAGATACGGAATGATCTTGCTTGAGGTCGCAATCTTGTCGATCAAGGCATCTGTGAAATTGACAGGATACAGGTACATCAACCGGATCCATTGAATCCCTTCGACCTGCTCGAGTTCATTCAGCAAATCGACAAGACGGACTTCACCGTACAGATCCATGCCGTAATACGTCGTGTCCTGAGCGACAAGAATTAACTCTTTGACCCCATCGGCTGCCAGTTCCTGGGCTTCTTCGATAATCGCTTCGATCGGTTTCGTGACATGCTTGCCACGCATCTTGGGAATCGAGCAGAAGGTGCAGGTTCGATTGCAACCTTCGGAGATTTTCAGATAAGCAAAATGAGCTGGCGTAATTCGGAGGCGGGCTCGATCATCCATCGCGCGAATCGGAGCAGGGCGGAACAGGTCACGCTGTTCGTTGTGATGCCCCACCAGACGATCAGCCACCTTGCTGATTTCATCGCGCCCAAACACACCCACCACATGATCAATTTCCGGCAGCCGGGCGCGTAGATCTCCACCAATTCGTTCGGGAAGACAACCGGCGACAATCACGCCTTTCGTTTTGCCCTGACGTTTGAGCTCGAGCATCTCTTCGATCACATCAAACGACTCTTTCCGCGAACTGTCGATGAATCCGCAGGTATTGATGATGACAAAATCGCTCCCCTCGGGATTGGCTACCAGAGAGTATCCATCCACAGCCAGCGTCCCCAGCATTTTCTCGCTGTCCACGAGATTCTTCGGGCAACCGAGCGAGACAAACGCGTATTGTCCCTTAAAACCATCACTTTCAATTTCGGTGACAGAGGAGGTTTGTTCTGTGAGATCAAGTATCGGGAGTTGGGTCATAAATCTGTTATTTCGGTGTAAAAGTGCTTGTCAGGCAGGCATTATACCGTGAGATTCCAGGAACGGAAGCGGTTGATTTCGCCATTTCTGATGGGAATTCTTATCTCAGACCAGAATCGAGGCAATTTCGTCGGCAAACAGGAGTCCATTTGCAGTGATCTTCAGACAAGCTGACTCTCTCTGAATCCAGCCTTTTTCTATCAAATCGCCGATTTCATTTTTACAGCAGACAGCAAGATCGATCCCGGTTGTCTTACTAAGTTCATCAAGATTGACTCCCTGTCGCTTGCGTAATCCAATGGCCAGAAGTTCACGGGCACGTTCTTCGGCTGTCAAATCATCAGTCGAAACAATCGGGGATTGATTCTGTTCCAGTCGATTCATCCAGGTATAGGAACTCCGATGATTCGATTGACGCTGCCCATTCACAAAAGAAGCGGCTCCGGGACCAAATGCAAGGTAAGGTCTGCCAGACCAGTAAGTATTGTTGTGACGGGATTGATGACCTGCTTTTGCGAAATTGGAAATTTCGTAATGATCGTAGTCGGCGTTGGTTAATTCCGAAATGGTTTTCAGATACATCTCGACTTCCAACTCGTCGTCAGTCGACTGAAAATTTCCTTTGTTCCGGTCACTCCAGAAACGGGTCCCTTTCTCGTAGGTTAATGCATAGCTGGAAATGTGCGGCGGCTGAAATGAGATCGCTTTTGAAAGCATTTGCTGCCATTCATCCAGTGTTTGTCCGGGAATCGCAAAGATGAGATCCAGCGAAAAGTTGTTGAAATTTTGCTGAATCAGTTCAATCGCTGTTTCGGTTTGCTGAACCGAATGTGTCCGCTCCAGTTGAGCTAATCGGGAGTCATCAAATGCCTGCACACCAAGACTGACGCGATTGACGCCCGCTGATTTTAGAACCTGGATTTTGTCTGCTGTCAGGCCATCAGGATTCGCTTCAATTGTGTATTCCGCTTCAGGGGCCAATGAAAAGTAATCACTAAGAATGTTGAAGAAATCTTCGAGTTCGCCGGCTGAAAGAAGAGTCGGAGTGCCGCCTCCGATATAAAGTGTGTCGACTTCCAAGAGGTGAGAATCGAGATGCGGAGAGGTCTCCAACTCCTTCTGCAAAGCGTTCAGATAGCGCGGTATCAACTCGGCTCGATTCGCGATGATCGAAAAATCGCAATATCCACAGCGATGTTCGCAGAAAGGGACGTGCACATAAATGGAACGGAGAGGCAGAGACATGAATGTCGGGGTAACTTCCGTTTCAGACTTCGCAGAATCAGACATCGTTTACTCGCGAGGTCGACGGAGGCGGATGCCGTAGATCTTTAAGGGCTTGGGGCCGTATTTCGTATCGTAGGTCCCCAGAATAATGTCGCCTTCTTCATAGTTGGGAAGTTCATGATCTTCGATCAGAACACGGCGATTAATTTGAGCGGTCAATTTTCCATCGAGAACGCTGACTGTTAGTGGTTCATTTCCCCGGCATTCATATCGTGCAATTTCAATATCCGAAGCTTCTATCCCTTTGCTTCGGGCGAATTGCGAAATGAACCAGGGACTGCCGCTGGTTTTGAGTGTCACATTGTAGAGTCCATGTCCATGACCATCTTTGAAGCCGTAAAGCAGATACCAACCTCCCTCGCCTTCTGCATTAATCCCCATTTCCAACTCAAAGTCCTTTGCCGTTCCCAGTTTGAGCGCCGCACTGCGACCGGAGGCCTGATGAAGAGCTCCTTGAGCAATCCCCCAGGTCCCATCGACAATCACATGATTCAGGCGAAAGATATCCTTCTCAAGTTCTCCCGAGAACTCGAAATCGGTCATCACTTCGAGAGGATACTTTTCCAGGTCTGTTTCTGAGACTGTGATTTTGGGAGAAGCTCGATACAGATACTCCCACGGACCCATTTTGATCACTGTTTCCTGTGACAGACAGTCCGTCGAAATTGAGATCATTAGGCAGAGAAATGAGAATAGATATAATGAGAAATTGGTGGATGGCTGTTTGTACAATTGGCGGTTCATTGGTGCATCACCTGTTAAAATCGAGTTTCTTAAGTCGACATTTATTCATGAGCAGACAATTGATAATGCGCTATTGAGATCGCTTTGAGAAGTCCACGGGCCTTATTTAATGTTTCTTCGTATTCCATCGAAGGAACACTATCGGCCACCATGCCAGCACCGGCTTGCACATAAACCTGATTTTCCTGTTTGACAAGCGTTCGCAAGGCAATACAGGTATCCATGTCGCCCGTGAAATCGATATACCCAACCGCTCCCGCGTAAGGTCCGCGACGATGCCGTTCGAGTTCATCGATGATCTGCATTGCTCGGACTTTGGGGGCTCCGGAAACCGTGCCTGCGGGCAATGCTGCTCTCAGGGCATCCAGAGCAGACAACTCTTTGCGTAATTGCCCCGTTACATTGGATGTGATGTGCATAACATGGCTGTAACGCTCGACAACCATCACATCTTTGACTTCAATCGAATTGTACTCGGCGACGCGGCCGACATCGTTCCTGGCCAGATCGACGAGCATTACATGCTCTGCCCGTTCTTTGGGATCGGCCAGCAAATCCTCTTCGAGTGCCTGATCTTCCTCGGCTGTTTTGCCACGAGGTCGGGTTCCTGCCAGCGGCCGAACGGTCACTTCGCCATGTTCGACGCGGGTCATGATTTCGGGAGAACTGCCAACTAATGTCACTTCGGGTGATTTCACCAGGAACATAAACGGACTGGGATTCACCACCCGCAATGCCCGATAAATCGCCAGCTCACTGGCAGAAGTTTCGAGTTGCAATCGCTGACTCAAAACAACCTGAAAGATGTCGCCCGCTCGAATATATTCCTTGCTCGCTTCCACAGCGGCTTCAAATTCCGGTCGTTCAAAATTCGAAGTCCACTCGAGAGTTCGATCATCGTCGAGTCGAAGTTGTTCTGGAGGAATTGGGTTGGGATTGGTTTCCAGCTGACTGCATAAATCCTGGAGCGTGTCGCTGGCTTGTTTATATGCCTCTTCGAGAGATTTCTCATCAACTTTGGCGATCGCGACCACGAAAATCGTTTTATTGATATGATCAAAAATGACCATGCGGTTGTACAAACCAAACAGCATATCGGGGACATGCCGGTCATCTTCGGGAGCATTTGGAAGATTCTCGGTATAACGGACGACATCATACCCGGCATAGCCGACCGCTCCCCCACAAAAACGTGGCAACTGAGGATGCGGAGCCATCTGATAGGGTTCCATCAATTCGCCAAGCAGGTCCAGGGGATCGTCGCAGGTCAGGCTTCGCGAGTTTCCCTTTTCAACAATCGTAACTTCGTTCCCTTTGGCTTGAATCGTCAGAAAAGGATTGGAGCCAATAAAACTGTATCGTCCAATCCGCTCGCCACCGACCACGCTCTCAAACAAAAAGGAATGTTCTTCCTTGTGAAGCCTGCGATAAGCCTCGACAGGAGAGAGGGAATCTCCCGTCATTTGGCAATAGACAGGCACCAGAGTTTGCCCCTGAGCCTGTTGTTGAAACGTTTCAAAATCCGGAAGTGGCGTCATGAGATAAGTTCAATAACGATGAGTTAGTTAATTGTGCTTGATACAAAATGTAGGTTGGGTTAGCGAAGCGTAACCCAACATTGTTAAGTCACTACTCCAAGTTTTTGAATTCATCGCCATACCAATGACTCGAATTCCCCCAATCCATCGAATATTCACCTAGTTTGACATATCGATGAAATGTTGACCATGGCCACTCTTTCACTTTTTCAACTAATCGATGTTTTACCGGATTCACATGCAGATAATCGACGCAGCGTTTCATGTCTAACTCATCACGGCAAGTATGTTCATAAAATCGTCTTTGCCAGATTGCCTTCTCATTTTTGCTTTCACGGCTTGTTGATGTTATTCCCTCTTGCCCATGACTGCTGAGCCAAAGTTTCGTAAATTTGCTTTTTACAAGCCTGATCCGAGTTGAGTAATCTGAATCGATTATTGGTAGTGTCCAGATTGTATGTATGTGATCTGGTAATAAAACAATTGCAGCAATATCAAATGGATGACCTTTTTGAATACTTTTGATCGCAGTTCGTAAACAGGAACGCCCCAATTGAGTTGTTAATATTGGTCTTCTTTGATGCGTGACAATTGTGAAAAAATACGTCCTGCCTACCTTTGATCGACGATATTTCATGGAATCAATCCTGAAAGATTGACTTCGTGCTAAAAAATTGTTGGGTTACGCTTCGCTAACCCAACCTACAACATTGAAAAATCCATTCGTCTAATTTAATCAAATGGAGCCACGGATGAACGCGGATAAAATGAATCTGTTACCATCCGTGCTTATCCGTGGTTCTTTCGTTAATTAAAACAACACGTTCCCAGACTTGACCCTGGAAACGTGTTTAAAGTTCATCAATTTTATTATCGAGCATACTCGACGGAGCGGGTTTCTCGCATGACGGCGACTTTCACTTCACCCGGATAAGTCAGATTTTCTTCGACAGCTTTGGCGATTTCACGAGCCAGTGCAGCCGCTTCGCGGTCGTTGACGTCGCGGGGATCGACAATCACGCGAACTTCCCGGCCGGCTTGCACAGCATAACATTGTTCGACACCGGGGAAGCCACAAACCAGACCTTCGAGTTCTTCGAGTCGTTTCGCATACTTTTCGAGAGTTTCCCGACGAGCACCCGGACGGGCAGCGGAAATTGCATCGGCTGCAGCGACGAGCACCGTATAAATATAGTCAGGCCGAATATCATCGTGATGACCGGCGGCGGAGTGGACGACTTCTTCGCCTTCGGAGTAGCGTTTGAGCAAATCGGCTCCGATGGCGGGGTGGCCCCCTTCCATTTCATGGTCTGCGGCTTTGCCGATATCGTGAGTAAATCCACACCGACGAGCCAGGTCGCCATCGAGCCCCAGTTGCTCGGCCATCATCCCGGTGAGATGAGCGACCTCAATTGAGTGACGCAATACGTTCTGCGAGTAACTGACGCGGAAATTGAGTCGGCCCATCAGTTGGATCAATTTCTCATGCAAACCGGGAACATCAGCTTCCTGAGCCGCTTCCTGGCCGAGACGCATGATTCGTTCATCAATTTCCTTTTGACATTCTGAAACAATCTCTTCAATCCGAGTCGGATGAATACGACCGTCCTGAATGAGCCTCTGCATGGCCATTTTTCCGATTTCGCGGCGGACGCTGTCAAAGGATGAAATGATGACAACGCCCGGCGTGTCATCGACGATCACATCCACACCGGTCAGTTTTTCAAAGGTGCGAATGTTTCGACCTTCCCGACCAATGATACGGCCCTTCATTTCATCGCTGGGAATATCGATGCTCGAAACGGTAATTTCCGATGTGTGAGCAGAAGCATACCGCTGCACGGCCATGCCGATGATTTCCCGAGCTTT
>DOCI01000134.1:9907-13659 GCA_003503535.1 Planctomycetaceae bacterium
AGCTTTCGAGTCGCAGGTCTCTTTAATCTCAGCCTCGTGTTTGAGAATCAACTGACCGGTTTCATTTCGAAGTTCGGTTTTTACGCGATCAAGCAGACGTTCGACGGCTTGTTCTTTTTTCAGGCCGCTGATTTTATAGAGTTCTTCCTGCTCCTGCTTGAGGATGCGGGTCAACTCGGTTTCACGGCGTTCTGCAGTTTTGAGGCGTTCGGTCAGTCGATTCTGCATCGACTCAATCATCCGCTCCCGTTTGGTCACATTTTCCTGGAGGTCTTCGAGTGTTGACTCGCGTTTGTCCATTTTGCGTTCGAGATCGCGAATTTCGTTTCGCTGTTTGCTCAACTCGGCTTCGAGTTGTTCGCGACGCTTGAGGACTTCTTCCTTCGCGGCAATTTCACCATTTTTGCGAATCACCTCGGCTTCACGCTTGCCATCTTCGAGCATCTGGTCTTTGGTGCGATAGCTCGCCCCCAACCGTACGCGTTCCAACATGTAGCCGACAATCAAGCCGACTAACAGGGCGATTCCGCCCAGAATATATGCTTCAGTTCCCATCGGTATAACTCCGACCGGGAGACGTGCAGCTCACCTAAATGCAGCCAGGATAAAAACTTTTATGATCGACGTGACTGTCGATTTTATTGTGATGGGTCGTGATCAAACTGAAACTGGATCGCGTTTTCTGTGTTGCATCCGGTAATGAGCGTGGACGTTTGCAGGAAACATCCTTCGTTCGTCGGTTCTTGAAGCGGAATACAACCGATTGACACGCAGTTTCGCGAGGACGGCGCAGCCCGACCAACCGACGTACCCGTACATTTACTCCCAGAGAGAGTACTGAGTCTGCCAGTTGATTGGGTAATATGTCGAGCCTCCGGAAATGTCGGAACATTCCCAGCAGCAGACACAGTCCCAGAATTGTGAAGAGGAGATACACCATGAAAATTTCTCTTCCGCAGTTTGATTTCAGCCATCCCAGTCGTCTTGTCCTGGTACAATTTGCCCCAACTCCCAAAGAAACAGGAGGATTGGAGCGGTGGCGATCTTGAACGCTGCCCGATATTCTTAAAATAAATAATGTGAGCGAGTGTTCAGGCTGACGAACGCCTCTCAGTTCCACTAAGTTTGTTGTCATGTCATGACCCATCTCGGCAACCACAAGTCGCCTTAACAGATCTGACGGAATTTCCTCAAATCATCTTAACAGACGTCACCGGTTTATCAACTAACGGGTGGGTTGAAGGTTGAAGGTTGAGGTGGCGAGAGAATTGCCAGGAATGTTTCTATGTCCTCTCAACACGAGCCTCTGGGCACTGGACACTGGTTATTCAGACGGGGTGAAGAGACAATTGCATTTGGTTACGATGATCGGAATGATTTCACCCTCAACCTTCAACCCTCAACTCTCAACCCATTCCCTCATGCTCGTATTTGAAAAAAAACTGCTTCATTCGATTCGCCAGAGGAACCACGGTTCGGGGAAACTATTACTCGCTGTTTCTGGTGGAGCGGATAGTGTGGCGATGTTGCGGGCGATGGCTGTTATCGAGTCTACTGCCGATTTCTCAATTGATGTCGCTCATTTCAATCATCGGGTTCGAAATGATGCAGTCTCTGATCAAGAGTGGGTTGGAGAGCTAAGTGATATGTTGGGACTCACATTCTGGACGAATTCAGTGATGGAAACCGATGATCTGCCAGATCATGTCCAGAACGATGAGGCCTCGTTGCGGAAAATGCGCTATCAGTTTCTCATTGAAACGGCTCAGGCGGCAGGCTGTCAGAGTATTTGCGTGGCTCATCATGCTGAGGATCAGGTCGAAACCGTGCTTCATCATCTGATCCGTGGAACAAGTCTGCGTGGCATGCAGGGAATTCCTGATAATCGAGTCATGGATTCTGGAATCGTACTTCGGCGGCCGCTCCTGAATTTTTCCCGTCAGGAAATTCTCGACTATCTCCAGGAACTTGGTCAGGACTTTCGGCACGATGTCACGAATGACGATCAGAACTACACCCGCAATCGAATTCGTCAGGAATTAATCCCTCTACTGCAGTCATACAATGCGAACTTCTCAGAGCACTTGATAGGGCTGACAAATCAAATTGCAGAGGCACATGCATTTCATCTCGAACTGGTCCGAGCCGCTATCGAATTGGCAACATTATCAAATCAGGCCAATCATGTTCGGATTCTCGTCGAACCGATTTTGGATCTCCCCGAGTTCCTGCAACGGGAATTCTTCGTGGAATTGTGGTCCCAGAAAAACTGGCCGCGTCAAAAAATGACTACAGACGATTGGACGAATCTCAGCGACATGCTCAATCAAACCGAAGGTCGTCTGAACTTATCTGCTGGCATGACAGCGGAACGACGCGCTCAAATGATTGTGATTGAACGCGAAAATTAACTCAATTGGGTGGCACGTCCCAGAACAAAGTGATGGGCGTGGTTAACGACGCTTACATCTAACGAGAGCGACGAATCAAGCACCCAACCGCCCGAATTGTCGATCGAGTTCTTCACGACTCAATACCAGGGCTGTCGGTCGACCATGAGGACAATGATGGGCATCGTCTGCTGATTCCCGTTGTGCGAGCAGGGCGATGATTTCATCGGCGGTCAGTTTTTGGCCCGCTTTGATCGCTGCCTTGCAGGCCATCATATGCAGGGTTTCATCGAGTAGGTCGCGTCGGCTGACAGAAGCCGATTCGTCAAATTTTTCTGCGAATTCGAGCATCACTTCTGAGATCACATTGTGTCCCAGGAACACGGGATGACTGCTCACTGCCAGCATGCCCCGGCCGAATTCTTCGATTTCAAATCCCATCTGCAGCAGCAAATCCTGATGCTCCATTAACAGTGCCAGTTTCTTGGCATCCATTTCCAGAGTGACCGGCATCAGCAGTCGCTGTGTTTCCGTTCGACCATCCAGCACCTTTTTGCGGAATCGTTCGTAGAGCACCCGCTCGTGCAGAGCATGCTGATCGATCACAGTCAACCCCTGTGGAGTGTTCAGCACGATGTAACAATCATCAACCTGTAATGCCTGAATGCCGGAAGGAGAGAACGGTTGTTCGGAAGGTTTTGCAGGAGAATGTGAGACAACTTTCTCATCTTCCTCGACTGCCGTATCGGTTTCGGAATCGACAGCTGGCGAAGAACTCTGTGGGGACGAGATCTGGAAGAAATCATTCTCATTCGGAAATTTCCGGAACTCAGCCACGGCCTCTGCGGTTTTCTGAGGAGATTGTTTCGTTTCAGTCGATTGCAATCCACTTCCTACAGGCTGGATTAACGAATGACTCTCGCGTAATTCAGTTGCTTGTGCAGGGCCATTTTGTGGTGTCGTCTGCACCATTTGAGAACGCGCCCACGAGACCAGGTCCTGTTCGACTTTCTGTTGCCGAACCTGCAGTTCGCTTTCGTTTTTCGAGGAAGGCCGGAAGCTGAGTTCGCTCTGCAGATCTGACTGCAGAAACTTTGTACGGAGTGTGGAAAGCAATAATCGAAACAGAAATTGTTGATCGCGAAAACGAACTTCAGACTTTGTCGGATGCACGTTGACATCAATCTGATCGCTCGGCATCTCCAGAAACAGATATGCAACCGGATGCCGGCCCGTCATTAATAAGCCACGATAAGCCTCGTTCAAAGCGTGCTGTAGCGAACGATCCTGA
This sequence comes from Planctomycetaceae bacterium, assembly GCA_003503535.1. Classification (GTDB taxonomy): domain Bacteria; phylum Planctomycetota; class Planctomycetia; order Planctomycetales; family Planctomycetaceae; genus Rubinisphaera. Next base: position 13,589 of record DOCI01000134.1, read on the forward strand.
ATGTAGCGGCCGTTCAAAAACAGATACTGCGATTTGCGGGTCGACTTATTCAGGCTCGGGTGTCCAACATA
>DOCI01000134.1:13812-14583 GCA_003503535.1 Planctomycetaceae bacterium
CGGGTGTCCAACATAGCCCCACAATCGCACACCCCCATGCTCGGCTTCGATCGGAATTAATTTTTCGACGGTTTGAGAGCCATAGAATAAGGTGAGACGCTCGGTCAGTTCGTTCGTGGCTGGCAGACGATGGACTGACTTTCCGTTGTGTGTTAAAGAAAGCTGCAATCGCGGGCAGGCCAGGGCGATGCGGGTGAATTGTTCGGAGATGTATCCAAATTCCGTCGAGGCTCGTTTCAAAAACTTTCTGCGGACAGGGGTATTGCAGAACAGTTGCCGGATTTCGATTTGCGTGCCGGGAGCGCAGCCAATGGGGCGGATTTCCGAACGGTCGCCACAGGTGACAGCCAGTTCCGAGCCAACATTATCCTCTGCGCTTCTGCTGCGGATTTTAAAATGACTCACTTCAGAAATTGAAGCCAGCGCCTCTCCCCGAAAGCCCATCGTTTGCACGCAGAACAGATCGTCCGCCTGACGCAACTTGCTGGTCGCGTGGCTCGTTACGGCGAGTGGCAGTTCGTCCGCGGGAATCCCTTCTCCATCATCAGCAATGCGAATTAATTCGGTGCCGCCTTCTTCGATATCGACATCAATCCGGGTGCTTAAGGCATCGAGACTGTTTTCCAGCAACTCTTTGATTACGCTGGCAGGACGTTCAATCACCTCGCCCGCTGCAATTTTATTGACAACAGCCGGGCTGAGAACCTGAATCTGGTGAGTCCGTCCCATGGACACGTGAGCTCCGTAAGAGTGTTGAGTGTTGAGTGTTGA
>DOCI01000134.1:14793-17500 GCA_003503535.1 Planctomycetaceae bacterium
TGTTGAGTGTTGAGTGTTGAGTGGACAAATGCATTCAACCTTCCTCCCTCCACCTTCAGCCTTCCAGCGTCCATTATACGGTTTCACGGAAAATTGCAATTTCAGCGGCTCGATTCGAGAGCAGAAGGCCATTATTAAGGGGAATCGAGCTTTTCTTTGGCAATGACAGCCGTCGTTTCCGCCGGTTTCGCAGGACTGGAATCGATCGCAGTGGAAGTTTTGTCTGGTTTGTTGGGTTTTTCTTCGTCCAGACTGAATTCCTCCTTAATCTGCTGACGGCGAATGGCGACCTGGCGATCAAAAGCCGAGAGTGCATCCAGAGCCCGATCCCGCGAGGTGACCAGACCGATAATCAGGTATTGGAGACTGGCGAATCCGAAGCAGACCCAGCCTTCAGTGTCGGCAAAAATTGCACAGAGGATTGCTAACACTGGAGAGGAACGATTCAAATGCTGGCAGACTAACCCTTTGGCAATGGGGCGGAACTGATTCTTGAGGGATTGCCAGAAGCCAATAATTCGGTCGTATTTGAATTTGGGAGGGCCGGGATGAATGATGGCAAACAGTTCCTGGTCGGGCATCATTTCTATCACGCCAATGACCATCATAATTCGCAAACCTGTCACCCAGGCATTGCTCCAATCTTGATCAGCGATTGCGGTTGGCCCGCCGAAATGATCGACCCAGGAGAACATGGTCATTTCCATGTTCTTCGTGGCGGCCAACAAGACAAGAGTTCCTTTGAACCACTGTTCGAGGTCTTTTTCCAACTCATCATCGAGTTCCTGCACCCGGAAGATGTGGCGGAGAATAAAGCGGAATACCGGAATGGCGATCAAGCCGAGCAGGATACGAAACAACGGGCGCAGCACCGGTCCCAGAATTTTTATCTGATACAAAATTCGAAACAGACCGCCCACGCTTAATTTCCCCTGTGACCATGCTGACATTCAGATTTCAGCATATCGAATTCATGGAAATCCGCACAGGCAAAATGATATTCCTCGAGGGCATGTCTCAGGCTTGACGTTGGTATCAACCTCGACAGAATTCAAATGAACATCAATTCTTGATGGAAAACTCGGCGTCTCTTCACACATCTGCGGCAGAATTTCATAATTCTGGGACCAGTGTGGAGTTGAATATGTCTGAAATTGAAGCGGAGTACGATCAATTGAAGATCGCCGGAGTGGAAGCCTACCGAAAGCGTCAGTTTCCGCAGGCGATCGAACTGTTCACACAGGCTACAGAGATCGATTCGAGTGATCCAGTCGTCTGGGAACTGCTCGGCACCTCTCAATTACGTTCGGGTTTGATGCACGATGCGGTCGATTCGTTTCAGCAGGCGATTGAAAAGAACCCTCATCGATCGATCTCCTATATTAATATCGGAGCGATTTTTAATCGCCTCGGGGAGTTTGATAAGGCAATCGATTTTTTACAGCGTGGATTACAAAGAGATCGCCGTTCTGTAGAAGGCTATTACAATTTGGGACTGGCTTACCGCCGACTCGATGATTTTGAGCTGGCCATCACTGCGATCAAGCAGGTGCTCAGGCTAAATCCTCTGGAATGGGATGCCTTTTATCAGCTTGGGAAAATCTATCGGGATCAAGGAAAAACGAGTCAGGAGATCCACTATTATCAAAAAGCACTGGCCCTGGAGCCGGGCAACAGGCGGGTGCAGAAATCATTGCATCAGGCGATGCAGCAGCGCACGAATCAAGCCCGTGAAGTCAGCAGTTTTGGCAGGCTTGTCGATGAGGCACCTCAGCGACAGACCAACTCCACAACGATGCTACCTGCGTTGACGTCGAGTGAACGTTTGCATGACCGTGAAATTGTTCGCTTATGTGCAATCGCAGCCGAATATGCCGCAGACGATTATATGGAGTTTCTACAGGGAGAGGCACGGCAGATTCTCGATAAACTTAAAACACGTCTTTCGAGTGGGAAATCGTATTCGAGTACTTTTCGCGAATTACATCAGGATTACCGTAAAACCGCACGAGATATCGCTGCCAAAAGAACGCTGGTCAATCAGAAAATGCTGCAGCTACAGAACCACGAAAATCAGGTGCTCGCACAAATGGAAGCCAAGTTGCAGTAAACACAACAACTGGTAGGACAGGCTTCCAGCCTGTCTGATTAATATTTGCAGCAATCAAATTTTCATGGACTTAACAAGCTTAATTTTCAGCTGGTTATCTCAGACAGGCTGGAAGCCTGTCCTACTTATTGATGAACCATCTCTGTTTAAATATCGCTGTCCTGAGCCTGCTTTTTCTTGGGATAGCCGCTCCAGATCAGTTTTTTCGCCGCCTTGGGTGTCTGGCCGGATTCGAGCATTTTTAAGATTTCCCGGATGGAAACATTCGTGTGCAGAATTTTCTCCAACTGTTTCACAGTATCCTGCGGCACATGATGGATGCCGTTGCCTTGTCCGCTCTCGATAATCGAGCCTTTCTGGTTGTAGATCACCCACAGAATGGTGCGGTCGTGAATGCGGACCCGGGTTTTGACCGAGTCGGCCAGTTTGCCTTTGGCCCGGTTCGCATTGATGGAATAGGAATCCGGTTTTTCGAACATGATGCCGACAATATTCCAGTCTTTACTACCAAACGGCCACATAGCAGATCTTTCCAGGATTTCCGTTATAAGTTCGATGAAGTTTTGAATCAGAAATTACAGGCACGAAGCGCAAGCG
>DOCI01000134.1:17580-18017 GCA_003503535.1 Planctomycetaceae bacterium
AAGCGCAAGCGAGTGTGTCATTACTGTGGTTTTTCTCAGGCATTGTTTGACTGATCTACGATTTATCCCGAGGTCGTTTTGATTGTTTTCTTGGATTCGGCATGAAATCGTCGTTCCAGGTTTTGAGTTGTCGTCGCATTTCCCGCAGGTTAATGGTAACCGGAATGATGATCTGCTCGCCGTAAGGATCGTTGCTCAAATGTTCGGGAGCTTCAAAGTTACGGAGTTCCTGATCGAGCACCCGCAACCACTCAGGTACCTCAAGACCGGTGCCTGAAGTCCCATCCTGATACTGTTCGATTTGCACACGCAGGTCATCAAAGTATTCACGACGAACCGTTTCGTCTTTTTCTTCCATAATTTCCCGGACTAGCGCCAGCATTCGATTGATGGCAATCGGCTTCACGAATCGTTCTTCGATGTGATCTTTCAGAGCC
>DOCI01000134.1:18143-25246 GCA_003503535.1 Planctomycetaceae bacterium
GAGCAATGCGATACGGCGTGTAATTCCAGTCGTCCCGATCGTATTCGGCTTCAAGGCGGACGAAGTCGAGAAAACAATCGAATCTTTCGCCATAGTCGGAGTGCGTGGTCGTGCTGTTGTATTCGAGGAAGCGATCGAACTTGTCGATCAGAATGCCATAAATCATTTCCAGATGAGCAGCCGCTTCGCGGGGTTCAATCACGCTGTCCCGCAAGTCTTCAATCAATGGATTCGGGTGAATCGGATCGTCGTTTTCATCCAGATATTGTAGAAATTCTTCAACGCCAGTCTGCACAATGGCCCGGACATAACCGAGCGTCAAATTACGGGCATGGAATAAATCGGAACCATATTTGTGGATGAACTCGATCGTATCCTGCCAGACGGAATCGACGTTCATCGCTTCTGCAGCCGAGAGTCGCATGGTCTCGCTGTGCCGGAGCCAGATATCGCGATAGTGATCGACCACTTCGGTGAGAATATCGATCAGTTCGGAGTCTTCCAGTTTACCAGATCGCCAGTTCTGAGACGATTTGAGCATATTGGATAATGTATTTGAGAGCGCCAGTCGAAACAATCGATCAAATTCAGTGATCGCAGGTCCGCGAGGACGGGAAGATCGTTCCATGTCGTAGGCAGTCACCATCACCTGCCAGGTTTCCCGGTACATTCCTAATGCTGGCAGAGCCGTCACAAGGAAGCGGAGCAGGGCGTGCATCTCCTGAGCATCGGCAATGGAACGAGGTGTTCCTCCATTTTCGAGCGGCATGTACAGCAGCTTACGACGGGAGAGACGTTTCAATGCTTTCGGCAACAATTCTTTAATAGACGTAATATTGTGAGACAGAATTGCATGCAGGAATTCCGTCAGCCAGACGTCTTTGAGTTTCGGTTTTTTGACACCATCATACAGCAGGGAATCGGCCAGGCGTCGGACAAAACGCAGGCGGGTTAAAGTCCAGATGACATTGTGCATCAAGTACAGTTTGGACTGCAGCTGAATATCGTATTCGATATTGGCATCGTGACTGCCAGATGGGGGAGCGAGTTGCTTCAGATGAATTTCGTGCAGAAACTGCCCCAGTTCGCCTTCAAATTCAAAGAGCGTATTCGACCAGGCGACAATCGTTTTACGAACAGTTGCTGACGTTTCTTTAGACTCGTTTGGTTCTTCGGCATCCGATTTTCTTAACAGTCTTGCAGCAACAATGATGGCCTGCTGCTGAAGTTCGGCGACACTTTGCAGGAATTTGAGTTGGGATTCGTAGGACCGTCCCCAGCGTTCAAATTCGTTACTCTCATAGGGAGAAGAGCCATCTGAAAGACTTCCTTCCTGACCATCATCAGCCGAGTCGCGAAAGGTGACTCCCTCGTAAGCGGCTGCGAATGGGCTGTCTGGATCTTCTTCCTCTTCCTGACCCCACGGACCATCCAGTGCGGGTTCGTCCCACCAGTCCTGGTCGTCCTCTTCACTGCTCGGAGGAGCCGCTCTGGCTTCAATTGACATTCGGGGCATTCCCCACCGACTGCCCGCATTGGCTTCGAGCAATTCCAGTGAACGTCGATAACGATCAAATAGTTGAGAGTCATCGTCTTCAGATTGCCTTAAGAGGTTTGCCCACTCGAGCAGAGACACACTGAAGGTTTCATCAAACTGAACCGAATCCGACTCTTCAATCTGACTGAACCACTGCATCAGTAAACCAAAGGCGGAATTCAAATCCCGTTTGTCGAGGAGTACGCTGACGATATTATGATACGCCAGGTGCGAATCGAACATTTCGACATGTGTCCGCCAGAAGGCCAGACTGTTTTCTTCAGGATCGGCTTTGTGCCAGGCGAGCAAAGTGCGAGCGACAATCATGGCCGATTCGTAAGTTTTTAAGCCATACAGTTTAGGGATATCTTCTACGGTTGTGGTGGCGTAATCATCCCAATGTTCTGCAAAGGTTTTGAACGAATCACTCAGTTGGGAGATAATTTCTTCCCGACCAGCAATCGCCGCTTCGGTCAGCGTTTCGGCATGGACCGAAAAAATCTGCTCCATAACATCGATCAGAATTTCGACTCTGACATCTGGAACGGAGTCGTCTCGATTGGAGAACAGATTGAATTGCCCCTGAAAGCCGAGAATGTTCCAGGGATCGATGAAGGCACCGCATTCGACTCCACGTCGGTAGAGTTCTTTAATTTCTGTCAATCTCGGTAATGATTGTTCAAATTCGCCAGCATGATTGTGTTGTTGAATAATCCGAATTCGCCATTGAATTTCCGTTTCAAAGCGGATCGAGGCAGCAGGGATGATTTCAGACTGACGACGGCTTTCTTCGGCATAACCCATGCGGGCATACATCAACGCCAGTTCGCGATTTCGAACCTGCTGGGCTCCATAATTGGAGAGAAACATATTCAGTGCGTGCCGGACATGCCCGAATGGTTGTTGGGTAACCTGCTGCTGCTGATAAAGCCGTTCGGCTCGCGGGCCATCCACTTCAGACATTAAATGTTCGTAAAAGAAATCCCTTTGTCGAGCTACGATCGGCAGAAGTGATGAGAGCGAGACGGTCGAATCGAACGTATCTGGCCCGGATCCACTGATTGAGGAAGCCATCAGGATGGTGCCTCCCAATGCTGCCGAAGCATCGAACAGGGCTTCCTCGTAAGGGATCTTTTCTAATTGACAGCTGTATTGAATCCAGTCGATCAGGGAATCGAGAATGATGCTGCGAACCACAAAACGGTGATAGTAGCCATCCAGCCCAATGCGATGGGGATCCCATTCTCCGAATAGATAGTTCGTCCGCTTAAACACAGGATGGTTATAATCGTAGGCGCGAACATCGACGGCGAGTTCATCGAGGTTCCGTCTCAGAAAATGGGTGGCTGTAATCACTGTTTCTGGAACTTTTTCGAGCAGTGAAAGTGTCTTCTGAATGAGGTCCTGATATTTCCCGACAGCTGTTCCAGTTTCCCGAAAATATAAGGGGATCAATGCTGATTTTTCGTGCGGGTAGGGTTGAACCATTCGCCCGTTTTCCAGCAAGGCAACGGGGCGATAACCGATAAAATCGTTCACGTGCAGGATGGCGTTTTGAACAAGACTATCGACATCCTGAGCAGTGGACTGTTGAGCCAGGACTGCTTCTGCAAGAGTGGCAATAAAAAACGGTTCAATGAGTCGTTCTTTGGGAAAGTGAAACAGCAGATCGTGATGATAGCTGTAATAGGCATCAAGCATATGACTAAACAGGATATCTAGTACATTTGTTGCCTGTGTCGATTCCCGAAATGCGGGGTTTTCGGCCTGCAACTCCTGCAACTGCTCCTGCAAAAACTCGTGAACAGGAGCCAGATCACTGACTCCGAAGTGTCCGAACAGTAGATTCCAATTGTTGAACGCACCGTAATCCCGGCTGCCATTGGAAAAATTTAAATATCCCAAAAGGCCACGGGCGGCTTCAATAATGCTCTCGTCTGGACGATCTGCTGATGAATTTTTCGACATCAAGTTCTGTACTCTTTCCCACAGTCAAACTATGGCTCTATCTGGTTCCTTTTCCTCAATCGAAACTTTAACAAAAGCCACTCTTCATTGCAGCTATGAGAATAGTGTACTGTAATTACGTACCTGTTTGGGTTCTCTGCAAAGGGAAAATTATTATTATCGATTCCGCAGAGGTATCCAGTAACGCTTTATCTGAATGAGCTAAACCCTGTTCCATTTGGATGCCTGATTTCAAGGAACATCCAAAACAGGACTTCCGGGGTGGCGGGGCGCTCCGCTTCAGCGGAAGCCCCCGGACGTTTTATCATTCTGGGGCTTCTCTTCGAGAGCGCCCGCCACTCCGGTTTGATTGTTTTCCGTTGTATCTCCGGCACGATCCTGTGTTCTTACAAATTGTTGAATTCTCCGGTTTTCATTTGGAACGCGGTATATAGCGGTATAAATGAGCCTGTTCTTGAATGATCTACACGGTAAACATCATTTGATCAGGAGCGTTCGAGTGGATATGGTTAAGTGATTCTCCGAAAATTCTTTTAATACTTAACGGAATCGATGAGCGATGCAGGAACTTCCCGAAGCTTTGGATGTGATTGCTGTTGGAGCACATCCGGATGATGTTGAGATTGGCTGTGGCGGGACCCTGGCGACATTATCCCGGCAGGGATATCGAGTGGGAATCATCGATTTGACCGATGGGGAACCAACGCCGCTCAGTCCTGGTCCAGAAGTTCGTTTGGATGAGGCACGAAAAGCGGCTGAAATTCTCGGGGTGCATGTGCGGGAAACGCTGGATCTGCCGAATCGTAAATTGTTTGACAATTACGAAGCCCGGGTCACGCTGGCCAAGGTCTTTCGGCGGTATCGACCCAAAGTGGTCATTGGCATCGCAGATAAAACTCCGCTGGCCTCACCCGACCACTGGCAGGCGATGCAAATTACCGATGCGGCGATTTTCTATTCCCGGCTCACAAAATGGGACGATGAATTCGATGGTTTGCCGGTTCATACGGTTTCCCGTCAGTTGTGGTATCCATTGGGATTACGTCAAATGCCCGCACCCCAAAAAGCCGGGCATTTCATCACAGATATATCGGATGCACTGGAAACGAAAATTCGAGCCGTCGAGGCTTACGAGACTCAATTTCCTCCCACCAAAGCTCATGTTTACGAGTTGTTGCGGAGTCAAAGCCATTATTATGGGGCGGCAGCTGGGTTTACGGCAGGAGAGTTGATCATTAGTCCGACTGTCCTTGGCGTGCGGGATATGATGGCCTCGCTGTTTTAGAGCAGTTTCAAAATTAACGTATCGCGTACAGCCGGGGCAACACCGCGTATTAAGGCAAAAATCGTTCCAGCGACGGCACATTGCATTTAGTAATGCTCTAAGTTGCGTTCGGCGTAAGACTTAGTCAGAATGATTCTTGACAGAACATGGAATCTCTTCACAATTCAATCTGAAATTGACTCTGTTAATCGATCACTCTGTTAATACACCATCGTGTTAATCGAACACGGTGAGAAATTGGCAAACCCTGTGTGTACAAAATCTCATACTTCATAAGACAAGCCTCAACAGGCCACTAATTAACCTCGAATATCATGCCAGACATACGCATCGGCCAACTTAGCATTACCGGCAATTACCGGAAAAATAACGAGGACAATCTTCACGTCGATGAGGAGAATCGTTTCTTCATCGTGGCTGATGGGATGGGTGGACAGAGTGCCGGGGAAAAAGCGAGTCAGTTAGCAGTTGAGTTAGTCCCCAAAAAGCTGAACGAATTAATCGATTTTATCGACGATACTCCCGATCGAATTCGTACCGCGATTGATGATGCAGTCGGAAATGCCAATTCGGAAATCATGGTTCTTGGAAGAGTCGACCCGGAATTGCACAACATGGGAACCACCATTGTGTTGCTCGTCTGGGTGGGAGATACCTTTTATATTGGCAACGTGGGTGACAGTCGCGCGTATCTGTTACGAAAGAACAAGCTCGAACAGATCACTAAAGATCATTCTCTCGTACAGGCACTGATGGATGCCGGTACAATTTCTCCCGATGAAGCCCGCTCACATCGTTACAAGAATGTTCTGGTGAGATACCTGGGATCAAAAGAGGGGGGAGAAGGGGTTTCAACCCATGAAATCCAATATCAAGCCGGCGATCGATTTTTTCTCTGTACCGATGGCGTGACCGATGGACTGGATGATAACGAACTGCGTGAATTGCTCAAATCGGATGATGATCCTCAACAAATAGCGGATTCGATCATTCTGGCTGCACAAAAAGGTGGGTCAAAAGATAACATTACTTGTATCGTACTCGATGTTTAGTACCGACCCGATCGAATCGAATTATTCCACGACAGCTCGCTGCAACCAGCAGTAAGTCACTTCTTGCGGGTTCATAAATTGTGAGCAAAGAGACGCCCGAGACTTCCGTCGATGTTCCTGAGGTCGTCCACAAACAGTCTTTCTTGTCCCTGCTTGTGATCGCAGCCACAATTGCAATCACACTACTTCAAGTCATCGTGCTGACCTCAACCCATTTGCCTCTGGGTGTCTCTGGAGAATGGGTTTGGCCTCGGATCCCCGCAGGAAATACCGAGTTGCTTGCAGTGATGTTTACAATTCTCCTGTGCACTGGTTATCTAACCTTATTGTGGATGGGAAGTCGCTGGTTTGATCAATCTGGACGTGTGCGGATCGCAATGGGATTGCTTTTATTGGTAATCGCATCGTGGATATTGATACCGACATTGCGTTCGGTTCCGGCAGGAATATATGGCACGGCGGGGTCGAGTTGGGTCACATATTATCCGCGTATGTCGGGTTACTACACGGCTGCTATGAATAACGAGGAGACTTCCACGGAATTTCTGGCAGGCTATGAAGATGTTGTGAGGCAGGGAGATTATCTGCATCAGGGGACCCACCCTCCTGGTTTGATTCTCTATTTTCGAGTGTTAAAAACGATATGCACGGCTTCTCCTGCGCTCTCGAAATTATTGATCGAAACGGAGTCGCAACCGCTTCACGATGGTCTGGATGTTGTTGAGCAACTTGCTCGGGATAATGGTCAGGTTTTTACGGAATCGCATCGAGCTGTTTTGTCACTCAATCTCTGGGTGACTGGTTTGGTCGCGGCATTAACTGTAATTCCCTTATTGCTCATCACCTGGCAATTTGTTCCTTTTCGGTCGGCCTGGCTCGTTGCGGGTTTGTGGCCATTGATTCCTTCGTTATCTGTGTTTGCTCCGAAATCAGATTTGCTGCTTCCCTTTTTTTCGGCCTGGGTAACTGCCTGCTGGATCGTGTCAGTCCGCAGGAATTCGATCGGACTCAGTTTGTTAGCAGGTTTGATTTTCTGGTTCGGCTGTGTAATTTCGTTAGCAGTGATCGTTGTGCCTGTAATTCTCGCAGTGTGGATGATTCTCAATTCTCTGATTGAAATAATACATGCTGAGCAGAATCGATTCGACAGATATTCTGTGCTGAAACTGATCCGCCGACTGCATTGGAAACCTGCGATCGGCTCGCTGGTCGTGTTTGTTGTGATGACTTTGTTCACTGCATTGATCTTCAAGTTGAATCT
>DOCI01000134.1:25351-30024 GCA_003503535.1 Planctomycetaceae bacterium
CGCGATTGAACTTGCAGAATCATGCGACGTTTTACGATCACAATACCAGGACATATCTTTGGTGGCTGCTTGTGAATCCACTCGAATTGATGTTTGCATTAGGGCCAGTAGTCACAGTCCTTGTGCTGGGGACTTTGTTGACGAGCTTGAAACATCGAGTCTGGACTTCGGCAACCGCATGGACGTTAGCTGTGACAATTGTCTGGAGTCTGTTGTGGCTCAGTGGGAAAAACATGGGCGAAGCGGCTCGACTCTGGATTTTTCTCACGCCATTATTTCTTTCAGCTGGAGGTGGTTTGTTGGATCAATGTCTCACGAACTCTTCATCCGATCGGTCTCGAACGTTCTACTTTTGCCTCTTTATTTGCCAGGGTCTCGTTGCCATAGTTACTGTCATCCATATCGATGCGTTCGATTTTTCCTCCTTTCTCAAATAATCCTCATAGATGGACTTGAGTCTGAGAAAGAAGTCCGATTGCAGCGAGAATGCGGAATCAGATGAAGAGTCTGGCTTAAAATTGCGATAATCGAGTAAAGAACGTTCGGTTTCTATTCGCACGTGCTCATTTTGGCAGGCGAGCTATTCCTCAGACTGTTCTCCAGACATATTCTCATAACTGAGTTTCCTTCATGATCAGCAAATCGATTGCCACTGTTTTCATGATGTGCCTGACTCTTCTTACAGGATGCAGCAAGGAAGAAAAAGTCTTTAATGAGGTAAAGCATCCCCATGAACTGCTCAAAGCCTCGGAGGTCAGTCAGTTTCTAAAAATTGTCCATGGACTTCCTGGTCATCAACTCCCACCGTTACCACTGTTATTCACCCAGGCACCAGAATGGGAATTTGATCGGGAATTGACTATTGCTGGCTTAGTTCGAGAGTTTCAGAAGTCCAATGGTCGGCACTGGCTTTCAGCTTCCGTTGTCTCCAGACTCGAAAATGATCAGCCACTTCAGAAATTACTGGATGAATATCAGTTATCGACTCGTCAGTTTCTTGGTTTGGCAGAATCCGTCTGCATGGCAGCAGCCAGAACTTTCTACACGGACAAAGACAAATTGGAAATGATAATTCGGGAGGGGCGCATCAAACTCTCCCATTTACAAAAGCAGCAGGATATCTTTGCCACATTGCCGGAAGAAGATAAGTATGAGGTGATTCATCAGGCTGCTTGGATGGCGCGCGTAGACCGTGCTGAAAATCTTATCGATGTTCCCCTGGAGAATGTGGAATTGATTCAGCGACACTGGGACGTAATTTCTCCATTTTTACCGATGGAGTGCCAGCAGGATCCCATGTCAGACATTATCGATACACTTCATGTCTATGGGATGCCATTTGAAGAACTGCCTGGGACAGGATTGGATTCGGAATTGACCTGGACACCAAGTGATCATCGTGTGAGGATCGAACATGCCACTGAGCAGCAGATCTCAGATTACGACTTGGAAAAATCTCACCGAAATACGAAATCTCTAGCTGAACGGGATGATAAGACAGATCGAGATCGATGAGCGAAAAAGCCTTCGCCAAGACTGTCAAGAATGCAAAATGGAAAATGTTCTGGCGGACTCTTCCCAGCAGAGTTAAAAATATTTCATCGAATCAATTATCTGGAAATGGCGGAGCCATGGAAACGACCCTGCATCAGCAACTCAAGTCTCGATATTGCCTGCCTGGCTCCTCGACAGAACAGCAATTGGGAGCGTATCGCATCGATGTGGTTCAGGGGGAGCATCTGATCGAAGTTCAATGCAGTTCTCTGGCTGCAATACGAGATAAAATCCGCGAATTATCACCTGATTACGAGATGACCGTTGTGAAACCGATTATCCGTAAACGGTATATTACTCAACGAAAGTGGAGTCAGACACTCGGTCGTCGTCTGTCTCCGAAATCGGGAAGCTGGATGAATATCTTTGAAGAGATGGTTCACTTTGTGACGGTCTTCCCCCAACCGAGGTTGACACTGGAGTTGCTGTTGATCGACATTGATGAAATCCGGCGTCCCCCTAAAAAACGCTGGTCCCGAAAAGGTTATCGTGTAGAAGATCGAAAGTTGCTCGAAGTCATCGATCAGCGGATCCTTCGCGTTCCAGCAGACTTGTATTCCCTGCTGCCAACTCGTCTTCCTGAGCAATTCTCCACATCTGAGATTGCCGGCACATTACAGGTCACACGATCTTTCGCCCAGCAAATTGCTTATTGCCTGCGAGAGAGTGGAGCCGCAGAGGCAATTGGAAAAACAGGGAATGCGATCCAATATCAAAAGGTCTTGCCGCATTCCAAAGCCGCTTAATTCAGGCAAGTATCTCCCAGGCATTTGAAAGTCAGGGTTTCAGTCTGCGAAATTCTTCAATACCACTTCTAACTCAACCTGAAGTTGTTGAACTCACACTCGCCCTGTTTCGTAAGGAAATGAAGCCTCGAAATTCCGCTGAAACACCCTGGCGATTGCGGCGAGTTGCTTTTGAAGTGGCCTGACGCGATTGTTGTGTTGAACCCAAATTGATTTTATGGGTCAATCATGCCTTCCCGTATCGCAAAGCGAGCAAGACGAACACGGTCGCTTAAATTGAGTTTCTTCATGATGCGATATTTATGACTGTCGACCGACTTGGCAGATAATTTCATCATTTCTGCAATCTCTTTCACCGTGTGCCCTTCGGCTAATTTACAGAGAACTTCCCGCTGGCGGGGTGTCAATCCATTGCGATCTTTTTCCTTCGAACTTTTCTGAGTCAATTGAAGCGTTCTCTGGTCAATTGATTTTGAGCAATAGGATTGTCCATCGATAACATCACGAAATCCATTGAATACTTCAACAAGTGAATCATTCAGATTAATTATTCCGTCAGGCTTTACTTCTCGAAGAGAATTCAATGAGGATTTAAGATTGTGTTGAATCAATATGATAATTCGGCTTGATGCATCCCACTCACGAATCTGAACAATAAAGTCATGAGTCAACCAGCCGTGAATTTTCGCGGTGAGCAAGATAATCGGCTCGGATGTTTGACGGAGTTGAGAGTGCAAGTCCGCTGGTTGTCTTACGTGAATGACGTTACCGAAGATTTGCCATGAGGTCAGTAAACTACGTATTGCCTCACCATGAAATTCCGTTTCTGTAAAGATTATCAGTGAATTGGGAGCTTGAGTTTCTGTCTGTGCTTGTTGATCAATTCTCATCACCGCTCGACTCTCTGGTAATAAATATAACGAGAGAGAAACTCGCTTTTGTATGTGTTGCTATTGATTGAGAGGTTCGTCTTGTTTGAATTTCTGTCGATACACTGCGGGGCACAATTGTCATCGAATGTATCCCATAGACATGATTAACATTTTCTAAGGCATGTCGATGACGAACACGAAACCTGGGAATTGTCTATGACACATTCTGTCACATGCCATTTCTCAAGGAATGAGTCCAGTATGAATGGGACCACAGTGAATTTACTGAAATGGGAAAGTGCACTCAGGAAATTCACTCAAATTCGTGAAAACGAACTTTTGAAAGTCGCTGTTTGAAGAGGAATCCTCGTAACTGCTTTAAGCGGACTAATCAAAGGAACTGGTCTATGAAATTTCAGTGTTTTCATTAAGAACTGTCGTGAAAATGCCTCATTCTCTCAGAAAGTGACCTAGCCTTGATAAAGCAATGTTTCCTTTTTTCGACATGGAAAATGGAAACAGGAAATTCCAGGCAGCCCGATAGCAATAGGTACCGATATGAGAGTTTTGCTCGTAGATCGTTCAAAATCCTGGAGACTGGTTCAGCAGCGATGCTTTCGGGGATTGGGAATTCGCGAAATAGTTGCTGTCGAGCGGGAGTCTGAAGCTTGGGGACTATTTCAGGAACAGGACTTCGATATCGTTTTTATCGATATTAACTGGTCAAATCTCAGTTCGATTGAACTGATCACTCAAATCCGAAATGAACATCCGAATCTGCCGATTATTCTGTTAACCAGTGAAGCCGATCGATGTCACCTCGTAACGGCCATGAAAGCAGGAATCACAGATTATCTCATGAAACCCTGTTCGCCAGAAACCATTCAAACCAAATTGTCTAAATGGTTGGGATGCCTTGTGTAGTTAAGTGAATTGATTTGATTGACAAAATACTGCTGATGGTGACCTGCAAGACTGTTGAAATGTCTTGAGAATGACCATCAGTCAAAATTAGGACTCAGCAGCACCGTTATGTCAGCTTGAAATATAGCGTGACCCAGTGATGCGATGTTATAGTGAGACTTGGGTATATATATGTTTGATGCAGAAAAGATATGGAATTCCCCACAGTTGCCAACATTGCCAGCAGTGGCAGTGCGTTTGCTGGAGCTTTCGCGAAGCCCGGAAACGGAACTGAAACAAATCGTTGATCTGATCAAAACCGATCCCGCCATTACTGCTCGGATCCTGCAGGCGACGAACTCTTCCTTTTTCAGTTTCAATACCAAAGTCAACTCGATCGAACGAGCCGTAACATTGTTGGGGACAACGGTCATTACCTCTTTGTCGTTGAGTTTTTCACTGGCAGATGAATCGATTTCCAGTGGGCCGATGCAGGACTTTTATCTTGATTACTGGAAACAATCGATTATCAATGCCGTAGCCGGTGAAGCTATCGGCAAGCGATGTCAACCTGGCTTGGAATGTGAATATTTCATGG
>DOCI01000191.1:0-12428 GCA_003503535.1 Planctomycetaceae bacterium
CCTTCAATGCCCTTCAGCGAGATGGTCTCCTTGCCGGTCAAGCCGAGGGACGACCAGCTTTCGCCGTTCTGGAACTGCAGCGGAACCACGCCCATGCCCACGAGATTGGAGCGGTGGATGCGCTCGAAGCTCTCGCAGATCACGGCTTTGACGCCCAGAAGGCGGGTGCCTTTGGCCGCCCAGTCGCGCGAGGAACCGGTGCCGTATTCCTTGCCGCCGAAGACCACCAGCGGGGTGTCCGCCTCGGCGTACTTCATGGCTGCGTCATAGATCGGCATTTCTTCGCCGGACGGCTGCAGCTTGGTGACGCCGCCTTCCACGCCCGGAACCATCTGGTTCTTGATGCGGATATTGGCGAAGGTGCCGCGCATCATCACATCGTGATTGCCGCGGCGCGCGCCATAGGAGTTGAATTCGCGCGGTTCGACGCCTTTTTCCTGCAGGTAGAGACCTGCCGGGCTATCGGCCTTGATCGAGCCGGCCGGGGAAATGTGGTCGGTGGTGATCGAGTCGCCGAACAGGCCCAGAATGCGGGCGCCGTCGATGTCTTTCGGCGGGGTCACTTCGGTGGTCATGCCGGTGAAGAAGGGCGGGTTGGCCACATAAGTGGATTCCGGCCAGTCATAGGTCAGGCCGCCAGACGTCTCGATGCCCTGCCACATGGCGTCGCCCTTGAAGACGTCGGCATAGCGCTTGGCGAACATGTCCGGGGTCACGGCAGAGCGCACCACGTCGGCGATCTCGGCGGAGGTCGGCCAGATGTCCTTGAGGTAGACCGGATTGCCGTCGGCGTCTTCACCCAGCGGATCGGTCGCCACATTGATGTTCATGGTGCCGGCGATGGCGTAGGCGACCACCAGCGGCGGGCTGGCCAGATAGTTGGCTTTGACCTGCTGGTTAATTCGACCTTCAAAGTTTCGATTCCCCGAGAGGACAGCGCTCACAACCAGATCCCCTTCGGAAACCGCTTGAGATACTTCCTGCTGTAATGGACCGCTGTTACCAATACACGTCGTGCAGCCATATCCAACCGTATTGAAACCGAGGGCTTCCAGGGAAGGCATTAAACCCGCTCGTTCCAGATAATCGGTCACGACCCGACTACCGGGAGCCAGTGAAGTTTTCACCCACGGTTTGCGAGTCAAGCCTTTTGCAGCCGCTTTCTGGGCCAGCAATCCAGCGGCCATCAGCACCGAAGGATTGCTCGTATTTGTGCAGCTGGTAATCGCTGCGATTACGACGGCTCCATCAGTGATTTTTGGATTTTGGCCATTGAACTTCACTTCAACTTCGGGAGAGTCTTCCGTCCGCTTGAAGGTTTCTTCGAGAGCCTTTTCCCAGACAGGTTTCATATCGTTGAGCAGGATTCGATCCTGTGGACGTTTCGGGCCAGCCAGAGATGGTTCGACAGTGCTGAGATCGAGTTCCAATACAGATGTGAAAGTGGGATCAGGCGTATTCGCATCGTGGAACATCCCCTGAGCCTTATAGTACTTCTCGACCAGTTCGACTTCTTGAGCTGTCCGCCCCGTGCGTTCCATGTATCGCAATGTTTCCTGATCGACCGGGAAGAAGCCACAGGTTGCACCGTATTCAGGAGCCATGTTAGCCAAAGTCGCCCGGTCGGGAAGCAGCATCGATTGCAATCCAGGCCCGAAATATTCCACAAACTTGCCGACGACACCATGAGCCCGCAGCATTTGGGTGACTGTCAAAACGAGATCGGTCGCAGTTGCTCCTTCTGGAAGTTCTCCCGTTACTTTGAATCCAACCACTTCGGGCATCAGCATATATATTGGCTGACCGAGCATGACTGCTTCAGCTTCAATACCGCCAACTCCCCAGCCGAGGACCCCAAGACCGTTGATCATTGTCGTGTGCGAATCGGTACCAACCAGTGAATCCGGAGACAGAACTCCATCTTTCTGCAGCACAACTTTGGCCAGATATTCCAGATTGACCTGATGAACAATTCCGGTCGCTGGTGGAATCACACGGAAGTTGTCGAACGCCTGCTGCCCCCAACGGAGGAACTGATACCGCTCCATGTTTCGTTCAAATTCGATTTCGACATTCTGTTCGAGAGCCATGTTATTGGCAAAGGCATCGACCTGAACGGAGTGATCGATCACGAGGTCGCAGGGAACCAGGGGATTGATTTTTGTAGGATCGCCCCCCATACGCACCATCGCTGAACGAAGAGCAGCAAGATCCACAATCGCGGGCACCCCGGTGAAATCCTGAAGGACAACTCGACCAGGATGAAAGGGGATTTCCACTTGCTGAACGTTCTGAGCATCCCAACTGGCCAGATTTTTGACATCGTGAGATCCGACGACAAAATCATCCCAGTTTCGCAGACACGATTCGAGCAGAACACGAATCGAAAAGGGCAATTTTGAGACGTCGCCCAATCCCTGTTCAGCTAGAGTCTGGATATTGAAAAACTGATAATCCCCAAAAGAAGTTTTGAGAGTTTGCTCTGCATTAAACGGGTTGGCTTGACTCATGGTTGTACTCCTGAAACGAACCTGAAAACGGGTTCGTCACTGCATCGGTCTTAAATTACTGCGAGTTCTGCTAAGCGTAACCGATGCCTGTGTATTCTGAAAGCGATCCGACTGGCATGTGTGACGTTTTTCACTGGAGGCACACATATAATTATTCTTATTAATCTTTGCCGATTGCGCAATTTCAACGTGCTGAAAAGAGCCACATCAATAGTTATTTATTCAATAAACCGAATTGATTGGAAAGACACGATATGTTCATCCGTCAAGACTGGCAGGAACTCTGTTAAGACTTGATGAATTCATGCATTGCGGGCTGTTGTCCAGTAGTAAATTCGTGACAATGCACGAATAAGTTCATGACTTGACTGAAAGGCGGAAAGATTCCGTTTGAGGGGAATGAAGTCCCCTCTTCAGTTTCAATACCCTCCTGAAATCCCCGCAGGCAGAATTAATTTGCCGAGCCGGAGTAAAACGAATGTCTGTGAAAACGGCTGATCGCATCGGAATGACGATTGCCGGTGGTCGCTATGAAATCCTCTCTCATATCGGCACGGGAAGCATGGGCCACGTTTATCGCGCGTTCGATAACCGTCTGGAAACTTACGTCTGTATTAAAGTCCCAACGACGGCTCGCCTTTCCGATCCAGATTTTGTCCGCCGCTTCGAGCAGGAATCTCGCTTTCTCGTCAAACTGGCTCACCCGCAGGTCGTCAATATTATTGATGTCGGTGTGGAAGATGACACCCCCTACATCGTCATGCAGTTCATCGGCGGCGGGACTTTGCTTGACCGCATGCAGGACGCGAATGGAAATTTAAACCCACGACCGATAAAAGACTTGAAACACTGGCTACCGAGTGTTGCCAAAGCTCTCGATTTCATGCATGACCAGGATTGCATTCACCGCGATGTCAAACCGGCAAACATCCTGTTTGATGATCATAACAATGCATTTCTAGGTGATTTTGGCTTGTCGAAACTTCTAATGGAGGAAGATTCTCCAGAAGACAATCGCCTGACGGCTAAAGGAGCTGTCGTCGGGACACCGAATTATGTCGCGCCAGAAATCGTGCTGGGCAAAACTTACGATGGACGAGCCGATCAGTATTCGTTGGCAATTACGGTCTATGAATTTCTGACCGCTCAAACGCCTCTCGAAGGACCAACCGCCTCAGCAACAATGGTCAATCAAACGACCAAACAACCACCCCCACTAACAAAGTTCAGCCCGAATATTCCGCTGCCATTGAATGCAGCAGTGCTGAAAGCTCTTTCAAAATCGTGTCTGAAGAGATATTCGAATTGTGAAGAGTTTGCCGATGCGGTGATGTCCTCCGTTTTCACCGGATTGTCGAGCCACAGCATTCCAACTCGCCCGTCAGATCAGAGTTCAGTCACAGGCCAAGGTTCAACGGTCGTCAATCGTCCGCCGAAATTCATAGCCACACAAACAGCAAAAGCGGTTTCGCCTGGAAAAATCCCCTGCCCAAAGTGCGATAAGAAACTGGTCGTTGGCTCTCAGCACGCGGGCATGATTGCCACCTGCTCCGGTTGCGGCAGCCGACTGCAAATCGCAAACGATGTCGAATCACTCACGCTACTGGAGTTGAATCCGAATTACAACTCGAAGATCCATGCCGCCAGCAGTCACGAGAGCGAGCATGTCAGCACTGTGCTTAAAACAGAAGTCTTCGGAAAAGCACTTTCCGAACGGCAAGCGGTCTATCTGATTGGAGGAACGCTGCTTTCCATACTTGTTGGAGCCGTCTGGTTTGGCCTGCAATTGAGCAACGAAACCGTCAAGCAACAAACAAAAAGACAAACGCGAACCGTTTCCCGTGAAGGACACAGCGAGAGAACCGAAGTCGCCAAAGTTCCCGTTGGCCTGGCTTACAGCTTTGTGCCTGAAGAACAAGCCTGGATTGATCAACAGATTCAGGACTTCAGCAAACTCAATTCCGTCAACGCTAAAGTGAATCTGGCATTTAATGCTCAGTCTGACCAGACATCATTTCAGTTAATGAAACAAATCCTGGAAAGTGGATCCAATAATTACCCTGCTCTACTCTCAACCCGCTCATCATTCGAAAATCAGCAACTGAAACAATTGTGGTCTGAGAAGCACCCAGAAAGCCAGATGTTTTCTCGTGAGGAAACTCTCTACTCATCACCTCTTGTCTGCCTGATGTGGCAATCGCGTTATTTCGAATTTCAGAAGAAGTATGGCGAGGTCAACCTGAAGAACATTCTTCAGGCGGCTGTGAGCGATGCCGACTGGAACACAATCGCTGGAAAACCTCAGTGGGGTCTGTTCCGTTTTTCCATGCCTTCTTTTAACGACCCTCATTGGGGAGATCTGATGCTGCTGACAGCTGCCCATCAGTCGCTCAACACCTCCGAGCCATTAACTGCATTGCAAATCAGTGATGCAAATCTGCGAGACGACCTTCGACGACTGGATAAATTAGCAATCAATCCGAGATCCAGTGAAGATGCGATGCTGGAGATTGTGAATCAGGCCGTGCAGTCTGGTCCAGATTACGCAGACGTCCTGATTATGACAGAGCAGGCTGCCCTGAAGGCTTTGCCTGATCTGGAAAAGAAGTGGAATCAGTTCGTGCAGGTCGTTTATCTCGATCCGGCTCCACAATGGCAA
Source organism: Planctomycetaceae bacterium (assembly GCA_003503535.1). Classification (GTDB taxonomy): domain Bacteria; phylum Planctomycetota; class Planctomycetia; order Planctomycetales; family Planctomycetaceae; genus Rubinisphaera. The sequence continues at coordinate 5,170 of DOCI01000191.1, forward strand.
AGAACTGCGGGAATTATTTCACAAATACCCGCCGACCAGGCTGATGGTGCGGCGACATTTCTGAATCATCTTCTCAATTCCGAATCGATGACAAAACTCGCCAACGAAGGTTTTCGTCCAACCAGTGGAAGCCTGTCGCCATTCGACAGTCCAATCTTTTCCCGCTATCGCCTGCGTGGTGTTCAGGAAACGCCTCCCAGTCGAGTGACGATTCCGGATGCTGAGGTCATGCAGACATTACGAGAAACCTTCGAACGCGTTCAACTGCAGTAGACACAGGCAACAAGACCATTTCCAAATGGTTTCTGCAGTCGCGTGGATTCCAAATGACCGTAAAACACTGAGTTTGCTCCTGCCGAACGCTGCAGGTAATTTTTGAATATGCTCTAGATTTCGGCAAGCATAGCCGCCTGACCAACACATTATTATTTTGAAGACGTCTGCAAACGAGCGGCCGTCAATGCATTCTTAAGCAGGTCAGCAATTGTCATTGGCCCCACGCCACCGGGGACTGGAGTGATCGCAGAAGCAATTTGGGAGACGGGAGTGAAGTCGACATCACCGACTAGCTTGCCATCAACACGATTGATCCCAACATCAATTACAATCGCTCCCGGTTTCACCATCTCAGCCGTCACAAAATTGGCTTTGCCAATCGCAGCAATCAGAATGTCAGCCTGACGAGTGATTTCCTGCAGATTCCGTGTCCGACTATGACACGTCGTGACCGTTGCATCAGCTCCCCGCTGAATCAACAGCAGTCCCATCGGCTTGCCAACAATCTCACTGCGTCCCAAAACAACTGCGTGCATTCCAGAAGTACTCGGGCAAACTTCGGCGATCAACTGCATGCATCCAGCGGGGGTACAGGGAAGAAAACGGGGACGTCCCTGCACCAGTAAGCCGACATTTTCAGGATGAAAGGCGTCGACATCTTTCAGTGGAGAAACGGAATCGAGCACCGCCTGCTCTTCAATTTGTTTCGGCAATGGCAACTGCACGAGGATGCCATGCACATCCTGATCGGTATTGAGCTTTGCGATTAAATCCAGCAATTCATTCTGCGAAGTCTCGGCTGAGAGCCGATGCAGTGTGCTTTTCATCCCCGCCGCAACACAGGCTTTTTCCTTATTGCGAACATACACCTGACTGGCAGGATCTTCACCGACCAGCACAACCACCAGATGCGGCGTCACTCCCGTTTGACTGGTAAAAGTTTCGACTTCGCCACGCAGTTCTTCACGAAGCCGGGCTGCTAATCCTTTGCCATCCAATAGAGTTGCCGACATGTGATTGCTTTCGTGTAACAATATTTGCAGATCAGGAATGGCTTGAGAATTTTGTGAATCGAAGTCCATTTCACCAGGCACAGACTGACCTGCACCGATATCAAATGATGTAGATCAATGGGAACAGAAAGATCCAGACCAGATCCACAAAGTGCCAGTATAGTCCAATGTTCTCAACGTATGTGGCCGCTGAGGTTTTCAAGGCTGGTCCCCAAATCAAGACCGTTAAAAACAGAAACATACCGATAATCACGTGCAGGGCATGAGTTCCTGTAATGAAGAAATAAGTCGACGCAAACAGGTTGCCGTATTTAATCGGGTGAGGATCGTGAACCTGAGCCATCTGTACATCGAACCGTTCATCGTGCCTTAACCATTCCAAGGCTCCATTCACGCCCCCTTCATTCAGGGCGACGGGAAGCGTTAAAGGAACTTTGTGTTCTGCAGACTCGGAATGCTCTGCATGAGTTCCCAACACAACTGTCCCTGCAGAAACTCCATCCCGAATCGTCGACAGGGCATCGTTAAATTCCTTCCAGGCTACCAACTCAGCCGGTGGATTCTCTCCCGCTTCTGTCAACTTCTGTTGAACGAAAGGTATTTTCTTCAGTGCCGATTCCTCGCCCGGCATCAACTTGTGAGTCCACTCATCGAAAGCCTGCTGAAGTTCGTGAACGGCTTTATCCATCGCCTGTTCATCATCTTCTGCGACATGACCCGGAATGATGTCATGTACGAATTTCCCACGATACTCGACCGACTTAATCCCGAGAAAAACACCTCCCAGAATTAATGCTCCCAGCAAACAAAGTTGCGTTCGTCCAATTTTACCAGCATGGATTGAAGCGTGAGCCAACACAACCAGAAAGCTCGAACAGATGAGCACAAACGTATTCACCCCGCCGGCGATCACATTGATGTGAGTCACATCCGGATCAGTCGGCCAGCCCGGAGAACCAAATCGAAGTACGATGTAAGAGCCAATCAAACCTGTGAAAAACATAATCTCCGTACCAAGAAACAGCCACATTGCCAATTTCGAATTCGGCAGCGGCAATCCCATCTTTGGTGGAGTCGGCGGCTCGGCAACAGCTTGGTTCATACAGTTTCTCTCACGATGCTGATTTCTTAGACGTCAAACCGTAGTGCTCTTTCGAGCTTTAAATGTCGCTCTCAAATCGATATTCCGCAGGCAGTTTGCCTGCTCCAGAATTCTGAACGTACACGACATTTAGCGATAGTTGGAATAGTAGGGTGCGTCCTGATGCACCAATTTCGAAGTCAATTAAAATTCGAACCACGGATGAACACAGATATTCACTGATAAATATTCTGGTCAGAGATCGGTGGATCAGATCATACCCGATGAACTTCGATTCCGACTATAAATAGAGTGGATCAAGTATTCAAATAACTGATCGTCAAAGTCGTCAGGATAACCGGCAAATAAAACAGCGAGCAGAACAGCAGTTTACGAGCCGTCTGTCGAGTTTCGTCTCTCAGGAATCGAATCGAATACACCAGATACGCGACTCCAAATGCCGCTGCAATATCCCCATAAACAGGACCGGCAACGCCAAAGTAAACCGGCATTAAACTGACTGGCAGCAATGCAATTGCATACAGCACGGCCATACTGCCTGTCACATATTTTCGCGGCAACTGCCCTGGTAGCATGTGGAGACCCGCTTTGGCATATTGTTCACGATACATCCAGGCAATTGCCAGAAAGTGGGGGAACTGCCAAAGGAACATCACGGCAAACAACCAGAACGCATCCAGAGTCAATCCATGACCAGCCGCGGCAAATCCAAGGACCGGCGGCAATGCTCCTGGTATCGCACCAATTGTTGTGCAGAAGGAAGTGCAGCGTTTCAAGGGCGTGTAAATCGCCACATACATGATGAGTGTTGACAAAGTCAGAACAGCGGTCAGCGGATTGACGAAGATCATCAAATGTAGCGTGCCATAGATGCCGCAGACCGAAGCAAACAAAATTGTTTCCAGGCTTGTGACCCGTCCCGTTGGCAATGGTCGATTTTGCGTTCGCGGCATCAACGCATCGGTTCTGCGCTCCAACACCTGATTCAGCATACTTGAAGCGGCAGCCACCAGTCCCACACCCCACAGGGCGTGCAACAGGACGATAATGTTGAACTCACCTCGCGATCCCAGCAGGTAACCGACGACAACCGTCGCCAGAACCATCACGGATATCCGCAGCTTGGCCAGTTCAATGTAATCGGACAGCTTTGCTTTCCAGACGTTTTCAACTGGAATCGCAATCGCTTTAGCCGGTGAACTTCCCGGCTGAGTCGGGTATTGACTCACAATCAACTCCTCTATCGCTCTAAAGAGCTTAAGTACGGCCTATTATCTGGCCAGTTTGTATATAAACAATTCGGGTGGCTGGGGTCGAAACGAAGTGCAGCTTCCTGAATAGACGTTCGATTCCGGGGCTCACTTTCAGTTCGTCCCCAGCCACCCCGCTTAAATATATTTCACATCAATCAACTGACTGATTTAGAACAGCCAGCTCTGAATATTTTTTCACGTAATCAACTCGATAAGTCCGAATCGTCAGCACCGCTGTCGCACCAACCACGAGTACGCCCGTTATCATGTGAGCGGTTCGGGAAATCACCTGCCCTGCAGACTCTGCAACCGCCACAATTCCCATCGAAGGGACGCCAAATTTCATGGCATAGGTGACCAGTCCAATCAGCACCTGCAGAACAATCAGTCCGAGCACCATTCCCGCACCACGTTTCAGCCAGCTGCTTTTCGAGCGAAACTCTAAAAATGCCACAATACTGACAACAGCAATCGAGAGTATCCCGAGTCCAAGATGCTCGTTAATGGGAGCCCGCATTCCCGTCATGGGATGCCGAATAATCCCGCCCAATGCATATTGAATCAGTAGATAACACAGTAAAAAAGTCGAAGCGATTTTTGCTCCCTTGACGGAATTCGCGGAAAGCATCGCTTCCTGATTGGACCAACGTGAAGAGGCGACAGTCGCCGTGATGGCCATCAAGGCAAACACAATCGAGGCAAATAAACCATGCAACATGGCAAGTTCCGGCATCCGCTCCAACACTCGAAATCCACCAATCATTCCCTGACCAATCACAGCCAGCAAAACTCCCGTTCCCAGCCAGGTTAACGTGCTTGTCGTTCGCTTCGTCCAGCAAAGTCCCGCCAGAACGATGGCCGCGATACCTATCACAATTCCTGCCAATCGATGTCCATGTTCGAGAAACTTGTCGTAGTTTTCTTTGTTCGTTCCCATGTCCTGAATCAACCCGAGCCAGGGGTAACTGAACATGGTGTATTCATCAGAATTCGGCCAGTTCGGAAACGCCATCCCGGCATTGGCCGTGGTCGTCATTGCTCCCAGAAAAATCGGCAGCAACGCCAGCGCTGTGGTCAGCACGGCTACGCGATGAATCCAGGGTGTCGGGATTTTGGAGGTGTTATTCATGGAAGGCGTTAGTAGAGTTTATTCTCATTGTTGGGTTACGCTTCGCTAGCCCAACCTGCAAAAGAGTGACTATCACACTGTCGAAGTTGGAACCGGGTCGTAAACTTCCCGTTCGGTTTGAGGCCAGTAATCTTTATCGAGATGGTCTGGACTACTGTATTCATAAGGCCCCCGATAAACGAGTGGCTGAGTTTCAAAGTTTCCGTGAGGAGGAGGAGATGGAGCCTGCCATTCCAGTCCGTTGGCATTCCAGGGATTCTTCGGAGCCTTCTTACCCCAGATCAAGCTGCCAAATACATTAATCAACAACAGAAACTGAGCCGCCCCCATCAGGATCGCCGAGTAAGTCATAAATTGATTTAACGGCAGCAAATGCTCGAGGTACTCATGCAGATAAGGATTCGCGTATCGCCGAGGCATTCCCGCAATTCCCAGCATATGCATCGGGAAAAATGTGCCGTTCATACCGATGAATGTCAGCACAAAATGCAGTTTGCCCAATCGCTCACTCATCATCCGGCCAAACATCTTCGGATACCAGAACTGGATGGCAGCAAAGATACCAAATAATGTTGCACCAAACAGAATGTAATGGAAATGTGCGACAATAAAGTACGTATCGTGGATATAAATATCGACCGGCACTGCAGCCATGAAAATTCCGCTCAGGCCACCATGGATGAACATCGAAACGAATGCGACCGCATTAAGCGTGACGGTATTGAATTCGATATGCCCACCCCAGATCGTTCCAATCCAGTTGAATACTTTAATCGCAGACGGCAGGGCGATCATGATGGTCGCCACCATGAACGTCATCCCGAGAGCCGGGTTCATTCCGGAAATGAACATGTGATGTCCCCAGACGATAAATCCGAGTCCGGCGATGGCAGACATCGAATAGATCATCGGGCGATATCCGAATACAGGCTTCCGACACATGCAGGAGAGCATATCGGAAATCATGCCCATGGCCGGCAGTAGCATGATGTATACGGCTGGATGCGAATAAAACCAGAACAGATGTTGCCAGAGCAGAGGTTGCCCTCCGCCGACAGTCGACTCGGCATTGTTAATCACGATTCCTGCAGGCACGAAAAAGCAGGTGCCAAATTCACGATCTGCAATCAGCATCAAACCGGCTGCGGTCAGCACTGGGAGTGCGAATGCCTGTAAAATCGCCGTAATAAACATTGCCCAGATGGTGAGCGGCATCCGGAAAAATGTCATTCCTGGAGCGCGCATATTGATGATCGTCGTCATATAATTGATCGACCCCATCATCGAGGAAACCCCGACAAAAGTAATTCCCATCAGCCATAACGTCTGAGCAAACCCCGAACCGGGAGCCGCATCATAAATCGCTGCGAGAATCGGATACGAAGTCCAACCCGCAGCAGGCCCCCCCTCATAAAACAGACTCAATCCAAAACAGAAAGCCGCTGGCCACATGAACCAGTAACTCATCATGTTTAATTTCGGAAACGCCATATCGGGCGCACCGATCATCAGTGGAATCAGAAAGTTCCCGAACGCCCCGGCCAGAATCGGAATGATGACCAGAAAGATCATCACGGTACCGTGCATCGTAAAGAGCATGGTGTAAAACTCGGGAGTAATCTGACCACCTGTTTCAGCAAAAAAAGCGGTGTTCACAAAAGGCATTTGTGTATTCGGAAATGCCAGTTGCCAGCGAATGGCCAGTGCGAAGGCTCCTCCGACAAGCATCAATAGCAATGTCGAAAACAGGAACTGAATACCGATCACTTTATGGTCGGTCGAAAATACATATTTGCTGATCCACCAGCGATTATCAACATGGTGGTGGCCATGAGAATCATCCGAATCGCCGTGTTCTCCAGAGGTCTGGACTTCGCTGGTCACAGATTTACTTTCCGTTTTTATTATCGATCCCTGCATGATGCAGGCGATTTATTTGTAGGTCAGGCAATGCCTGACAGGATATAAAATTGACGTCCATTTCGTCAGGCAGTGCCTGGACTACACCTGTCTTATAAAATCAACTTTTTTGACTATTCAATGTAGCCATCTTCAAACTGTTCTTCATGAAGCGACTTCATATAAGCTTCATACTCGGCAGGAGGATGTGCAATCACTTTCGCTCCCATTTTATAATGGCCCCAGCCGCAAAGTTCTGCACAGACCAGAGGGTATTCCCCGGGCTCTTTCGCCTCAAACCAAACCGGAATCACCAAACCGGGAACGGCATCCTGCTTGATACGCATTGTCGGCAGAAAGAAAGAGTGCTGGACATCCTGAGTACGTAACTGAATGGTGACGGGCGTTCCAGCCGGGACATGCAGTTCATTCACCTGATACATATCATCCATTTGCGGTTTCCGCTCCAGAGATTTTCCGGGAGCTGGGTACCGCATGCGCCATTCAAACTGACGGGCATTCACTTCGGCAATAATATTCGTTTTGGCAGCTTCCGGATAAGCAGAGTTCATGCGAAACTCTGCCCA
>DOCI01000191.1:12478-16308 GCA_003503535.1 Planctomycetaceae bacterium
ATGCGAAACTCTGCCCAGGTTCGCGTCTGATACAACGCGAGAAACAGCAGAATAATACCGGGAATAATTGTCCAGATCATTTCCAGTTTATGATTTCCATGGCTATACCACGCCCGACGATCTACTGGTCTGGAGGAAGCCGTCCAGAGAACATAACCTATCGCGACTTGCGTCCCGATAAAGACAACCGTGCAAATGATCAGAATCACATAAAACAGGTGATCGATCTCGACACCGATGGTTGAATCGGAAAGTCCGTCCCCCGGAAATCCCCATTTCAGTCCCGGCGTCATCGCGCAGACAACCAACGCCAGCACCGGCCAGATCATCAGAAAAAATATCCACCACAAACGCTTCACAAAATACTCCCGTCAGGCATAGGGGTTATTTATAATTATTCGATTAAACTAACAGCAGGACTCTCGCTGGCTTCCGATTTTGGCAACTTTGGCAAAGGCATCGTGTCTTCATGTGGAAGATACATCACATAGTTGACAATATCCCAAAGTTGCTGGTCCGTCAGTGATTTTCCGCCGAAGGCCGGCATCGGTGTCCCTTTGATGCCAACGTATAACCGCCGAAAAATATCAATCGGGCGTCGTCCGCCGCGATAAATGTCGCTCGTCAAATCCCTAGGCTTTAATGGGCTGAGCCAGTCATCATGCAGGCCAGGTAAACTGAATTCCCCTCCATCAGGACGCTTTTGCAATTGACGAGTTTGAAAGCCATCCCCCTTGCCACCATCTCCATGGCAGGATGCACATTGAGCATCCTTTCCCAAATATAACAGGCGTCCATTTTCGATAGAAGTCAGAGAAGGATCCGCTGCAGAAGGGCCGTAAGGATCGGTCTGAGGAACGGAAGCGTGCACAATTGCATCTTCATCGTCGGCTTCCATCCAGGCATCCGCCAGATCCAACTGTCCAAAGAATGCGATTTCAGGATAGTCGACTGCCAGAAACTCGTTCATTTCCTCTTTGAAGTCGGACGTAATCTCTTCGATCTCTTTAGGATCCGTCTCCCCTTCGAGTTCATCTGCCAGAACTTTTTTGTTGAAATCGAGTCCAACTTCAACATTGAGCATGCCCTCGGTTTCCCCGCGCATCGCCAGAAATTTCACGTAATTAACGATTAAATCCAGGCTTTCCTCTGAGAGCAGTTTGAAGGAGGGCATGTAGGTACCGGGGATTCCTTCGACTAAAATATGCTTCAAATCAGCCGTTGAGACATGATCCCGTGAACCTGTCGAAGTGAATTTGAAGATGCCTTTTCGATAATCTCGCGGCTTCGGCTCCATATATCGAGCAGTTGGCCCATCGCCCGAACCCGAAACTCCATGACAATGCTGACAGTGTTGCTCGTAAAGAAACTGCCCCTGATGGAGCTTGTAATTCGGATTCGCCGCCAATTCCAGCCCCGGCTCAATCAACTCCAGATCCGGCAAAGCCTTTGAAAGCGTCAGCTTGCCAGACTCAGCATCGTAAGCAGCAATGGTAATCCCGTCCAATTCTGCGATCAGATCGGGAAGTTCTTCCTCGATCGCTTCCATCGTGACATCAAATTGATCTTCAGGATCGAAGAGAAACTGCAGTCGTTTACCCACCAGGTCGACATCTGTTTCGACAGGCTCGATGAGCAATTCCGTTGGCTTTTCCGGATCAAAATCAGCGATTTCCAGGGGGATCTGTCCACGATCGACGGGGAAAAATGCGGGGATCGTTGGCTGAGCGGGTGAGCCAAAGCTGGAAACCAGCGTTTTTTTGACTTTCACTTCCGCTTCGGGGAGCAGTTCCTGTGTTTTCTCATTGAAAACAAAATCACTCTCCACTTGCTCACATCCCGCCAGACTGGCGACGACACACACCAGTAACAGCCAGAGTGAGGCAGTTGCTGGTTCAGGAATGAAATTTTGAGCGACAAATCTATTCAACATCGATTTCTCGGAGCATTAAATACGGGGTAGGATATGGAATTGATAGGAAAACACAGTTCAGACAGGAATAGAGTGGGTTCCAGATGATAAATTCCAGGTACAGCCTATTCTCCCGATCTGACGGTCAATATCAAGCCGCAAGGACTTGCCTTGGGAGTGTTTGCGACAAAGTGACGCATAAACAAACAGCGATTTCACTTCCCAATGCAGAATCGACTGAACACAATATCAAGCAAGTCGTCCGTATGCACCTGTCCGAGAATCATTCCCAACTCGCGCAAAGCCCCGCGAATCTCCTCGGCGATCAATTCATCCCCTGCAGTCGTTTCAGCCAGCAATCGAGCAGAGTGAACATTCAATCGAGCCCGTTCCAGAGCATCCCGGCATCGAGCAGCACTCGAAGACAGCAATTCGCTTTTCTGACTTTTTCGCGATTCATATCGGTCAGCAATCAGCTGCCAGACTTCCTCGATTCCCGTATTCTTTTCGACACTGACGGCTATTTCACATTGTTCAGACGGCAATTCTCCCTGTAAATCCTGCTTGGTCCTGATTCTGACCACTGGGATTTCTACAGTCATCAACTCTGAGAAACGACTTTCATCATCCACCTGCTCCTCAGTATTCAGATTCGCAGAACTGCACCAGAGAATGAGATCAGCCTGTGCAACCTGTTGTTGCCGATGGATTTGCGCTGAATGAGAAATACCCGACTGATCCAGTTCCCAACCAGCTGTGTCGAGAAACTCCAGCTGCATCCCGGAGTGCGTTACGGTTGCCGAGAGATAATCAGTAGTCGTGCCCGCGATATCGGAAATGAGAGCCTGTTGCCCTGTCAAACCGTTAAACAGAGTACTCTTCCCCGCGTTCGGTAAACCAGCCAGCACAACACGGAAGTGAACTCGGTTCAACATCCGCCGCTCAGCCGATTCACACATCGCAGCCAGTTCCGCTTCAATTCCAATCAGCCTTTGCAGAAAATCGTGCCGATTGACGAAGTCGATATCTTCATCGACAAAGTCGAGCCCGGCTTCAAGATCGGCCAGGTCCGAAAGCAGAGTGTCCCGCATCGTTCGCATCGTATTCGAGATGCCCCCCGCCAGTTGAGTTAACGCCTGATCCAACTCCCGTTCCGACTCCGCATCGATCACCCCCAACACCGCCTCGGCCTGCAGCAAAGACATTTTCCCTGCCAGGACCGATCTCATCGTAAACTCGCCGGGACGAGCGGGACGAATATCCCATTGATAGAGCTTAGCCAGCAGACTTTCCAGAATCGGCGGCGATCCAATCGTATGAATCTCAACCGTCGGCTGCCCCGTATAACTTTTCGTACCCGGCCAGACGAGCAATGCAATCGGCAACGGAGATTTCGAGACACCAAAAGGAATCGAACAACAATAACGCTGAGCAATTCGACGATGAATTTCTAACTCAGGCTGAGCTTCCCTTAGAAACTTCGCCAGAACTTCGAGCGTATCGACACCACTAATCCGAATAATCCCCCGCCCCCCTGCCCCGGGCGGCGAAGCAATCGCGGCTATCGTCTGTTCGGTATCCAATTCTGTCGTTGAGTACATTATTATTCTTCAGGGTGATCAATGTGCGATAATTTTTTTGAACCACGGATGGACACGGATTTACACAGATAAAATTTATCCACGTTTATCTGCTTTCATCAGCGGTTTTCATTTTTTTCTGGAGTTTTGTAAAACTTAAGTTTGAAACCAAACATAAAAAATGACTCAACAGATTTTAAGTAAGATTAAAACAACAGAGGCACAGAGGACACAGAGAATTTTCGGAAAGTTCTGTCATGCTCAAGCAATCGAACTCTTCATAAGACATGGATTTCAAGGCTTCTCCGTGTCCTCTGTGCCTCTGTGGTGCAAAAAAT
>DOCI01000191.1:16487-16752 GCA_003503535.1 Planctomycetaceae bacterium
TGTGCCTCTGTGGTGCAAAAAATGAATTTCAGTTTTGTCAGGAGTTCTTGTATCTCCGGTTTTCCAATTGATCCTGGAATAGAATCACTCGCTTGCGATTCGTGCTTGAAACTGAGGTTTTGCAAAACTTCAGTTATTAAATAGGCTATTCAAAGGGAACTCGACATTTTCCAAATCCTTTGTCCCTCTGCATTTCGAAAAAAGCTGAATCACAAATAGACGAAAAACAAAAATATCCGTGCATATCCGTGTCCATCCGTGGTTC
>DOCI01000191.1:16950-17480 GCA_003503535.1 Planctomycetaceae bacterium
ATCCGTGTCCATCCGTGGTTCAACTCTTACAAGTGCGTCAAATTCGCCAGCAGCAGAATTTTATGGCACTCGAAGCAGGATTGCTGATATGATATTTATACACCAACACCATTTTTAATACCGAATCAGGCTCTGCGATATGGAAACGCTTGCTGCTCTCTGGCTGCCGATTTTTGTTATTTTGTTTACGATTACGATCGGGGCTCTTTCCTGGTTTGTGTTTGTTCGCTCGATTGATATTCCGTGGGACGATCGAAATCGTAGCCAGCAGGACAAATCCCGGGAATCGAATCCGAAGAATCAATCATGACAGACGATCAGCCAACAAGCCCCGAAGGACTGCTCTCCAGCAGCGATTTTTTCTTCACGACACGCATTGTCGATACCGCCACCGCATTAAGCAAGTCGGTGCATGTCGCCTCGGATATCACAGCCATTCACAAGAAACTGGAACATCGACAAATCGGCTTGTGGATGATCGATCTCGACACGGCGGAATCGATGCTGAGTGAAGTGGCCGATTTGACAGC
>DOCI01000191.1:17680-17810 GCA_003503535.1 Planctomycetaceae bacterium
CCCGCCTCAAACAAGCCCGCCAAGCCGGCTGCCACCTCGTCGTCCCCCGCAGCAAAATGACAACGGATCTTGTGGAGTATTTGCAGAAATATATGAACGGTTGATAACAATCAGGTAGGTTGGGTTAGCC
>DOCI01000333.1:0-354 GCA_003503535.1 Planctomycetaceae bacterium
TGAAATCCTCGAACATCGCTATCCCATCCGCGTCGTCCAACACGCGATTCGCAAAAACTCTGGCGGAATTGGAAAACATCGGGGCGGCAACGGATTGATTCGTGAACTCGAATTTCTTCAGCCCCTCTCAGCGACGTTACTTGCGCAACGCAGAAAGTCTTATCATCCTTTCGGACTGCAAGGCGGGCAATCCGGACAAGCAGGACGAACAACCTGGTATCAATCCGAAGCAAATCGCACTGAAGAACTTAAGGGATGTTTTGCGATTCAGGTGCAGCTGGGCGACCGAATAAAACTAGAAACCCCCGGTGGCGGAGGCTGGGGGAAAAGCACAGGCGAGCCGAGTCAGTCATG
>DOCI01000333.1:482-6278 GCA_003503535.1 Planctomycetaceae bacterium
CGAGCCGAGTCAGTCATGACTCGGGTGTGTTCACGAACCCTGTGCAGGATTCAACTTGTTCCCAAGATCCTCCTTGGGAACAAAAGGATTGAAGCTCTGCTTCAAGTGATTCTGGTATCGAAAGCCGTGAGAACGAAGCGGAGCTTCGCGGGATTGCTTTCCCAAGGGGAACCCTGGAAACGAGAAAAATAGGAATAGAGGGGCTGGAGCAGTCCTCTTGTTGCGTTGCACCCCAGATTCACGAGTCTGTGCCATCCGTCAACTCTTCGTTGGGAAGCGATATATCTTCAGCCTTTGCAGCTTCGGAATTCTCTTGAGCCTGACGGATTAAATTCTGATACGTCTCTTCGTCGGTGAGGCAATAGACGCCGCTTTGCGTCATTTTAAGAATCTTTAATCGCTTATTTCCCCGAAGTGCACGTGCGACATGCGGCAACGGCTGTGCCTTGATGATCATTAATCGCCCTTACCTGAGCCCCGTCAACTACTTTCCCCAGTGGTGGGGAGATCATACCGACAGGAACTCAGATGCAAAGCCGATCGTTCAATTGAGGACAATTCTTAACAGCTTCTCCATGAACTTCACCAAACCTTCACTGATGAACCGCTAACAAAGCCTATTTTTATCAAAAAGATCTGGGGTGGCGGGGGCGCTCCGCGTTAGCGGAAGCCCCCGGACGTTCTATGATTCGTGGGTTTCTCTTCGAGAGCGCCCCCGCCACCCGGGTTTTCATAACAACTGGAATGAATTCAATATTGAGTAGTATGTTTAGCTGATTGAATCGATTGAACCGCATCAACAAACTTTCTCGCTTCAGCTTCAACAGCAGCGAAGTTTTTTTCTTTCAGCCATTCTTTTTTCAAGAGGGCTCCCCCGATTCCGACGGCACAGGCACCGGCTGCGAAAAACTCGTGGATGGTGTCGAGTTCCACGCCGCCAGTTGGCATCATGCGGATTTGCGGGAGTGGTCCTTTGAGGTTTTTCAGATATTTGGGACCTATTGGATCTGAAGGAAACAGCTTGACGATATCGGCTCCCGACTGCCAGGCGTGCACAATTTCGGTCGGCGTGAATGCTCCAGGGACGATTGGTTTGCCATAGCGTTTGCACATCTTAATGATCTCGACATCGGTATGCGGAGAGACGATAAAATCGGCTCCAGCAAGGATGACAAGACGTGCGGTTTCTGCATCGAGAACGGTGCCAGCTCCTAAGAGAATATCCTCAGGAAGTTGTTGACGGACTTCTTCGAGAATTCGCAGTGCATTGGGAACGGTCATTGTGATTTCAATCGACCTGATTCCGCCAGCTGCAATCGCTTTGCATAAATCGATCAGTAAATCAGAATCATCAACCCGTAAAATGGCGACCAGACGGTCCTCTAATAACCGATGAAGTATTTGTGCGTGATCCATTGATGACATTCCTGCCTGTTGTTGAACAATTTATCTGTGATTACAGAAATAATGATCCCTCAATCCTGTCGTTTTGAGCGTAGCATAATCGTTGGGCAGTCTCTGCGGAATTGAGTCCTCATTTTTCAATGTTCACAAATACAGTAGCAGGGTGAGGATAAATAAAGTCTGAGCTCAAAAGCCATTACTGATGATTTCCAGACGGGCATTGATTACCATTGAACGATCATAAGAGCCAGGGCGAAGTCAGAAGTTAATTCTCTCATTGCAAGTGTGGAAAAAGACATGCCGGATCGTGAAGCATCATTACTGGTCATTGAAGGAAGCGATCAAGGGACTCGCTTCATGTTGACCGGAGAAATGCTGATCGGTCGGGGAACTCAGCATCCCATTCGCGTGCTCGATACCGAAGCCTCCCGCACACATGCCCGGATTCGGCCAGAAGTGGAAGGGTGGATACTGGAAGACCTGAACAGTTCCAACGGCACGTTCGTCAATGGTCATAAAATCAAATCCGCAGTACTGGAATCTGGCGATCAGGTTCGCCTGGGACGCACCACACTCGTTTATGCAATCCGCTCTCCCGATCGTTCCTCAATCGCGCATGTCGATCTGGTTGGAGGAAGCTCTCAACATGGGCACTCTCAAATCATCCGCACCTTTTCTCCTCAGCAATCGACAACTCAAGGGAAAGATGTTCCGGTCGATCATAGCAATCTGCTGCCCGATGATGTACTTTATGTGATTGGCGAAATTGCCGAGCAGGCGGTGCGTCCTTCAATGACTTTGTCGGAATTGCTCGATCGCGTGTTGCGAATGATTTTGAAAACGATTCATGCCGATCGAGGTTGTATCCTTTTAATCGATACCGATTCCGGTATGGTCGTGCCACAGTCTTCGGTCAGTTCAATCGAGGTGAAGTCTTCCGCCTCCGCTGTTCAGGCTCGCATGCCGATTTCAAAATCGATTGTCGACTACGTCATCAAAACCGGGAACTCGGTTCGTTCGACCGATCCATTGCACGACACCCGTTTCGATCCCGGCCAAAGCATTCTGCAAGCTGGTGTCAAAGAAGCATTGTGTGTGCCGATGCTCGGGCGAATGACATTGCTCGGAGCGATTTATCTGGATGTGACAGAGCCAGACGGTGGCACGCGCAATTTGAATGATCGCTCGGAGCAGCATCTCACCGATCAGAAACTTCGACTGCTCACCGCGGTGGCTCGACAATGTGCACTGGCCATCGAAAACTTCCGCTATCAGCAGTCCTTAGTCGATGCTGAACGACTGGCGGCGATTGGCCAGACGATTGCCACGTTGAGCCATCATATCAAAAATATTCTGCAGGGTGTACGGGGAGGAAGTTACCTCATCGACATTGGCCTCAAACAGGATCAGCGGGATTTGATTCTCAAAGGCTGGAAACTGGTCGAAAAGAACCAGGACAAAATCTACAACCTCGTCATGGATATGCTCACATTCAGCAAGGAACGTACTCCGAGCATTGAAGTCGCCTCAGCTAACGATGTCGTTCATGATGTATTCGAATTGATGGAGCAGCATGCTCAGGAATGTGGAGTTCAATTATCGTACATTCCCGATCCGGAAATGCCCAAGTCGACCTTTGATCCGGAAGCAATCCATCGAGCGGTGCTAAATATCGTGACCAACGCCATCGATGCTGCGGAGCACTCTGAGGGGAAAGGGCAGGTGGAACTGACAACCCGCTTCGACACCGCTGAAGATCAGATTGTGATCGAAGTGACCGATAACGGTCCCGGCATCCCCAACGAGGTGAAAGAGCGAATCTTCAACGTCTTTGAATCGACAAAAGGAGCCAGCGGGACCGGCATTGGGCTGGCCGTCAGCCGAAAAATCATGCGAGAACATGGCGGAGACATCGTCGTCGGCGATGCTCCCGTTCAAGGTGCCCGGTTTATTCTGCACTGGCCATTTTCCAATGAAGCGGTTGCTGAACACCATGCCGGAATCCGGACGATGTCGGATGTCGAGTGAAGTCGCTGGATATGCTTCGAATACGGTTTCAAATCGTTCTCGGTTGCTTCCGGAATCGTTCTGAAAACCATTCCTGTCAATGAGCAAAGTCTTGCCGAGCACTGCCTCGGTCGCAAATGCAGTCAGGAAATTCCGCAATGTTAATCTACAAATGCCCTATTTAACTGTGCAAAACGCTCTGAGACTATTGAACGCGATCAAGCGTCAGTCTGAAAATGTTGACATCTGAGAAATATCGAGTTGATATTGAATACCCCAGTCTCCACAAGATGTAGTGGTTAAAAAAGTATTCTTCACAAAATGAACGAATTGCTTTACAGCTGCGATTTACGTTTGTAAAACATGCTCACTTCATCGAAGTGATCTTGACGAGCCCGTAAGGATGCGGGGAGGGACGATGAAGAAAACGCAATTTATGATGATTCGATTCAGGACTTGTCAGGGACGATAAGTATGTCGATGTTCTTTACCTGGTCAGACAATCTGCTGCCGTCTGATCCGAACCTCGTAACAGCTTTCGTGCTTTGAGTTTGTTTTGCTTTCGATCTGAATAACTTGCACGCATCAATTTCATTCATGCCGTTTGAGTTGTATGAGATTTTGAAGTTGGTGTGTAGAGCAGTTTCATGGAAGGAACGACCGATGACAACGAAGCCTATTATTGGAATGAACTGTGATTTTCGACCAGCCCGCAAAGATGCCACGGCTCTGAGCTGGATCAACACCGGATACTACGACACAATCACAGCTGGAGGCGGTATCCCGCTCATCGCTCCGCCATATGCTGATGACAATGACCTTAAGCAATTCCTCAACATGGTCGATGGAATTGTTCTTACAGGCTGCAAGCTCGATCTGGATCCCGTCGCAATTGGATTGGAAAAACATCCTGCGACGCGACAGATGCCCAACCGTCGGGAAGATTTTGACCGACGTTTGGCCAAAATGGCTTACGATCTGAAAATTCCCGTGCTCGCCATCGGTTCCGGCATGCAACTGATGAACGTCATTTGTGGCGGCACCTTATTCAATGATCTTCAGGAAGGCGTTGCTCGACCACTACAGCACCGCGACTCTGTGGAAAGCACACTGCGACACGTTCTGGAAATCGTTCCCGGAACCCGCATGGACGACATTTACGGCCCTGGTGAAATTCGCGTCAACAGCGATCATCACATGGCTGTCGATCAACTCGCTGCTCCATTCAAAGTGGGAGCAACAACACCCGATGGGATCATCGAAGCTTATGAAACCATCAGCGACGACTGGTTCTGCCTGGGAGTTCAGTTCCATCCCGAATCTGACAGTGCCTCTGCTCTCGATATGCAAGTGATCGAAGCGTTCATGGAATCCTGCAAAGAACCGGTTCCAGAATTCCTTAGCTTCACACAAGGCCGTGCTGCCTAGTTGAACCGTTTTACCATCAAAATAAAAATGCGGAGCCCGAATATCGAGGCTCCGCTTTTTTTTGTAGTTGAAGGTCGAGGGACCAAACGGGCAATCTTAACCCGAAGCGTCAGCGAGGGGACGGCATCCCTCTAAAAAAAACGACTCCTCTCCGATCAAATGGCTGAAACCGCATTCTTTAAAAACTGCTCTACCAGCTGAGGATTTTTCTGGTCGTCCTGTTCTACGCCGCTGGCGACATCAACTCCCCAGGGATGGACGACTGAAATCGCTTCTGCAATATTTGCGGGAACCAATCCCCCCGCAAGAATCAATTTCGGGAGCTTATCCTGATCATATTCTCTGGCCAGCGATGCCCAGTCGACCGTTTTGCCACTGCCGCCATAGAGTCCGGGAACGCGGGCATCGATCAGGCAGGCAGTGATGGAAATCTGATTCCGTTGGAGAGAATCCAATTGACTCAATAATGGAGAAATTCCTTCGTTGCCCAATCGGTACACCCAGATCAACGAATGATCTCTGAGAGGATCGAGATCTTCGGGCTGATAATCTCCATGCAGTTGAACATGAGTCAGGAGAAGCTCATTAGCGATCTCTGCAATTTCCTCGGGAGTTTGATCAACAAAGACACCAACACGATCAATCGGATCTGAGATTTTCGGAATGATTTCTCGCGCCAGTTCCCTCGTTACCGATCGTGGAGATTTCTGGTAGAAGTTTAATCCAATGGCAGCAGGCTGAAACTGCGAAACCACTTCGGCATCCTGTATTGATCGGATTCCACAGATTTTAATCCACAGGGGGCAAGCTGTTTCGTCCATTGAATTCACAGTTCTGTCGCGGTCTGGTGTTGTGTATTTGTGAAGAGAATGTCAGGTTATTAAACTGACACTGCGAATAGTTGTTAACTCAATCCCTCACGATGAGAATTTGTTTTACACAGGCTGACAGCTTCCT
>DOCI01000333.1:6461-9158 GCA_003503535.1 Planctomycetaceae bacterium
TTTCAATCATAGCGATACCGGTTGAATTCTGATCAGGTCACGGAATGAATGTCGTCATATTAGGTGCGGGGACCGTTGGGGCATCCATCGCAGCTTTGTTGTGTGAAAATCAACACAACGTCCGGCTGGTCGACTCCAGTAAAGAAGCCCTGGCTCGATCGGGGGAAGATCTCGATGTGCAGACAATTCATGGCTCTGGGTGCGATGCCGTAACCCTGTTTCAAGCGGATGTCCTCAATGCAGATCTTTGTCTGGCGGTCACCAGTGATGATGAAACCAATCTGGTAGGAGCCTCGTTATGTAGTGCAATGGGGTCTAAACGCAGCATTGCCCGAATTTTTGACCCCAGATATCTTGATTACAGTACCTTTGATTATCGTCGCCATTTTAAAATTGACAATCTGCTTTCTCTGGAAAAATTAACTGGCCTCGAACTTGCCAAAGCCATTCGCGCCAACGGTTTGTTCAAACTGGAAACGTTCGCACGCGGTGGAGTCGAAATTCACGAAGTCGAAGTGCAGGAAGGCTCTCGCGAAGTTGGAGTTCCACTTAGAGACATCAAAATGCCAGCTAATGTTCGCATTGGACTGGTGACAAGCAGCGGGCGTTCCTATATCCCACATGCCGATGATGCCTTTGGTGTCGGGGATCGAATTACCCTGGTTGGTGAGCGAGATGTCTTGCGGAGCGTCGTCAAGATGTTTCAGATCAAAGCTCCTCCCCGGCTCGATGTGATCATCGCCGGTGGCGGAAAGGTGGGATACTATCTGGCGAAAACGCTCGAAGGGGAGAGGTATCGCGTCACAATAATGGAGTCAGATGAGGAACGTTGCCAATATTTGGCCAGAAGTTTGCCGAAGGCGACCATTCTGCTGGCCGATGCAACCAGTCAGGCGGAAATGCGGGAAGCACGGGTCGGGTTTGCCGATATCTTTGTCGCTTCGACGGGACGGGATGAAGACAATATTATTTGCGGCGTCGAAGCACGGGAATTGGGAACTGCAAGAATTTTGAGCGTTGTCCGTCGCCCCGACTATGTGAATGTTCTCGAAAAATTGCAGATCGATACAGCCGTCAGCCCACGCGAAGTTATGGCACGGCAGATATTGGGGATGGTCTCCGGAGGACCATTGCTCGCTTCCGAAGAAACGGCAGATGGAGAGGTCTTGATTTGGGAACTCGAAGTCAAAAAGAATTCGCCAGTCACGAAATTGCCGCTCAAGGAACTTTCTCTGTCCAAAACCTTATTGGCTGCGATTGTCCGCGATGATTTTGTGAAAGTTCCGACCGCAGAAGATGTCCTCAAACCGGGGGATTCTGCAGTAGTGCTGGTGAACAAGTCCCAAGCCTCCGAAGCGATTAAATTGTTTATTCCATCGCCGTAAATTGTTTGATCACATTGACGTTCCACTATTTACGATCACAATCATTCTTGAATCGCCTGTTCCATACGAAAAATCCATGTCTACGATCTCCATTACACTCAACGGCCAGGAAGCCTCCATTCCAGAGAACACTTCCATTAGCGACCTCCTCGAACAACGGTCTCTGGATTCTCGTTATCTGGCCGTCGAAAGAAATCGGGAACTTGTGCCGCGGCGTCAGCATCGTGAATGTCAGTTGCAATCAGGAGATGAAATTGAAATTGTGACGCTTGTTGGCGGTGGATGAATAATCTCGCAGGTCAGGCAGTACCTGACATGATTAACCATGAACATCTAAATTCGTCAGGCACAGCCTGAACAACAGATTCTGAATCAGTCATTAAAACGAATCAATAAATTATGTCCGAGTCTAAAATTACAGAGGCCTCTCTCGTTATCGGGAGTCATTCATTTACTTCGCGCTTGATTGTGGGCACGGGAAAGTACGATACCTTCGACACGATGCGGGATTGCCTGGAAATCTCGGGAGCGGAAGTGATTACTGTCGCCGTTCGCAGAGATCGCCTGATCGATTCTGAAGGTCGCAATATTCTCGACTATATCGATCTGAATCGCTACACGATTCTACCGAACACGGCTGGCTGTTTTAATGCCGACGATGCCGTGCGTGTGGCGCGACTGGGGCGGGAAATTCTTGAAGGTCTGGAAAACCCGGGAGCTGATTGGGTCAAGCTCGAAGTGCTTGGTGATAAGAAAACACTATTACCCGATCCGCTCGCGACTCTGCAGGCCACAGAAAAACTTGTCGCCGAGGGTTTTCAGGTGCTCGTCTACACGACAGACGATCCCATGACGGCTCGTCGACTTCAGGAAGCAGGAGCAAGTTCGGTCATGCCGGCAGGCAGTCCAATCGGCAGTGGTCAGGGGATTTTGAATCCCAATAATATTCGCATCTGTCTGGAATATCTCAAAGAACACGATCCCAGTTATCCAGTCATTGTCGATGCCGGCGTCGGCACGGCTAGCGACGTTTGCTTCGCAATGGAGTTGGGAGTTGATGGTGTTTTGCTGAATACTGGCATAGCAGGCGCAGCAGACCCACGAAAGATGGCCAGAGCGATGAAGTTGGCTTGTCAGTCTGGTCGCGATGCGGCAGGGGCTGGTCGAATTCCACGAAAATTGTACGCAACCGCATCCAGCCCAGAAATCGGTCAGATAAAAATGGGATAGGTCTTTCACACCGGGCACTTCCTGATAGAGGCCTTGCCATTCAGTGCATTTCCGCTATTATCCCCGCCAATTCCAGTCAAAA
>DOCI01000333.1:9228-11026 GCA_003503535.1 Planctomycetaceae bacterium
CTGCAATTCCAGTCAAAAGTAATCCTGTAAAAAGTTGGAAATTACTTCGACGTATCGCTGGAACAGATGTTCCCTCTTTACTATTATCCCCAGTTTAACATTTTCGTGTTCTCAGTTCTTGTGCGATTTATTTCACGCGAACGAACATGACAATTTAATGACTTAATCAATTGCCGGACGCTATTGAGCCCTCAGCAGGATGCTCGCCCAAATTAGTCAACGTATCAAATTAGAAATGATTTCCATCCTGAATCTTTCAACGATGAATGTATTTCATTTCACAGAATGTCGTGCTGCTACTGGTCATAATGGAACAAACTCTTTTCAGTCATCAGCATATTTGGTGATCAACGAGAGATGACCAACATGTCTGCTCGTAAGTGGGCATGTGAACTGCAGGAGAATTTTCGGACACCATCCGACGAAGGGGTTATTGTGTATTCCTTCGAACTACAGGAAAATAAGGAGAGAAGATGTCAAAATTAACACGTAAAGCTGCGTATTTACTCGCCACATGTGTTGCCCTGGTGGGTTTGATGGAGAGTGCCGTTCAGGCAGGCAGTCTGAAATGGGAATCTGACTACGATAAGGCTAAAAAGCAGGCAGTCGTGGAATCGAAGCCGCTTCTGATCATGTTCACCGCTTCCTGGTGCGGACCTTGCAAGCGAATGAAAAGTTCAACGCTTTCCAACAGCAAAATCGAGCACGAAATTGAAGCCAATTTCATCCCTGTAATGATAGACACAGATGATAATCCAGGTGTCACTCGAAAATTCGGCGTGAGTGCGATGCCAACAATTGCTGTGGTTGATCCCACAACCGAAAAATCTGAAAAAGTTCGTGGTTATCAGGGAACAAGCGAGTTTTTGACTTTCCTGGACAGAAACAAGTCCGAAATTAATCTCGCCTCAGCCACCAAACTGGTCATGGAAGAAGGCAACGGCGAAGTTCTTTCAGAAGACTGTCTCGTCAGTGCGATTGAAGACCACAAGCTTGTAGACGGCGACAAAAAGTTCTCCAGCACACACGAGGGCTATGTCGTTTATTTTGCATCGGCAGAGAATAAAGAGAAGTTCGATAAGAATCCAGAAAAATTCTGGCCGGAACTCTCCGGAAACTGCCCGGTTCACTTGGCCGAAACCGGAAAACTGATGCGTGGCGAAGTCCGTTGGGTCGTGTCATATGACAACAAGCTTTACATGTGTCATTCAAAATCACACGCTGACAAATTCGTGCAGGCACCAGCGAAGTTTATCGCAACGGCAATTGATAAAATCAGTGCCAAAGGCTCTGAGGGAACTCTCCGATAATCCGCAAATTCCGCTCCACTCGATGAAATGTTTATAGCAGGCCTCTTAACAGAGGCCTGCTTTTTATTTTGGCGCTGCAAAGGCTTGTGTGAATTCGCACAATTCCTCAAGCTTCTTTTGCGCCAGTCCGGAATCAATCGCGTTCTCAACTTGTTCGACTCCTTCTTTGAGCGTGCTGAATTTCCGACTCGTCCACAATGCGGCAGCAGCGTTTGCGACCGCGATATTTCTGGCTGGCCCTGCTTGACCGGAAAAAATTCCTTGAATCATTTGTGCCGATTCGATTGCCGAATGAACCCGAATCTCTCCGACCTCACAGGCTTGCAGTCCAAATTCTCCAGGTGTCCAAATCAACTCCGTAATCTGGTTGTTCTCCACAAGATAAACCGTAGTCGTTCCCCACAGGCAAACTTCATCCAACTCATTGTTCCCGCATACGACAGCTGTACGTTCTGTGCCGAGCGTACATAACGCTTCTGCCAGTTTCC
>DOCI01000333.1:11203-14520 GCA_003503535.1 Planctomycetaceae bacterium
GTGCAGGATTTGTCAGTGGGCCCAGCATGTTGAATATGGTTCGTGTTTTCAGAGCTTTGCGAATTGGAACCACATGCTTCATCGCCTGATGCAGTAACGGTGCAAAGCAGAAACCAATCTGGACGGCTTCAATACATTGATCGACCTGTTCGGGAGTCAGCGTGATTGCCACACCGAGTTGCTCCAGCACGTCAGCGCTACCACTCGTACTCGAAACGGAGCGATTTCCATGCTTGGCCACACTCATTCCAGAAGAGGCACACAGTATGGCAGCCGCGGTGCTGATGTTGAATGTGTGCAGTCCATCTCCACCTGTCCCGCAGGTGTCGAGAAGTCCTGCTCCAGATTCGCGAATCGGCGTGCACTTTTCACGCATCACCCGAGCAGCCCCGGCTATTTCAGAGACACTTTCTCCTCGACTCGCCAGAACAGATAGAAACCCGGCAGTCTGATACGGGTCACTCAAGCCATCCATCAATTCATTCACAACTCCCCGCATCTGCTCTTCGGAAAGAATCGCTCCTTTGAGGACATCGTGATAAGCCGTCTGCAGCAAGTCGTTCATGGGTCAAATCGATGTGAAAGTGTTGTGAAGTAATTAGGATTCCACTTTATGATTTTGTGCTGAGCACTGGCAAGCCAACTCGCGGACAGATCGTCAGCATGGGGCACTCCTCACAGTTTGGTCGGCGGGCAATACACGTTTGCCGACCCAGGCGAATCAGTCGGTGAGAGAAATTGATCCATTCCTCCTCCGGCAGTCGCAGCATCAAATCCTGTTCGATTTTTTCGGGCGTCACCTCAGCGGTCAACCCGAGTAACTGCGAAATCCGTCGAACATGAGTATCAACAACAACGCCCGAAGGAATTCCAAACCAGGTTCCCAGAACCACATTAGCCGTTTTGCGTCCAACACCGGGAAGAGCCGTTAAGTCGACAAGCGTTTTGGGAATTTCACCTGCGTGTAACTCGACAATGCCTTTGGCCATGCCAATTAAGTTTGTTGCCTTGGCTCGAAAGAATCCCAGCGAATGGATAATCTTCTCGACATCTGCTTGTTTTGCCCTGGACAGTAAAAACGGATCGGGATACTTTTTGAACAGTTTTGGTGTGACCTGATTGACGCGTGCGTCGGTACATTGAGCAGAAAGAATGGTCGCGACCAGCAGTTCGTAAGCGTTGTGGTGAATCAATTCACATTCGACATGAGGATAGTTCTCCCGCAATTGATCGACGACAGCTGTCACATGTTCGGGAGAGACACGTCGTTTACGCCGGCGTTTCACCGTACTTTTTTTTACGGGCATGCCAGTAGACTTTCTTCATACCCGGAGGCTAACCGCACTTATCTCATGCAGGAACGGATTTACTTCCTTCTCCCTGAGGAGAAGGTGGCGAAGGCCGGATCAGGGGATTCCTCCGACGTTCAAAATACAATTCACACGGATTGCCTCACCAGTCCTCTCCCGGAGGGAGTGGGGACACGACAATAGAGTAGCCGTGACTGACTACTTATTAAAATCGGTAGGATTTCCAAAAAGTCCGCCGCCCGAACCGCTGCTGGTTCCACCCCTGAGAGTTTCACGGCGTTTCTCGGCTTCTTCTCGGAACTTCTGCATGTCTGCCGCTTCGGCTTCCCGTTTGGCGACTTCTTCTGGCGAGAGTTGCGGCTTCGGTTTGACCGCTTTAATCGACAGGGAAATTCGACGTTTGTTCTTATTAACTTCCAGAACTTTCGCTTCGATTTCCTGACCAACTTTTACAACTTCACCCACGTGATTCACGCGTTTGAAGTCCAACTCACTGATATGAACAAGCCCTTCGAGACCCGGCTCGATTTCCACAAACGCACCAAAATCGGTCGTCTTTTTGACGATCCCCTTGATGACGGTCCCTTTCGGATATTTCTGATCCGCATATTCCCAGGGATTTGCCAGGAGTTGCTTCATTCCCAAGCTGATCTTTTTCTTGCCGCGATCGAGACTCAGGATTTTGACTTCGACCTGATCGCCTTCGGAAATCACATCGGAAGGGTGATTGACACGGGTCCAGCTCATTTCGCGGACATGGACCAATCCATCCAGCCCACCGATATCAACGAATGCGCCGTAATCTTTAACCGATTTGACAATCCCCGTTCTCTGCTCACCCTCTGCGATTGTTTCCCAGACCTTAGCTTCGTTTTCTTTACGTTCTTCCTGCATAATCGACTTGCGGCTGACAATCAGATTTCGCTTCTTGGGATTAACGTCAATTACTCGAACAGTCATTTTTTGACCGACATAAGTTTCGAGATCACCCACAAAGCCAAGGTCGACCTGACCAGCTGGCATAAAGCCTTTCAACTGACTCACAATAACCGAGAGTCCGCCTTTGTTCGTTTTTTCAACCGTACATTCGACAATCTGTCCGGGGGCCAATGAGTTCCAGTCGCCGCCGGCACGATGGACGGCTGAAGGAAGAGCCAGTTCAATAATCCCTTCGGCTTCATTAACCGACCCAACCATCACTTCAATTTCACTGCCAACTTCCGGGATTTTATCGTCTTCGATATTTCGACGAGCCAGAATTCCAGAAGAACGA
The DNA here is from genome assembly GCA_003503535.1 of Planctomycetaceae bacterium. Lineage (GTDB taxonomy): Bacteria > Planctomycetota > Planctomycetia > Planctomycetales > Planctomycetaceae > Rubinisphaera. Next base: position 13,787 of record DOCI01000333.1, read on the forward strand.
TAGCCGATATCAATCAGTAATTGTTCTTCATCAACGGATTCCACTTTACCTTTTAATTTCGTTCCCGGTTCGAGTTCACTGTCATCCTTAGGGGTTCCTGTGGATGAGTTGCTTGAATTTTGAGTGGCATCGCTGCCAGTCGGTGAACCGGACATCGCAGCGGCCAGTTGAGATTCGAGGTCGCCATCGAGATCTTCTAATGCAGGGATTTCCACTGGTCCCTGGTTTGGTACGGCTTGTGCAGAATTAGATTGCTGCGGAGTACCAGCCTGTGAAGACGAAGACTCATTCAAATCCCGCATAGTCCCGGAATTGATCGACGGTTTTGCTTTTGCCTGGCTGGCATCGACCGTGGGATTGAGTTCAAACTTGCGGGCAGGTTCTTCGGCGGCCGGATTAGTCGTTGTGTTCTCAGAAACCGGTTCAGGAGTTGTCTCATTTGCCGCGGGAGCTTCTGCGACAGGCTCCGAAGCCGGTGCAGGCTGTTGGGCAGCCGGTTCCTCTGCGACAGGTTCAGGGGCATGCGTAGAATCGGTTGTCGTTTCAACCTGTTCTTCCTCTCGAGGAGGGTTGGCTGGGGATACAGCCTCCGGCTCACTCGGTGTCGCCGCGGACGGGTCGGTAGCCGACTCCTCGGTGCGATTAGGATTGTTTTCGACATCCGCCTGTTGTGTGGTCTCGCTATCCGATACCGGTTGTTCTTCCAAACTCATGAGATCTCTGATCTGACCAAC
>DOCI01000013.1:0-19931 GCA_003503535.1 Planctomycetaceae bacterium
AAAAATCGCGCACGGTCATGTAGCAAAACCTAGTTTAGTCGTAATGAACTGGGGTGGCGGGGGCGCTCTCGAAGAGAAGCCCCCGAATCGTGGAGATTCCGGGGGCTTCCACTGACGCGGAACGCCCCCGCCACCCGGGTTTTTATGGCGACTGCACGTTTTTAATTTCGAGTAGGAGCAGCCTTAATTTCGTCCAGTCGTTTGATCAATTCATCTGCTTTTTTGGGGAATTCCTTGATGACGTTTTTGGATTCTCCAGGATCTTTATCAAGCTGATAAAGTTCGTACAGGCCGTCGCTCGTTTTCTCGAAGGTCTTGCCGTTGTTCTTCTTATTACGATAGGCAACCAGTTTCCAGTCGCCGACTCGTAACCCAATGGCACTGGTGCCCTGTTCGACCGTTTCGGTGCGTCCTATTGCATCCGGTTTTCCGAGGAGGGCATTAAGTACATTCAGGCTGTCTGGAAATGCCTCTTCTGGAATCGGCTGCTTGACCAGTTCAGCCATGCTGGTCGCCAGGTCGACCGTATTGACGATTGCCTGAGATTCGCCTGCTGGAATTGTCCCTGGCCAACGAGTGAGGAACGGAGTACAGCATCCACCTTCGTAGGCACTGTATTTACCACCACGAAATGGACCGGATGGAGTATGCTTCCCCAGTTGCGTAACGGCTCCATCGACATAGCCATCGTCGAGGACCGGGCCATTGTCGCTGCAGAAGATCACAAGTGTTTTTTCCGTCAGATCGAGGCGATCGAGGGTGCTGAGAACTTCACCGACCTGCCAGTCAAGTTCGAGAATAGCATCGCCCCGGTAACCGAGTTTGGATTTCTTCTGAAAACGTTCGTGAGGCATTCGAGGAACATGGATATCGTGCGAAGAGAAGAACAGAAAGAAAGGTTTGTCCCTGTGCGTTTCAATCCACCTGTCAGAGTGGCTGACCCATTTGTCGGCCAGGTCTTCATCCCGCCAGCGAGCGGCATGTCCACCCGAGTAGAACCCAATCCGGCTGATGCCATTATGAATCGTGTTATTGTGACCATGTGACCAATCCATTTTCAGAGTATCTCGATGCGTCAAGCCGGTTGGCTGACCATCAGGATTTTTGTTGCCGACCCACAACGGATCTTTCGGATCGAGATTCTCGACACGATGATCGTCCACATAAACCTGTGGGACACGGTCATTGGTCGTCGGCAACAAATAGCAATGATCAAAACCAATCTCGCAGGGACCGGGCTTGAGATCTCCATTCCAGTCAGGTTCTTTACCTTCCCCCAATCCCAGATGCCACTTGCCGATTACTGCGGTTTCATAACCGGCGTCGTCCAGAACAGAAGCGATTGTCGGCGTGCCTGGCTGAATCAGAGCCGTGGCATTTGGAGGAGCAATCCCAGTTCCCGGCTGACGAAAGGCATACATGCCGGTCAGAAAAGAAAACCGGGTCGGCGTGCAGGTGGAAGCCGAGCAATATCCCTGACGGAATAATTGTCCTTCACGAGCAAGCCGATCGATGTTGGGAGTTTCAATTTCGGTCGCACCGTAACAACTGAGATCTCCATAGCCGAGATCATCCGCCATAATGACGATGATATTCGGGCGGGGCGGTTGTGCGGCTGGAAGAGAGCCGGGTGCCAGAAATTGAAAAATCACTGGCAAGGTCATAGAAACCAGCAGTGTCGTAATTTGGTGTGCGGGAAACATGTTTAATCCTATCATGTGCGGTGCAAGTGCTGCTTTCTTAGTGGAAATAACATGGTACGCCTGACAATACTCAAAAATCAAATCTTACGCGGATGTCGTAGATACCAGGAGGCTGGGCACTTGAAGATTTTATCATCGCACAGTTACTCCATACGGTCATGGTCTGGTAGAGGTCAAAGGTATCCTCGGACTAACCAGGACCCACTGCGGAATGATTCGTGTCAACAAAAACAGACTCGATCTTCAAATCGATCATCTGGAAAATCGTTAGTTTGGTCAGATCAATATTTCAAATTAACAAGAACCGCATTGGGAGCCTTGGCAGTTTAGGTGCTTTGCAGGGGCCGTAAAATCGATTCGATTACGAATCCAATTTGGCAAGTTCACGTAAAACGTTTTCCACTTGAGGGGGCATTGGGATACAATAGTTATCCCTGTCTAATCTGAAGAATGTGCTTTTCATAAGAGAAAGACACTAAACACTCTTGGTTGAGAGGAAGCTCCTCTGCCAATAGAAACCTGAAATCGTCGAAATCAAAATACTGATCATGCAAAGATTTACCATGAGTAGCCGTTGGACCCGGGCGATCTGTTTTCATTTGACACTGCTGGTTTTTACTTCTTCGTTCCTGCTGACGAGAACGGCTCCTGCGATCGCGGCGCCAGCTGATGATGACTATACGCTCGGCCTCACCTTGTACGGACAGAAACGCTGGGATCTGGCCAGTGAGACATTCCGGAATTATCTCAAAACGTATCCGGATCACAGCAAAGCTCCGCTGGCAAAGTTGTATCTGGCGCAAAGTCTGATCAACCAGGAGGACTACAAAAATGCCCGGGAAATCCTGCAGGGGTTTCTGAAGTCTCATCCGCAAAACAAAAACACAGCTCAGGCAATGTATCGTGTTGCTGAGTGCAGTTACTTTCTGAATGATTATCCGACGGCCATCAGCGATTTTGAAGCGTTTTTGAAACAGGCTCCCAACGATCAACTGGTGGAATGGGCTTTGCCGTATTTGGCCGATGCTTATCTAAGAACGGGAAAGTACGAGCAGGCTCAAAAGATGTTTGAGCAATCCCTGGATAAATTCTCCAAAGGTCGGTTTGTTGAAGACAGCCAGTTTGGCCTGGCCCGGTCGCTTGAGTTACAGAACCAGATTGAACCGGCAATCGTGCAGTATCAGAAGTTGATCAACAATCCCGATTCCCAGCGGATGGAAGAGTCGTTGTTCAATGTGGGGATGCTTTATTTCCAGCAGAAGAATTATCAGAACGCAGCCGAGACATTCACGAAACTTTCCAGCCTCAACCCGAGTGGAAAATTGATCGCTCTCTCGCATTTGAACGCCGGATATGCCTATTTTTCTCTGGGGGAATGGGAAAAGGCAATCGATCAATTCTCTGCAGCTGACCAGAGTGAGCAATACCGCGAATCGGCTCGCTTCTGGATTGCTCAAACCTATAAAAGTTCAGGGGATCTGGCAAAGTCGGAACAGGCATTACAAACACTATTACAGCAATCAAAAGATACAGAACTACGCCCTAAAGTTCTTTATCAACTGGCCGACTGCCGATTCCAACTACGCAACTACGACGGCGCATTAACACTCTTCCTGGACTACCAGAAACAGTTTCCCCAAGGGGAATCTGTTATTGATGCTTGGTTATCATCGATGGAATGTTGCCTGCTGACAAATCGACTGGGGCAAGGCTGGGCACTTTCTGAACAGAAACCAGATGTCGAATTAACACCGCGTCAGAACGATGAACAGACACTGCTGCAATGTCGCCTGCTTGCAGCCGCTGATTCCGAAACGGATCCATTGCCAAGTTCACTTGGTGATCGGAAAACACGGCTTCGTAAAGCATTGCCTTTACTGACAAAGATCCTGGATCGAATGCCTGCGAACGAGCAATTATTTACGCAGCAGGCTCGATACCAAACCTCCCGAATCGCTCAGGAACTTGGAGATAATGCCCTGGCAGTGAATGCATTAGAACCGATCACTCTCGGCTTGCCAGACCAGAGTCAACTTCAGTTGCCCGAGTCCTGGTTGTTGCTGGCAAACAGTCAATACGAACTGGGGGACTATGAAGAGGCTCTGAGTGCGCTGAACCAGTTTGAAAGCTTGTCTCAGGATAAAGACTCGCTGGCGCAGGCTTATATTGTCCGCATTAATGTGCTGATCAAAATGAATCGCCTCGATGATGCCAGTGCGTCTCTTGCGAAATTGCAACAATCGGATCTGGCACCTTTGGTCATCGCCGAAGCGACGTTTCAACTGGCGGAAATGAATTACGCCCGTCAAAACTGGGAGGAAGCTCAAAAGCAGTATCAGCAGATTCTCCAATTGAAACTCGACGATGAATGGACGATTAAAACGCTATCTGCTTTGGGTTGGAGTTATTTTGAAGATGGAAAATTCGATGAAGCGGTCGCAAGTTTCGAGAAGTTGAAAAAGCAGTTTCCGAATGCAAAACAGGTTGCTGCCGATGCCGGTTATATGCAGGGAATGGCCTTGCTGAAAGCGAATCAGAATTTGAAGGCCGCCGAGGCATTTATGCAGACGGCTCAGTCGTTTCGCTCTTCAGAAGAGACAACTCAGGGAAACGAACTCCATCATCTGGCCTATCGGGCAGCGCGGGAAGCGGCCCGGACTTATCGGAATTTGAACGAAGTCGACAAGTCAGCCGAGGCTTATCGACTGGCCTACAAAGAACTTCGCAAGCAGCCGGAAACGCGAAATCAGAATCTGGATAAACTGCTCGATGAATGGGCGCTGCTGCATTACGAAAACGAAGAATACGCAAAGGCGGATGAAGTCTTTGAAATTCTGATCCGCGAAACGCCCAAAAGCGATCGAGCTGATGATGCTCAGCTCTCGCTGGCTGAGAGTGATTATATTAACGGCGATTTAACGTCTGCTCGAACGCGATTTGAAAAACTGATTGGCGATTCCACGTCCGATCCCTATGTGAAAACCCGGTCGTTGTATCAACTGGTGATGATTGCCGGAACTCAAAAAGATTCGGCTGCGGTCGAAAAGTTCTCCGAAGAATACCTCAAAGCTGCGAATGGTCAGACGGCCGGCCTAAATGAGATTGGTGAAATTGAGTCCCAGTTGATTCAACTCTACCTCGAACAGGATCAGTTGGAAGACGCGGAAAAACAACTCACCGAGTTAAAAGCCCGAGTCGCCAATCTCGATAAATCTGATCGACCAGAATGGTATCCGAGAATTTATGTGATGACTGGAGAAATTGCCTGTCGTCAAAAGAAATACGACGTGGTTCTGGAAGCTCTCGAAGAAGTTCGTCAGGAATACCCGCAGTCTGCAGAGCGGGAACAGGTTGAAGTGATTGCAGGGCGAACCCAAATTGCCCGGGCAAATTTTGCAGAGGCTGAGAAACAATTTCGAGCGGTGCTGGACCGGGCAGCCGGGAATAAAACACTGGCCGCTGCTCAAAGTCAGTTTTATCTGGCAGAAACGGCTCTGATTCAAAAAAACTATCCGCTGGCAATCAAAGAATACATTCGGATGGCGATTCTCTTCCCGGGCTTTCCAGATTTGCAGTCGGCTGCTCTCTATCAGGCAGGGCAGTGCGATGAGGTACAGGGGAATGTCGAACAGGCGATTCAGAATTACGAGAATCTGATTCGTCTCTATCCCGAAAGTGAATTCTCTAAAAAAGCGAAGGAGCGAGTGCAGATACTCAAAGCATCAAACTAAATTGATGCACTTCAACTTCATGACATTGATAGATATTTATATACCCAATTTGGCTGAAGCAAGTGACTCATGGTAAGTGAGGCAACTTCAGAGGCTTTGTCTGGACAGTCAGTTTTCCCCATTGTGGAAGTTTTTTCAAATGCCTGTAACATGCACTTGCGGAACGCTCGATACTTGAGAAAAAGAACTCCGTTTTCTTAGTTGCAGGTCACTTAGGATAGTATTGCGATGGAGCAGATTCGACATTTCCTGATTGCAGCCGGTCTGATGATGTGTGTCAGCCTGTGTAGCTCTCCCTATGTATTCGCTCAACCTGAGACCGAACCTGCTCCAATTCCCGTCGCTCCAGAAGTTGCTGATGAGCCAAACTCGGATATTCCGGTCAAAAAGAGTGTGATTCCGACGACACCCTCGCAAGTTGTGACGGCTCTGGGCTGGTGGGGCTTGCCTTTTGGACTGGCAACACTCATTTCTCTCTGGTTCAGCACCGAACGACTCGTAGTTCTGCGTCGTGCCCGCGTTATTCCCAAGCCGTTTGTTGAACGCTTTCTACATCATTTGCGTGAGGGAACCATTGAGCCGGATGAGGCTTTGCAGTTATGTGCCGAGAATGGCTCGCCTGTTGCTCAAATTTTTGAACATGGCGTTCGGAAATGGGGTAAGCCGAGTGTTGAAGTCGAACAGGCGATTATCGATGGCGGAGAACGTCAGGTGAGCCAGATGCGAAAGCATTTGCGAGTGCTCAACGGCGTGGCAACCGTTAGCCCATTGATTGGATTGCTTGGTACCGTCTGGGGCATGATCGATGCCTTTAATGGGGTCGCCGGCAGCGATGCGATGGGTAGCCCCGAGAAACTGGCAGCCGGGATTGCTCTGGCACTGTTAACGACTGCTGCCGGTTTGATGGTCGCGATTCCCTCGCTCATCATCTACATGTATCTCTCGGGACGGGTTGATCGTCTCGTGATGGATATGGATCGCCTGGCTCAGGAAGTCGTTTACAGCATTTCCGCAGAAGCATTGCACGAACGGTCACGTCAGTAAGCGACTGAAAACAGAGCCGTGGCACAACTTTGGTTGTTCATAAAGTGGATCTCTGGGGGGCTGCGCTACGACCCCAGCCACCCAGTTTCGTTAATCCTACCCATCTTTCTGCCATAATCCGCGATAAATCGGCCAGCCTGCCATCCGTTTCTTTCTCTCGAAACTGGTTTGATAATCCATGTGGTGCTCGGCTGCCCGTTCTTCAGGAGCGGGCAGTTCGGCAAAGCCTCCGTGCTCGCCGATGTGCCCGGTCATTAACTGCCAATAGTCGAAAACGTCGGTCCAGCCATGCAATAAACCGCCCGGTTTCAACGCTTTATAGATCAGCGTTGTGAAATCGGCAGTGAAGAGCCGTCGTTTATGATGCTTGGCTTTCCACCAGGGGTCGGGAAAGTAGACATGAATAGCTGAAACGGTCCCATCCGGCACAAATTCACCGAACGCACGATTGGCATCGCATCCGAGAACGCGGGCGTTGGGACGTTCCTGTTTCTTCAACCGTTTCGCTCCACGGCGTCCTTCCTTAAAGTCGATTTCCATTCCGAGATAATTTCGATCGGGATGAATTTCGCTGGCATTGAAGAGAAAGAGTCCGCGACCGCAACCGACATCAATCTCCACAGAATTCTCATTCTGAAAGAATTCATTCCACGCAAGTGGTCCTTCCAAGTCTTCCAGAGTGAGAAACCAGGGACTTAAATCTTCACGTTCTGTCGCAGTCGAGTTTGCCGAATTGGTGTCAGTTTCAGAGCTCATTCAATAATCATTCAACGCAATAAGAAGAGGTACAATTCAGGATGGCCCAGATAGCTCCGCTATCTGGGTGGACGAAGTCCACAAGAGGTTTTCAATTTGATGATGAGATTTCACAAAGGCTTGTTGCGGCTTCGCCGCCCCGAAAGAATCTTTCGGGGCTATCCTGAAACAATGTTTAGCCAGCAAAATCTCTGAAGATCAAAAAACAATTACTCTCGTTTGTGAGACAAAAACCACTGGTACAGTTCTGGATTGTTATACGATTCTGTCCAGGAATCGTGGGAAGCATTGGGATAGAGTGTCAGTTTAATGTCTCCGCCGGCGGCTTCAATCGCCTCTTTCATTTCGATGGAGCGTTCGACAGGGACTGCATTATCTTTCATGCCATGAAACGCCCAAATGGGAACTTTGGTGAGTTGTTTCGCTTTCTCCGGATCTCCACCGCCGCAAATGGGAGCCAGTGCTGCAAATCGCTCGGGAGTTTCTGCTCCCCAGGCCCAGGTTCCGTAGCCCCCCATGCTCAAGCCAGTCAAGTAGATGCGACTTTTATCAATCGTGTATTTCGATTCCAGATCATCCAGCATGTCGGAAAGCTGTTGCACATCCCAGCGGCGGACATCTGAAGTCAGCTGTGGGGAAACGACAATAAAGGGAAACTCCTTGCCAGCTTTAATCAACTTTGGTGGACCATGTACAAGAACCTGATCCAGATTATTGCCCCGCTCTCCGCTACCATGCAGAAAGATGAGTAGTGAAGCAGGTTTCTTATCCGAGTAATCTTTCGGAAGTGATAGCCAGTAATGGATCGACTTCCCATTTCCAACGTCCGACTTCTGAGCAACCTGCTTTCCCGGTTGTGGTTCTTCAGCTTGAGCATTTTCCAAAGCGATGCACATCATTCCTGTGCAGAGTGCAAATGCGATAAGAGTGTTTTGCATTGAAAGAACTCCTGGGTAAAGGGTGTCAAAATTCATTTCAGTTCCTGTCCACAGTGTTCACACTGGGTCAGGTTGGCATCAGTTTCCTTCTGGCAATGCCAACAGGTTAAGGTGACTTTTTTATCGAGCAGACTTTTGAAACCTCTGCCAGCAGGCTCATTCGAACCTGAGGAGCCAGTAAAGATACGCACAATGACCAGTATTATGAAGAGAGCAATTCCACCAACAATGATTAATTCAAAAGTGCCGACCATTCTGCAACCTGTCTGCTGGAATTTCAAATTTACGAACTTCGGAATGCCTAAGGAATTCGATGCAATCCTGAAGAAGAATTTCTTTGCTGAAGTTAGTACTATGATAGGGCTGAGAGAGGAAATCAATCAAAGGGAGACCTGCCATGCCTTCACTGACATTAGAGCGAGAGTTTTTGTTAAAGCGAATCCCCAGTTTTGGTTACGCAATATTTATATTTCTCTGGGGCGCATTCCCATTCATTCAACCAAATTATGCGGTTGCGAATTCACCGAATGTGCTTGTGATATATACCGACGATCAAGGCACACTCGATGCCAACTGCTATGGGTCTGAGGACTTGATCACCCCGGCCATCGATCGTCTGGCAGAAACCGGGATCCGACTCACACAGATGTATTCTCCCAGTTGTATCTGCTCGGCTTCACGTGCAGGTTTATTGACAGGACGAATTCCTGTACGGGCAGGGGTGCCGGGGAATGTCAGTTCGGAAAAGGGAAAACCCGGGCTGCCTGCCAGTGAATACACCATGGCGGAAATGTTTCACGATGCGGGATACGCGACCTATCACGTTGGCAAATGGCATTTGGGGTTCACTCCGGAAACGATGCCGAATGGTCAGGGTTTTGAAAGTTCGTTCGGCCACATGGGAGGCTGTATCGATAACTATTCCCACTACTTCTTCTGGAATGGCCCGAATCGTCATGATCTGTGGAGAAACGGAACGGAAATTCACGAGGATGGACAGTTTTTCCCCGACCTGATGGTCCGTGAAGTCAAATCGGCTATTGATGCGACAAAAGAGCGTCCTTTCTTCATTTACTGGGCGATCAATGTGCCTCACTATCCGTATCAGGGAACGCATGAATGGCGGAAAAAGTATGCAGACTTGCCTTCACCGCGACGCGAATATGCCGAGTTCGTTTCGACAATGGATCAGAAAGTCGGTCAGATTCTCGATTTCCTCGAGCAAAGAAAATTGCGAGAAGAAACGATTGTCGTCTTTCAATCCGATCATGGACATTCGACTGAAGAACGCGCGTTCTTTGGGGGTGGCAATGCGGGCCCGTATCGCGGAGCCAAGGGCTGCCTGTTTGAAGGAGGAATTCGAGTACCTTCCCTCATCTCATGGCCGCAGAAAATTCCAGCGGGAGAAACACGCGATCAAATGGCGACCGGCTGCGACTGGATGCCCACGCTGGCGAGTCTAGCGGAAATTCCTCCTCCCGAAAATATGCTCGATGGTCGAGATATTTCCCAATGCCTGCTCGATGAGGATCAAAAATCACCGCACAACTTTTTCTACTGGCAGATGGGCAACGGCAACAACGCGCAGTGGGCGGTTCGACAAGGCGACTGGAAACTTCTGGGAAATTGTCGGGACACCAGTAATCAAGGAGAACTGTCGGCTCAAGACAAAAAGAGCTTCCTGATTAATCTTAAATCAGATCCCGGGGAATCGAAAAATGTCGCTGATACTCATGCTGAACTCGTGCAGCAGTTGATGCAGCTTCGGTCGCAAACACTGGACTCGATGAAGTGATATTGTATGGTTAAATCGATCATAGGGAGCGGGGGCGCTCCACTTTTGCGGAAGCCCCCGGAAGTTCAACATTTCGGGGGCTTCTCTTCGAGAGTGCCCCCGCCACCCAAGTTATATCTGACGTTTTGCAAAACGCTGGAATTCAAAACGAATGAGAAGTCAGCGTATGAAATATCGAGAGTATCTTAACCCGACGCGTCAGCGAGGGGACGGCTTCCGATTAATAATTCGGTTCACTCTAAAACCAGTTGGCTACTGTTATTTCACGTGAAAAATTGAACGGTGAAGAGTAAACTCTGGTTGTATATCCATTCGTTTAGTCGGGTTGTCAAAGACCATATCCAGCAGATTATCAAATCCACACGGGCCCCTCGCTGATGCGTCGGGTTGTGATTTATTGAAATTTGCAAAACTTCAGTTAAATATTTAATTTTTTAGCTTTATTGGCCTTATCCAAGCTTATAAAAACAGTGCTCTGATTACTGATATCTTTTATGCCGAAACGTTCTCATACTCACTGGTCAAAATCTTCGATGGAACCCGTTCCAGGCGACATGGCAGACGCGGCGATGTTGTTGGAACTGAATCGGGAATTGACTGAGTTGCTTTCTGAACTCGTGGATCGGACCGACTCGGAACTGCTGCATGAATGCTTGACGATCCTGCAAAGGCATCTCGGAGTTCAAGCCGTTGGGCTCTATGATTTCGATAGCGAATGGAAACTGACGGAAGGCGTCGGCGGCCGCTCACTTGTTCCGCTGGCAGCCAATTATTTTGAAGAGGTGCTCGAACGAAACCAAACGTTGTATCTGTCGGATGAACCTGCACAAGGCTGGGGACAGTTTTTGCTCCCTTTTTCCTCAGCAGAAGATCGACTCGATTCCATTGTACTCCGGCTCGTCGGACGAAAATTGCTTTGGGAGGATCTCCCTACCATTGAAGCGGTTCGTGATCTTTTCTCCGCCTTTTTGCAACTTGTGATTCGAAATCAGCAAAAGCACCAGCAACTTGATTTGAGGCTTGAACTGGAGAAACATGCACATGAATGGAGTAACGCTTCCACGGTCTCTCAACTTCTGGAGATGCTCGCCGATCAATTGCAAGAAACATTTGGATTCAACCATCTGAGAGTCGAATTTGATTCTGAAGGTTCCACTCAAGTTGACGAGCATGATGAACGGGAAGTCCTCTGGCGAAGTCCAGCGATTTCCAAGAACTCACCACTTCACCTGAAGATCGATCGTCCCGCATCAGGAGGACAAACTCCCGGGCAGATGGACTGGAAAGTCCTTGATGTATTCCTGACTCATCAATTTATTCCTCTCCTAAGAAATTTCCAGAAGAAAGATCTGGAGCAGCGTGCCCTCAAACAGCAACAGGATTGCAGGCCACTCATTGGCAACAGCGATACAATTTCATTTGTGCATAATGAGGCGAGCAGTTTAATCAAAGGGGAATACCCGCTCTGGATCTCCGGCCTGCAAGGTGTTGGCAAGCGGACCATCGCTCTGCATCTGGCCAGAATGCGAGAGGTTTCGCAAAGTTTGATTTCTGAATTTGAAGCAAGTAATTTAGAACAGAACTGGGCTTCATTTTCTGACGTGCTCAATCTCAGCATCAGCAGTCAATCACTCCTGCTCCGAAACGTCGATCGTCTCTCGGAAGTCATGCAAAGCCAACTTGTGGAACAACTGAAAACGATTGAAAATCAGTTCCAGTCTCACAATCCCTGCTGGCTGATTGTGATGTCTACTTCCGACTTGAATAAAGAGGTCGCAGCGGGAAATTTCCGGGAGGATCTGTTTCGCAGGTTTTCACTTTGTGCATTGCACATTCCCCCGCTACGTCAACGGACGGACGATATTCTTCCTCTGGCAGAATACTTTCTCCGTGAGTCATTCCAGAATTCGGGGAAAAAAACTCCAGAATTGTCAGCCGATGCCTGCGAATTGTTACTGCAATATCGCTGGCCGGGAAATGCAGCGGAGTTGCGGTCTGTGATTCAACGACTGACCTGGCAGGGAGTTGGACCTGTTGTGGCCTCTGCGGATTTGTTTATTGAATTGCAGGTGCCGCAAAAACTTGATTCCGAATCCGAAGATGCAACACTGGCTGATGCGACATTGGATTTTCAGCGAGCCTACATCCGGGCAGCTATTTCAAAATCGGAAGGAAATATGACCGAAGCGGCAAAACTTCTGGGACTGCACCGGACAAACTTCTATCGCAAAATCAACCAGTTGCGCATCGGAGATGCAGAGGAAACTCAGCAAGAGGACTGACTAGTCGCAAGCACTCCCTGACCTGACCGAGAGTCAACTTTGAATTCCAGCCATGGCAGATCAATCCCCGCGGATTTCAGTCTCCTGATCGGTTGCAGAGGGATCGGCCTCTTCAGAAATCGTTCCTTCTGGTGTCAATCGGGTCACAGCATCTGGTGAAATATTCCTTAGCAATGTAAACATCACTACAAACACGATCATCACCAGCCCAAACGAGATCAAGCCAAAGACCAGCTTATCCATCGATTTGGACGGTGGATTGACGACGCTCATTTTATCAGAGGAATATGCCCCATGCTGCGTGCTGTCCGGTGGAACAGTATGGCGTGGGGGACGTCCATATTCATCAGAGGCAAAGGGGTTGCTCATGGAGGCTAACACTGGCAACAGGACAACTCAAATATTGTCCCACTTCCTAATAAGGGTAATGGCAGGCAGAGTTCATTATCATTCTAAAGTCAATTTCTGAAACATGAGAATAAAAAGAATGCAAAGTCAAATCAAGTTTTTTTGAAATAAAGTTCACATTCACAAAGCTTCCCTCATTAATATTAATACTTACTTATTCAACAATGCCCTGCAAAATTACGCCGAGTCCCTTTGCCCGAGCCAATCTTTATGAGAGAATTGCGAAAACTTTGTGCCTACAGGTTCAGGGATTTTCTATATCGAGTTATAGAATTCTGTCCACATGGAATTCGAACCATTGAAATAAATTTGCTATGTCTGTTTCCGAGACCAATTCCCGATATCTGATCGTTGCTGCCTGGGGCGCGATGATTCTTGGAATGGGGATTCTGCTTACGGAACTGGCCACCGGTATTTTGAATCGCACCCTGTGGTGGCCTTTCATGTGGCTGGCCTATCTGTTCATGCTCCTGACTTCCGTCTGGGGGATGAAAACACTCCTCGAGCTGCAGGGGCAATCTGAATGGGAGCGGAATGATCACCTGCCTCTTCGTAAAAAATCCCGCAAAAATTCTCCGGCAAAAAACCTCTGGAAACTGCCCATCGAAGGTCAGATGTATCTGCTCATGGCGATCATCATGTTACTGGGAGCGTTATTCGGGAAGACTAACACTCTGATGCTGATCTTCGCGTTGATGGCTGGACCTTTCATTGTCAACGGTGGCGTTTCGTTTGCCATGACTCGCCGTCTGCAAATCCAAAGGCATCTTCCCGAACGGATTATGGCTGGTGAAACCGTCTCTATTGACATCTGTCTGGAAAACCGAAAACGGATTCTTTCCTGTTGCCTCGTCACTGTCGAAGATCGCATCATTGGGCCGCGGGAAATGCTCAATGGAAAATTAATCTTCGCACAGGTTCCAGCACGACAATCCCGTACCGGTCGCTATCAGGCTCGCTTTGTTCAAAGGGGACGCTACCGTTTAGGCCCTACGCGAATTGTTTCTCGTTTCCCTCTCGGCATCGTCGAACGGGGACGGCAAATGGAAACTTACGACGACCTGCTCGTTTACCCACGCATCGGTCACATCGCAGCCTGGTGGAAACGTCGAATTTCCGATGGCCAGGAATCGAGCAGAACAGCCCGAGGTCGATCCGGCGCTCATCAGGATGAGTTTCATCGCATTCGAGAGTATCGCCCCGGCGACGAATTACGCTCGATCCACTGGAAAACGACGGCTCGTCGCAATGAATTAATGGTTCGAGAATATCGACAAAACCGAGACCGCCGTCTCCTGCTGATTCTCGACCTGTGGACGAAAGACGCAAAACCCGGTCAGGATATTTTCAATCGGGAAGTCGTCGAAAATGCAGCCTCGTTAGCGGCGACTATTGGCTGGGGACACATTCAGGAGTGCGGCCCGCAACAACTCGATTTCGTCTGCTTTGGAGCAGAACGGACCGAATGGATTCGTGGATCACGCACCGATCAGATGCACGGCTGGCTCGATCAACTTGCCTTAGCAGAACCGGGCATGAAATTCTCGCCCGCTGATATTCAGGAGGAAATCCTCCAACGTCAATCCGGCACAACACGATGTGTGCTGCTCACAACACGCAAAGAAAAAGATTACCGTCTCGTCACGTCCACGGGCGGATCAGAATCGATGATGAGCCAGAATGTGATGATCGTTGAAGCGACACCGGAAAAAACGGCCGAGTTTTTTCAGTTAGAAACGACTTCCTAAACCTTCATCAGGCGAACCGAGCCAGTCATGGCTCGGGTGGGTTCGAGTCATCCCCAAAATACAAATTGAACAATCGCACAATGATCATGAGAAAACCCGAGTCATTACTGACTCGGCTCGCCTCAATCTCATGACTTACGCAGCCTTACGCAATGGCAATGTCTGAGGTGCAGATTTGCTATCATAACGTCCGACACTGTTGATTTTCGCATGCACATCATTCAGCACCCAGTGGAAAGCGAGCATGTGGACGGATTCGACCATCCCCATGTCATCCAGCGGAACGTGCAGTTCGTGCTGAGCCGATTCGCTCAGTTTTCCGCCCGTGTATCCAGTGATACCCCAGGTAGTGATCTGATGGCGATTTGACCATTCCACCGCCTTAAGAATATTCGGACTGTTTCCACTGCCGCTGATCGCAATCAGCAAATCGCCCGGCTTAGCGAAGTTTTTGAGTTGTTCGACGAAAATCCGATCGAAGCCTTCATCGTTGCCCCAAGCCAGAATGTAGGGGGTATTGTCGGTCAGACTCATCACTCGAAGACGTTTGACGTCATCGTTCTCGAAGTCTTTAGGATCGAGCGTACTTTTGCCAAGGTCTTCACAAAAGTGAGACGAATTCGAGCCACTGCCGCCGTTGCCGCAGATGAAAACGGTCGTTCCCTGCTCGTAACATTGATAAATCGCATCACTCAAACCGACAATTTGAGAGGCATCGAGTTGTTTCAGCAACTCGCCAAAACGATTCATATAAGCTTCAACATTCAATTCCGTACCGAGCATAACTGCGACTCCTTCCGCAGGGCCAAAGAATCGAGGCTGTAAACCGTTGTGGTGTCAGGACTTAACCTCAATTCTGTCGATCTTTGATTTCAGTATCCAGAACTGTAATCGATCTGGAAAAACAGGCCTAGATGAGTTTGGTGTTGTAAGATCGACAATAAAGAATTTAAACATTCCCAACCAGCAGGAAGAACCAGGAAATAAGTCCACCAGTGAGTGTGCCTGCGAACAGACAAAGTGCGGAAAGAGGAAATCCCAGATCCGAAGTGACAGCGATCAGTACACCGAGCATTGTAAATGCAACGCATGTGGCCGCTATCCACTCCGCTTGAGTCTGATGATTTTCGCGAGGAGCCGCGACTTCAGCCGGCATGGCGACGAACCTTTGCAGAATTCGACCAGAAATCCCTCCCGCAACAGGTAAAAAGAAGGCAGATAATGTCAATGGTTCGCCTGAAATGAGAGCGTAGCCAATTATCAAAACCCCAAATATTACACCGCAAAGTGTGTAGTTGACTTTCTCCACCCAGCTCGAAGGATATTCCAGAGGAGTTATCTCTGAGACTTTAGATTCAGCCAAAAGCTCCCCCTGATTAGTGATCTCAAACTCACTTTCATCGAATGCTCTCACGATGGGGCATTGAGATTCTCCTCCCGCGATGACGACTTTCGTATCGGAATCAATCCAATTCCCTTCGGATCGTGCCTCGAAAATCTTTTGATTCACCTCGATTTTTCCTGCCGGTTTCAGTGATCCAACAGTTTTTCCCGTGTCACCAATTCGTAACGGATTATCCATGAATTGAATTCCTTTACTTATACACTGAAATCATTAACAGTTCTGAGTGAATATCATCGCAGTGCCAGGTTCATTGATCACTCTGAACATAAGGAGGTCTAACGGTGTCGAAACTATCGAGATGTCTACCAAATATTTATTTTGACTGAAATGACTTTAGCATGCAGCGAATCGATCTGAAACGGGACTCTATTTTTCTCATCGAGGACTTCCTCACTCCAGAGGAATGCACCGATTATATTGCGCTCTCAGAATCGATCGGCTTTTCGGAAGCTCCCATCAGCACATCGTCCGGGCCTGAAATGCGCAAAGACGTTCGGAATAATTCTCGAATCCTGCATACCGATGAAGAGCTCGCAGCTCGACTTTATGAAAGAGCAAAGCCGCTACTGGTCCCTACCTGGTTTAACCGGGAAATCATCGGATTCAATGAACGATTTCGATTTTATCGTTATGAATTCGGACAACGCTTTGCCCCTCATTATGACGGACGCTTTGACCGAAGTAACGGTGAGCGAAGTGAATTCTCATTTCTGATTTATCTGAACGATAACTATCAGGGAGGTTTGACACGTTTCTTTGAACCGGAGCGTCATTCCGTCTGGCCAAAAACGGGCACGGCTCTGGTTTTCTATCATCGCCAACTTCATGAAGGAGCGATGCTGGAAAGCGGAATCAAATATGTATTGAGAACCGATGTGATGTACGCATGAGAATGATTACAATACTTTCCATTTGAAATAGAAAATATCAATTCATTAACAAGTAGCACTAAAGCCACTTTAACATGACTAAATCACACCTCAGAGGCTGCATTCTGGGAACGGCTGTGGGGGATGCTTTGGGGTTACCTTATGAAGGTGTTTCTCCTCGGCGAGCACAAAAAATGCTCGGCTCTCTGGATCGGTATCGTTTCTTTTTCCGACGCGGCATGGTTTCGGATGATACCGAACATACGTGTCTGGTCGCTCAATCGTTGATTGCTACGAATTTTGATTTGGAGACACTACCTCAGGATTTTGCCTGCCGACTGCGTTGGTGGGTTCTGGCACTGCCTGCTGGGATAGGTCGTGCAACCTTGAGAGCGTGTCTGAAGTTGTGGATTGGTTATTCACCAGCAACAAGTGGAGTTTACTCAGCTGGAAATGGCCCAGCGATGCGAGCAGCGATTATTGGAGCAGTGATTGATGATCTTGAAGACCTTGAGATGTTTACCTGGGAAATATCTCGTATTACGCATTTAGACATGAAAGCAGCTTTGGGAGCAATTGCCGTCGCTTTAGCAGCCCACCATTCTCGACAGCCAAAACCTGTCGATGCTCTGAAATACTTGAGTCAGCTCAAATTGATCATCAATCGAATGAGCAATCAGCTTCAAATAAACTTTGACGCGATGACTGAAGAAGAGCACAAATTACGGAAACCAGAACAGATTGATTCGAATAGAGAGCTGAATTATTTAATACAGGCTGCTGTTGTAAGTGTCTCGATAAAAGAATCGACTCAAAATTTTGCATTGGGACTTGGACTTAAAAAGGGCGTGACGGGCTATACCTATCACACAGTACCCGTCGCCATTCACGCCTGGTTATCGCATCCGCGAGATTATCGAGCAGCGGTGATGTGTGTCATTGAATGCGGGGGCGATGCCGATACGACGGCTGCTATTGTCGGAGGGATAGTCGGCTGTGGAGTTGGAGAGGAAGGGATTCCCAAAGAGTGGCTTTCCAAGCTCTGGGAATGGCCAAGGAGTGTCAACTGGATGCGAAGACTGGCCGATCAACTGGCCGATTCTAAGAATCATTCGAAACCGATGGAGCCGATCAAGCTCAATTTTATTGCCGTCCTGCTTCGCAACCTCTTCTTTCTGGTCATCGTGATACTACACGGATTCCGACGACTACTCCCGCCCTATTGAGAAGCAAAAGCGTTTAAAATTAAAACGCACTCTTCACAACCCCGCCATCAACTCGCAAAGCTGCTCCCGTCGTAGCCGAGGAAAGTGGACTGGCGACATAAGTCGTCAACGAAGCGACTTCTTCTGGTGTGGCGAAGCGTTGGATGAGGGAGGTTGGGCGGACTTCGTTGAAGAATTCTTTTTCGTATTCGTCGAATGATTTTCCTTCTTCCTCAGCGAGTTTGCCGACGAACTCTTTGACGCCGCGGGATGAGGTCGGACCGGGGAGGATGCTGTTGACCGTGATGCCAGTTCCCGACACGGTTTCAGCCAGTCCTCGAGCAATTGCGATTTGAGCGGTTTTTGTCATGCCATAGTGGATCATTTCTTCGGGAATCTGGATGCCACTTTCACTGGAAATGAAAATGATGCGGCCCCAGTCTTTGTGCTTCATTGAAGGCAAGTAGAGCCGGCAAAGTCGCACCCCGCTGAGCACGTTCACTTTGAAGAAGCGAATCCAGTCTTCATCGGGAATCTCTTCAAACGCCTTTGGCTCAAAGATCCCCAGATTGTTTACCAGAATTTCGACATCCGGGAACTCCCTAGCGATCTCCTCGGCTCCCTCGACGGTGCTCAAATCTCCAGCAAAGCCGAGAACTTTTCCGCTGCCCATCTTTTCCAGTTCGGCAACGGCTTTGTCGACAGACTCTTGAGAGCGACCGTTCACAATTACCTCTGCTCCTTCACGAACCAGAGAAGTGGCGATGGCATTTCCAATTCCAGCCGTGCTACCAGTGACAAGAGCCCGTTTATTTTTAAGTTGCAGATCCATGATCGTCTTTTCTGTTTTTGGGGAAAGAATGGAAAGTCTGTAATGGAATTATCACTGTGACTGAAGTGAAGCCAATTTTTTCTTTACTCTTCATTCATATGACAGATGTGACGAACTTCAACAGCAATTACGGATTTGTCTTCTCCAGAGTTTCCAGCAGTCCGATTGTCGCCCAGGCCGTTCCCCAGTAGACGGCGGTTTCTTCTACGTTCTCTTTCTTCTTCGCCTTTGTTCCGTGGACCGACCATGAACCATTTTCCGCTTGTGTAGATGTCAGAAAGTGGATCGCTTTTTGAATGGAAGGATCGTCATTGGAAACGCCGACTTGTTTGAGTGCATAGAGGGCCTGACCCGTCGCCAGTGCATCACCAGGCTCTGCGGTTAACCAGCCCCAGCTGCCGTCTTCCTGCTGAAACGATTTGAGCTGTTCGATTGCAGATTGCACACGTTCCGTCTCACCTGTGATGTCCGCGAGCAGTATTTGAACCGCGTACCATTCTGTGCTTAAGCCGAGTGTAGATTTTGCCAGCCACTCTTTCGCCTTCGCATCTGCTTTTTCAATCTGTTCATTATTGCCAGCCTGATGCAGAGCGATGAGATTCCACATGGTACTGACCTGAGCGGTTTCTGCAGCAGGACGTTTCTGCATCGGCAGTTGTCCGGCTGGTTTCCATGAGCCATCTTCCAACTGAGTTTTAAGAATCATTTCCACAAACTGCTGCCTCGCCTCTGCAGGAAGTGGAACGGACGAGCCATCAGGATGGGCGATGATTAACTGAGCAAGTCCATCGACATTCGTCTCGCCGGAAAGAGCCGTCCCGTCTTCGTTCGGTTCAACAGATTTCGCAATCGACCAGTCAAGCCACTCCTTAGACTTCTGAGCAGTTGCTGGAAACCCTGCCGATGCCGCCTTGTTGAAACTCCAGGTCTGAAAGCTGACTCGATGGCAGGTGACACATTTTTTGTCCTCAATCCAGGAGACGCCTGCCTCTTCGAGATAAGGCAAACTTTTCTCGATTGTATTACGGATATGATCTTCCGTAATCCTTTCGTCAGCTTGAGTGAACTGGGTTGAACTCAAATTCAACACAAGCAGGATTGTTAAAGCAATAATTTTCATGAACTCTTTCCGCTCGCGATATCGATTTTGTAAATTAAATGCTTTCGAAACCCCAGTTCATGAAGAGCGTCACTCTTTTACATTTTCCAGCGGAA